>SIAA01000044.1 GCA_009692045.1 Phycisphaerales bacterium | reverse complement strand
TCCGCCAACCACAAACTAACCGTCACCGGCAACAGTCACTCGCACCCAAGCCCCTTGTCCGCCTGTCGGGCGCCAGGGGGCTTTCCTTTTGCCCACCATCCGTCACTAAGTGCGTAAAAATTCCTGATTCAAAAACAGGGTGTTTCTGGTGAAATCTCAAAGCACTTTCTGTCAATTTGTTTCTGGCTCAGGAATGAGGGTACGAACGAATATGCAGACTTTGTTTTCACATCGAAGTGTGAGTGAGTGACGGGATTCTGGATACTGATGAGCAGTCGGTGAGCGATTTGCCAGCATTAGTCGCAGGATCAACCACCATTACTGTGCGGCGAGCCTGCTTTGATTCCCTGTGCGACTTTCTGAGCCTCAACATCCTTCAAAGTGCGCGCCTGAAGCAGAATGAGTGCCATTTCCAGTTGTGGGTCAAGACCGCCTTCGACCAGTTGTTCAACATCGGGGCGAAGGTCCACCGAGATGCCATTGGCATCGCCCTCGAGGATGGAGTCGGCAGAAAGACGAAGATCATTCACATCCTCGGTCTGCTCCGGTGTCATATCCACCATGAGATCTGGATTCACTCCCCAGTCAGCAGAGCCTGGCTTCTTGTGCACCAGTCGGCCCTTGATCGAACCGTCGGCAGCCGGCAGTCGGTAGTACTGCGTGGTCACCTTTACACCTGCTTCATGGCCACCGGCCGCGATGGTCTGCACTGTTTGCACGCTTCCCTTACCGAAAGAGCGCTCGCCCAGCACCACGGCGGCATCATGAGCCTGCAGACTTCCCGAGAGAATCTCGCTGGCACTGGCTGAACCCTGATTCACCAACACGACTAGGGGCAGGTTGGCGAGCGGAGCTTTTTGAGCCTCGGCATCGCTGCGAGATACGAGCTTCCCATCAAAGTCCTCCACCGAGACGATGGGGCCGCTCTGCACAAACAGGTTGGTGAATCCGACGGCACTCTTGAGGAGCCCCCCGGGATTTCCTCGCAAGTCGAGGATCAGTCCATTCAGGGTTCTCTCGGAGCGCATCTGGGCGATGGCTGCGACAAAGTCGTCGTAACTGTCATCGCTGAAACTGGTCAGACGGATGTAGCCGATGCCGGAGTCATCGTCGATGAACCAGTCCCACACCGGCAGACCTTCCACATCGAGATGATCTTTCCACCAGCCGTTTACTGAGCGCAGCTTGATCTTCTCTCGCACCAGCGGCACATCGAGCGTCGCTGAAGTGTCGTTGGTTCCCTTGCGCTTGATCGAGAGCGTCACCTCGCGGCCCTGCGGGCCGGTGATCGACTCAACGGCCTTGTTGAGACTCCAGCCGAGGGTGGAGCGCCCATCAACGCCCGTGATCTGATCGCCAGGGCGAATGCCACCGCGAGAGGCGGGCGATCCTTCGAGCGGATTCACGATGAGGATTTCATGACTGTCGGTGTGGCGGATGAGAATGCCTACCCCTACGAAGTCACCCTCTATCTGCTGGCGGAACCGCCGCACTTTGTCCGGCCAGATGATCTCGGTGTATTCATCACCGAATCCCTCGGAAAGGCCCTCGCTGGCGCCTTCGCCGAACTGGTAGAGCATGACTTCCTCGGGGACTCCGACAGTAGCGCGATTGGTGGAGAGCAGGTCAGTAGTAACGGAGCGGAAGTAGCCCGTGCCGAACTCGCGTTCCGAGCGGTTCTCAATCTCGACCAGTCGCTTGTCGATGAGTTCCGTCATCTTGGCGACCTTCTCGGGACTCCCCAGTTGCGGAAAACTCTCCTTGAGGCTCGGCGTCGAGACGAGCAGACGCAACGCCCGCAGTCCACCGCTCATCAGTGGCTTCCAACCGGTGCCGGTCACATGCTCGCTGGCCAGATGACGCATGGCCGACGAGAGCATGCTCTGGTTGATGCCCCGCATCGCCTCCGGCCACTCCTTGGCAAAGCTCTCATCAAACTCAGGAAGCTTCTCCTCCTTGACGGCCAGCCGCTTGAGGTTCTCAGTGCGCATGCGATGCAACTCCCGCGGAGCGAACAGCGCCACTAGGGCAATGCGTCTGCTGAGTTCATCAAACCTGCCATCCCACTTACGAAGTTCATCGGGTCGGCCGCAGTCCTCACTCATGGCGCGCAATCTGAAGGCCAGCTCCTGAGTTAGAAGCAGATCACCAAGAGCTTCTGCTTCGTTCAGGGCGGCTTCGATGCGAGTCTCATATCCGCTCATCGCCTCGGAAAGCAGCACCTCGCGCCACGACTCGGGTGGCAACACCAGTTTGAGCTCATGCAGCTTGACTGCACCCTTGGCGATGTCAGGCTTGGCGAATTCCTCGATTACTTCCGCGCGAAGTTTCTCCGAGTGCGCGAGATTGCTTGAACTCCGGCTTGCCACATGATTCGCCCGTCTTTCGATGTTGGCTCGCACTCTCTCATCCTCACCACCACCCTGCGAGGCAGGGACCGCCTGCAGCAGTGCAGCGAGCCGCTGATCCTGACCATCGCGCGCAGCGACCCAAACTGCCTCGCTCCAGGCGTCCAGACTCAGTGAGCCCGCCTGCGCCTGATCGATTCGTGACGAACTGGCTACCGAAAAGTCGGCCGCGCCAAAACAGATCACGATTGCCAATAGTGAGATGGCAGATGGGGACATCGATGACATTAGCATTAGGTCCTTGTGCTGGTTGGGTGCTTACTGATTCTCGTCTCTTATAGTCTCATTCAATGAATGAAGTTCAAATGGGGATTTGCGATTGATCAGTTTGCCGGAATCCAGCCTGTGCAAGTGCGGCTATGACCTCCGCGGTCGCCCCTCGGGAGGCAGGTGCCCTGAGTGCGGCTCCCCAGTGCTGAGCGAGTCCTCTTCCCGGCCGGGTGCTTCCGACCCCCAGCCGACCGCTCGACTGTTTCCCGGATTCACCCCCGCTATCTCCGAGGACTCACCAAGCATTTCTGCTTCCACCGGCCTGCGGGAGATCGCTCTGGCACAGGCTGCGGCGCTAATCGTTTGGCTGAATGTCGGGGGACTTCCCCTACTGGGTTCTGTCCTCTTGATCGCCTTGGCACTTTTCTCCTGGTGGCGTTGGTTTGGAGTGCGGCGCCTGGCAAGAACATCGAGGTCGGTCACCGACCTCGCGGACCGATCACTGTCGCTCTCGGTGGCGATCAGTTGGATTGAAGTTGCCACTGCCTCTCTCACCGCCATCTGTTTGATGTTCGCTCCCAACGACTGGGCGCTCCAAGTGTTGGTGTGGGCATACCCCTGCTGGGCGGCGGCACTTTGGATTCAGGGGATGCTGACTTGCTGCTTCGCTCTGACCATATCCCACTGGCTCGAACTAGGAATCGTAAGGTGGACTCTCCGCGCCGCTCTAGTCACACTCGCGGTGGCACCACTGCTGCTAATGCCTCGCACCTATCTCGCTAGCAACTCCTCCGCAAGTATCGCCCTAGCCGCGCTGGGAATCCCCTTGGCGCTGCTGGGGACCTGGGCCCTGTGGGATGCCCTACAACGATTGGCTGTGGCACTGCCGCAGGTGGAGAGTCTGCAAGGCGGCCCGGCCTGTCATGTGAACGAGGTGGTCATCAATCATCGACCGGCTACGACTTCGGCCGAGGCGCAAAGCGATGAACCGATTCCGCTGGACTAGCGCTTGGGGAATGCCTGCTCGGCCAAGTCGATGGCTCGACCGAGGGCGGCGGCCTTGGAAACCGTCTCCTCGAACTCACGGTCGGGCTGGCTCTGCAGGACGAGCCCCGCTCCGGCCTGGATGTCGACGCGCCACTGATTGCCCGAACGCTCGGCCGTGGGCAGCACCATGGTCCGCAGTGTCAGGGCGATGTCCATGTCACCTGTAAAGCCGATGGCGCCGATGCCGCCCGCGTAGGGACCGCGCCTAACCGGCTCCAACTCATCAATGATTTCTATGGCGCGGATCTTGGGGGCGCCGCTCACAGTGCCCACCGGAAGCGTGGCGCGCAGCGCGTCGTAGCAATCCAGCCCGGGCGCGAGCTTGCCGCTGAGGGTCGAGGAAATGTGCATCACATGGCTGTACCTCTCCACCTGCATGCAGCGCTCGATGGTGATCGAGCCGCGCTCGCATATGCGGCCGAGATCGTTGCGACCGAGATCCACCAGCATGACATGCTCAGCGGACTCCTTGTCGTCAGCGAGCAACTCGCGTTCAAGTTCGGCGTCACGCGCGGCAGTTGCTCCCCGCGGGCGAGTGCCGGCCAGCGGACGGCTGTAAACCACCCCGTCCTTCACACGACAAAGAATCTCCGGGCTCGCCGCTACGAATATCGCACCCTCGGCCTGTAGATAAATCTGATAGGGACTCGGATTCACGATGCGCAGGGCCCGGTACAGATCAAAGGGATCGGCCGCGGTGTTGCGCTCGAATCTCTGACTCAGCACAACTTGGAATACATCGCCGGCGCTGATGTACTCCTTGGCCTTGTCGACGGCGCTCATGAACTGACTGGGTGTCCAGGTACGCGCCTGCGGGCGAGTACCAACAGCGCGGGTGTCCAAGTCGAATACTCCCGAGGCGGGGCTTGCCCCCTCGCGACACAGAAGCTCAACCGTTGCATCGACGGTGGCACGCGCCGCCGCCTCCGCGCCGCTCGTGTCGCCATGATCATCGATGTCCTCACTGGCAACGACTGAGACTGTCTTGTCCACATGATCGAACACCACGACGCATCGATACAGCCCCATGTGCAGATCAAGAAGGCCACGATCGTCGGCAGGCGCATTGGCGAACAGGAGCTTGGAGGGTTCAAGCCACCGCACCGTGTCAAAGCCGGCGAATCCCACCCATCCACCCCAGAATGCGGCAGGAAGCGCCCCATTGCTCTGGTAGGGAATGTTGGGCGGGCAGATGCTCCGGACCAACGCCAGACCATCGGTACAGGGCACGGAGCGATTCTCTGGGGAGACACCGGCTCGGTGTTTCCGGATAACAGCCTCGTTGCCCTTCACCATCACCTCGACGGCTGGCCGCGCTCCTAGCAGGGAATAGCGTCCCACGGTGCCGCCCTGCTCCACGCTTTCAAAGAGAAAACTGGGTGCGGTCCGATCATCGGGCAACACCAGTCGCCGATATGCCAGCACCGGAGTCAGATGATCGCTGATCAGGCGCTGACATCTCACCACCAGTCGGCTCATCGAAAGGCTCCGCACAGCGCGATGGCTATCGCATCTGCAACATCATTGGGAGTTGGAGGCTTCTCCAGCCCACAGCGGGTTGTCACGGCGACCTGCACCTGCCGCTTGCTGGCGTGTCCCTTGCCAGTGAGAGATTTTTTCACCTCGGTAGGAGTCACTTCGACAAGTTTTAGACCAGCGCGCTCCGCCACCAGAAGCACAACACCGCGAGCATGCGCCATCACTATCGCGGTAGCGGGATGGACTGGATGGATGAACACTTTTTCCACCACTATGCGCACCGGTTGGAGTTGCTCGATCACGCCCACGAGGTCCTCCTCCAACTGCCGCAGTCTGAAAGAGAGTGACTCCCCCTTCGCTAGGCGCAGAACCCCCGCCTCCACCAGGCTTGGATCTCTACCCCGCCCTGATTCAACACACGCGTATCCGGTGAGAAGCGTCCCCGGATCAATGCCGAGAATGCGAAGTGGTGTCACGAGGTGTCACTCCCTGTGCCGGAGTTTCTCGAGGGCGCGTTCATGCGGCGTTCTGTGGTGCCACTTGCGGATGCGTGATCAAGGAATCCGACTCGATCAGTCCATCCCGCAGGCGCACTACCCGCTGACAGCGCTGGGCGATTCGATCGTCGTGAGTGACGATGATGAGCGTCATCCCCCGAGTGTGCATGGTTTCCAGCAGAGCCAGAATCGTGTCTCCGGTAGCACTGTCTAGGTTGCCCGTGGGCTCATCGGCGAGGATGATCGCCGGCTGCGAGACCAGGGCGCGCGCGATTGCCACCCGCTGCTGCTGACCTCCCGAGAGTTCACTAGGTCGGTGGCGAACGCGGCTGCCAAGCCCCACCTCATCGAGAGTAGCCAGCGCGCGCTGACGGCGAACTGCTGGTGATACCGCTTGATAGAAGAGCGGCACCTCAACATTTTCGACCACGGTGAGTTCGGGGATCAAGTTGAAGGCCTGAAAGATGAAGCCGATCCTGCGTCCGCGGATACGGCTGAGTTCCTCATCATCTAGGCCGGAAACTTCGGCGCCATCGATGGTGTACCTGCCTGAGGTGGGCCGATCGAGGCAACCCAGGAGATTCATCAGAGTGCTCTTGCCACTGCCGGATGCCCCCATGATGGCCACATAGGACCCACGCGCGATCAAGAGGTCGATGCCGCGAAGTGCCTCCACGGAGACGCCGTGGGGCGTGGCATAAGTCTTGCGAACACCCTCAAACTGCGCCGCAGCAACTGGCATTGCGCTTGATATTACCCGCGCGAGCACGGCGCCAATCGCACCACGAGAGTCACTTTGGTTCCCAGAGCTGGTATTCGCTCAGTCCATGCCTCCCATGTGGTGGGTGCAACCTCGACCTGATCCGGAACTACTTGGACAAGCCCGATCACCTCGTCTCCGAATGTGACGAGTCCGATCACCGATCCCGTGAAGTTGGCGACATAGTGCTCGCCTGGGCCCATGGAGACGGAGTTGGGACGAAACATGCTGCCGCAGAACAAGAATGTCATAGGTGGCGCCGAGGCGTTGGGTGCCTGAACCGGACGAATCCATGTATGAAGTGGCACACTCTGGTCCTCCCACTGCACTGAGATCTCGAGAGCGTCTCCCTCGGGCGGAACGAAGTCAAAGCCTCCTGAATCATTGGCGGTCCAACTGGCAGGATGTCCGCTTGTGGCACCGGCAAGTAGCAGTGCCGCGTGAATGTCACTCGGGCGCGCCAATGCCACCAGCAGCGACTCATGCTCGCGAGTCATCGGCATGCAGACCGCCTGCTCGAGTGGCCCATCGGTCATGCAGACCACAGCATCAACTCTCACTTCGTGCTTGCCTACATCGACAGCAACATGCGGCGCTGTTTGCAACACTCCACTCTGCCCAGTGGCTGGAGAGACCGATCGAGAATTGGCAAACTCAGGCGAATGCGCCGGTGAACAGGCACAGACTAGCGAGAGCATTCCCCCCGCCACCGTGGCTCTTGAAAAAAGATAAAAGGCCCGACGGAGGCAAGCCTCACGTCGAGCCCTTCCGGGGGCAAGTGGATATGCGATTACTGTATACGAGTCACACATAGAGTCAAGTCGTACATAAGACTGATACAATTCTTGTAAATGACTTGCCACTTGCCATGATCCTACTTTCCAGAAAAGTAAGATTTACGGTCTCCCGAGACGAGCCCGCTCACGGAAACAATGGCTTTGGCGGGATCCCTAACTCAAACTTGATCGGCGCGTTCTTCGAAGTGGAAATCTCATTGCTTGGTCGACCGGCGACTGAAACTGGCTTCGTTTGTTCAGTCGCTCAGATTGACGATGCGACTCGATCGATTGCAGTACCAGTGATTCGGAGCGCGCTCTTTGGAACAGAGAGGATTCGCCTAGCGAATCTGCTGCCGCAACTGGGCGTTCTGATACAAAACCGCCTGAATCAACCGGTAATCGCGGTTTGTTTGCATCAATCTCCAACTCACTCGCTGCTTTGGAAGCAGGAAAGTCCATCCATGATCACGCTGACCCAAGAGTTTGACTTCGCGGCGAGCCACCGCCTGCACGCTCCCGCGCTCTCAGAGGCTCAAAACCGCGCCACCTACGGCAAGTGCAACAACCCCTGCGGGCACGGGCACAACTACCGGCTCTCGGTCTCCATGATGGCGGGCCTGGACGCCCCTGGCTGTGATATTCATCAGCTGGAGACAGTTGTGGACCGCGAGATTCTGGCTCGCTACGACCACCGAAACCTCGACCAGACGGGGGACTTCGCCTCAGGTATCTCCAGCGTGGAACACATCGCTCAGCGCTGCTTTGAGCTACTGCAACCTGCGCTGAAGCTCGCCGGAGGCACTCTCACCTCTGTAACCGTATGGGAAACCGACAAAACCTCGGCCACGGTAGTGCCCGACTAGCCCAGATCCTCTTCGCCAAGCAGTTTGAACCGCTTCCGCATCAGAATCTGACCTGCTAGGTGGTGATCGTCGACTGCTAGGGCCACGGTGGGGCTGCCCTCGCGAGCCAGCATTACCGGGTAGGCGAAGCGGATGTTCAACTCAGCACCCAGCAGATAGAGGCACACCGCCGTAAGTGACTGGCTAGGACCTAGTTCAACCACCAATAGGTCGATTTCGCTAAAGGTGTACCCGTTCTTGCGCAGCACGTGGCGCGCAGCATCAGCATTGTTGAAAATGATGCGAACCACCGCGTGATCGGAGGAGTCCACCACACTGAAGGCGGCAATAGTGAGGTTGGGAATCTCATCGAACAGCTGCAGCAGTTCCAGCAACTTCCCCACCTTGTTGTCAAGGAACACACCGAATTGGCGAACCGAAGGCGGGGAGTATCCCTGCTCGGTCAATGGAGTCGGCGCCATCGTCATGGTTGGAGATTACCGACTGAAACGATTCAGCCCCAGAGGCTGAGAAGCATGGCTAGGTCCCCGCCGTCGGTGGAGCCATCGCCATTCAGGTCGGTCATGCCTGAGGCACCCCACGCCCCGAGCATCATTGACATATCCCCGCCATCGACAACGCCATTGCTGTCGAAGTCTGCGGGATTAATGGGTGCCCAAGGGCCTATCATGGAGTTGTTGGTGAAGGTGGGATTCACGAAGATCGTGATAGCATTGATCCCCGCTGGCAGATTGATGGGATCAACATAGAAGGTGATGGTTGACATCGTCATCTGGTCGAACTTGCCCGAGTTGCCGGTGGTGGTGAACCGACCCGCAAAGTTGATGGGCATGGCGGTGATGAAGTGATAGGTGCCGGTAGAAATCCCCGAGGTGGTGTAGTCCATCACCACATTGAAACCCGCCGCCGAGAAGGACGCCCCGCCCGAGGCATTCAGGGCACTGGTCACTGGTGCTGCCAGATCAAGAGTCATTCCCGCCAGAGCAACACCGAGGTTTTGGCATCCAAAAAGGGGAATGCAGAAAAACTGGAATGCATAGTTGGCAGGTCCCAGATCGATATGAAGCGCTTCCATGGTGATGGTGTTGAATGGTGGACCTGAAGGGACAAGCCGCGCCGTCGCCGCGCCCGCAAATGAGTGACTATGCGTCTCGTTGTCATTTCCGGTACCGAATGAGCTACTAATCGTCAGCGCCACATTGATGCTGGTGCTTTGCCCCGCGGGTGCTGTCCCTGACCATGCAGCATCGGCACTGACCATGCTCGAAATGCTTACGCCCGCCAAGAAAGCCAGCCCAACGCTTGTTCGTCGCATCATGAGAGTGCCTCCAGTAACGAGATGAGGGTACCACGGGAATGCCCGCCCGCCACGGAAGACCCGCCTATTCTTGGGCAAATGTCACTACTAGGACTTGTTGCCGCCCTGTCATTCACTCCTTGCCCCGCCGCCGCGGATGACACGGCATTCAACGCGCTCATCGCCTCCTATGAGAGGTGGGTGGATCAATCCTTTGTCGAGCAGGCAATCTCGCTGGGAAGGGAGACCGATCGCCGCTCCATTACCGACTCGAGCATTGCTGGAGTGGAGCTCCGTCAGGGGGAGCTTGGTGACTTCCTGCTCAAGTTGCGCGCCATTGACCCGAGTTCACTCAATGAACTGGATCAACTTGACTGGCGACTTCTGGAACGCGAGCTTGATCGATCTGTGCGCGGGCATCGATTCGGCGCGTGGCTGATGCCCATCGGCCAACGCGGCGGTCCCCATCAGGACATCCCTCAACTGGCTGAGCACATCCCCCTGCGGGAGAGCCGCGACTTCGAGGACCTTGTGGCCAGGCTGGCGCTTTACCCCGAAGCGGTTAGGCAATGCCAGACGCTGCTGCAAAGGGGGTTGAGTGAGAAAATCACTCCACCTCGCGTCATCATGCAGGGGGTAGTGGAGCAGTTTGATGCCCTGAAGTCGGGGCAACTGAGGGAGATTGAAACGGCGCTGCGATCAATGCCAGCTGCCAACCCAGCGCAGGGTGAACTTCAGAAGCAACTGCTGGCCTCCTTCTCAAAATCCCGCGAACAAATCCTCAAGGAGTTGGCCGCACTACGCACCTACCTAGCAGAGATGTACATCCCCGCCTGTCGAGAGAGCATTTCCTGCGCCGACCTTCCTAGTGGAGCCGAGGCCTACGCATTCGCGCTCGAAGGCTTCACCACCACCAGCCTGACCGCCGAGCAGATTCACGCCATCGGCTTGAGTGAAGTGAGCCGCATCCGCGCCGAGATGATGGAGGTGATTCGGCGCACTGATTGGTGGCTGACTCAACCGGAGGCTCGACCTGCCCCCCCGCCAGAATCGAGTACCCCCGCTTCCTCAGCGACACCGCTGCGCACCGACGAAGGGATGTTTGCCGACTTCCTCGCCTACCTACGCACCGACAGAAGGTTTTACTTCGACACCTCCGCTGAACTTCTATCGGCTTACCGCAACATCTGTAAGCGCACTGATGCACAGCTCCCCGGACTGTTTGGCAAACTGCCCCGCTTGCCCTACGGCGTGCGGGAGATACCCCGATTCATGGCACCATCGCAAACGACTGCCTACTACATGCAGGGCAGCATGGAGACTGGGCTGCCCGGCTGGTTCTACGCCAACACCTACGCCCTCGACCAAAGACCCAAGTATGAAATGATTCCCCTGGCGCTGCACGAGGCCGTCCCCGGGCATCACCTGCAGATTTCACTCGCGCGCGAGATGGAGGGTGTGCGCTACTTCCGACGCGACTACTCCTCCACCGCATTCGTGGAGGGCTGGGCGCTCTACTCCGAGCGCCTCGGCATCGAAATGGGTTTTTATGAGGATCCCTACGACGACTTTGGCAGGCTGCTCTACGAAATGTGGCGGTCGTGCCGCTTAGTCGTTGACACGGGAATCCATCATCTGCGCTGGCCCCGCGAGAGAGCCATTGCCTTCATGAGTGAGAACACGGCTCTGAGCAGTCTCAACATTGAACGAGAGATTGATCGTTACATCGGCTGGCCCGGACAAGCATGCGCTTACAAGATTGGCGAGATTCGCATTCGCCAGTTGAGGGAGCAGGCAGAACACACTCTCGGAACTGCCTTTGATCTTCGGGCGTTTCACGATCGTGTTCTCAGTGCGGGTGCCATTCCCCTTGACTTGCTGGAACTACGGGTTCGCGAGTGGATCAGCGAGTGCGAACTCAAACTGCCCGCGCTACCAGTCGCGCCCGTCCAGACCCAAAAAGGGATTTGAGGAACGCTCCTTGCCGATGGAAGTTGCGGGTCCGTGGCCGGGATACACCGCATAGTCATCGGGTAGGGACAACAGTAGTTCGAACAACGAGTGCTTCATGTGCTCGGGATTCGCTCCGGGAAGATCCACTCGTCCGATAGATCCGGCAAAGAGCGTGTCGCCGTTGATCACCATTCGTGCGCCGTGGGAAACCAGAGAGACGCTGCCGGGGCTATGCCCGGGAGTGTGCCATGCCTGCCAGTCAGTGCCGGCGAATGCCGGCAGTTGCCCCGGAAGTAGATCAGCAGTCGGAGGACGCACAGAGACGGGGATGCCGGAGAGTGCCGAGAGATTCAGAATCGGATCGGCGAACCAATCGCGCTCGCTCGGATGCCCCAGACGCGGAATGTCGCCGAAGGCCGCAAGAAATTCCTCCTGACCTTCAATGTGGTCAAGATGGGCATGGGTATAGATGATGGCCACCGGCGTCAGGCCGCTATCTCGGACAAACTGAATGGCCCGCCTCGGCTGCGGAGGCGTGTCGATGATCCAGCACGGCCGATGGGCAGCCGCTGCCGCGCCATCAACGCCACGCGCGGGCATCTCCCTAACGATGTAGCAGTTGGTCTGGTAGTCACCTAGGGCGAAACCGTCGATGGCAACTGATGATGACGCGCCGGCTTTCATGGTGCCAACAGTATCATCCCATCATGCTCATTCGCCGCGTTGAGACCACAGAAGCAACTGCTATCACCATGCCGGATACCAGCGGAGTATCCATGAGGCTGATGGTCTCCCGTGCTGATGGCGCCCCCAACTTCTCCATGCGCCACTTCACGGTGGCGCCCGGCGGGCACACCCCGCGTCACAGTCACAACTATGAACACGAAGTGATGATCGTCGCCGGTTCGGCAACGGTCGAATCGGATGATTCCCTCCATCAGGTTCGCCAGGGCGATTTCCTCATGATCGCGCCCAACACTCTGCATCAGTTTCGCAATACCGGGCAGTGCGATCTGCAGTTCGTATGTCTGGTTCCCAGCACATTCGATTGCGGCCAGCCCACGCCTGGGTCCTAGTAGCTAGCATCGCGGCAGATGTGCCGCCGCGTGCTGCTTCCTTCTCTACTCGCTCTCATTGCCGGCGCGGGATGTGACACTTTTTCATCGGACATGCGCTCGCTGAAGGATGCATTCGTGCCTCCATCTCCCAGCGAGGCCGCCGATTGGGCGGTGGACACAACGGATCAGGAGAATCAACGCCGCGGCGTGACGCTTCTGGGCACCGCCATCTTCGGCAGCGATGAGGTTTATCTCCAACTGTTCCGGCTCTATGTTCAAGAGTCGGAGGATCCGTTGGTTCGGGCAGCGGCGATCAGCGCGCTGGCACGCCACGGCACCGCCCTCGATGCCAAACTGATTGCGGTCAATCTCGATAGCCAGTTTGTGCAGGTTCGCTTGGCCGCCGCCATCGGACTGCAGCGCCTGCATGACCCCGAGGTCGCCGAGGCGATGTATCAGAAGCTCGTCGATGAGAATGAGTCCGCTGATATCCGCGTTGAGTTGGCCATCGGCTTGGGGCAATATCCCCGCGACGATGTCTTCCAAGCGTTGGTGACAGCTCTCGATCAGACCGAGTTGACCGTGAACTACGCCGCGATGGATAGTCTGAGAATTCTCACCGATCAGGACTTTGGGATCGCTAGAACCAGGTGGATCACCTGGTACGAAACGACACCGCTGGAGCGCCGATTCGCCGCCAACAGTCTCTACCTGTATCCAACATTCGTTCGCCCCTACGGCTTTTGGGATTACGTAGTGTTCTGGGACATGCCAGTGTGGGAGAAGCCTGGATTGCCAGCGGGTCTCGCGGCTACTGGGCAGCGCTCTACTTACGAGGCTGACGACGCCAGCCACTCCGGCTCTGAGAGTCGCTAGGGTGAAGCCGGAGTCTGACGAGTTTCGCCGCCTGAGCTCTGCTGTCGATCCCGATGCCCCGCCCATGTTGGAACTGCCGGAGGGCGAGGTCGACTCCCTCGCCGATGGCCAGATTCGTAGCGGCAAGTTGGCGGGCCACTCCATGTGGAGCGCCATCTGGATCCTCTCCATTCCGGTGCTGGCGCAACAAATGTTGGCGGCCACGGTGGGCTTGGCGGACAAGATGATCGCCGGGTTTCTCCCCGACGGGTCGGCTGTCCCCGCCTTAGATGGCATCGGAATCGGCGCCTATGTTGCCTGGTTCATCGGCATTGCCATGACCGGCGTCGGCGTAGGTGCTCAGGCCATTGTTTCTCGAGCAATCGGCGCGGGACGACTGACAGAAGCAAATGAAGTAACCGGAAGATCGCTGGGCGTCGGGCTAGTTTGGGGAATCGCGGTAGGCGCGGCTCTCTACGCCTGCGTCGATCCCCTCATTCATATCTGCTCGCTGGAGGGGAAGGCGGCGGAGTACTGTCGTCAGTATGTGCAGGTCATGGCGATCGCCATGCCGCTCACGGGAATAATGACCGTTGGTTCAATGTGCCTGCACGGGGCGGGCGAAGCAACCAAGCCTGCGTACATCGCCCTATGTGTCAATGTGGTGAATGTGCTGTTCGCCTGGTTGCTCTCGGGAGTCGAGCTCCGCTTCGGCGATACCCTGATCGCAGCACCGCTCCCTATCGACCCAGGTGAGTGGGGCGTGATGGGAATCGCCCTCGGCACCGCCATCAGTTACGGAGTCGGCGCGCTGCTGACCGTTGTGGTGCTCTTCCGCGGTGTCAAGGATCTTCGGCCAACCTCGCGCGACCTTCGCCCAACATGGCCGACTACATGGCGCATCGCCCGCGTAGGGATTCCCAACTTCCTTGAGGGCATCTCGCTCTGGGCAGTGAATCTCTTTGTGATGGCTTTCATCGGCATGATCGCGCTCACTCCCCACGCATCTGGGGGCACGGGCGGCCTAGTGGGCGCGCACATGATCGCGGTGCAATGGGAGGCGTTTTCGTTTCTCCCCGGCTTCGCGATGGGCGCGGCAGCGGCGGCTCTCGCCGGTCAGTACCTCGGTGCTGGCAATGCAGTCATGGCGCGGAAGGCCGTGGTTGCCTGCACTGGAATCGCAATCGCCATCATGGGCTCGCTCGGTGTTTTGCTGCTGCTACTCGGTGAACCACTGACACGGATAATCAGCCGCGAGCCCGTGCATCTAGCCGAAGTTCCCAAACTGTTGATGATTTGCGGCGCGATTCAGGTGTTCTTCGCCGTGGGGATCGTGATCCGCGGCGGCTTGCGCGGAGCAGGCGATACCACCTGGGTGCTGTTGATCACGGTAGTGAGTAGTTATGGAGTTCGCCTGCCGCTGGCCTGGCTGCTGGGCGTAAAACTGGGCGGTGGACTAGCGGGGATTTGGTACGGACTCTGTGGGGAGCTGGTCGTTCGCGGAATCCTCTTCTGGTGGAGATTCCAAAGTGATGGGTGGCTCCGCCGCAGCATCTGATTGAGGCGCGACCAAGGGAGCCGGTGGCGTAAGTTGCACACCAGACTGGGTGGGTCCCCATGAAGCTGGAATCAGCAGAATTAGCGACATGTAAGCGGTGAAGAGAACGACTGCCAACACCACGGTTGGAAGAACCACAGCCAGTGTGGCTCGCAGCGTGGAGACTCGGTGCATCGCCCTCACTTGGATCACCGCCGAAACTAAACACCAGATGCTCGCCACTGGGCTGAGACAATAGGGACCGATGCAGGGAAGGGCTGTCGAGACAGTCGGTCCGCTGGCGTAGCACAGCACGCATAGAGTGCGTTTGAATCGGAGAGGGAGTGGCCCGCCCAGGCGAAGTATGCCATGGGTGCATGCCGCCCAAAGC
>SIAA01000043.1 GCA_009692045.1 Phycisphaerales bacterium | reverse complement strand
CCCCAGTAGGCAGTTGAGCTGATCGAAACCGCGGGCTCATTGGTTTATTCGGTCCGACCGCATAAAATGCCAAACCTCTTATTGTGCGGTAATCATCAAGGGCTATGCTGATTGGGTGAATCGACCGCAGCGCATTTCTCGCCGTGAGTTTGCCAAGTTTGGCCTATCCGCGGTGGCGACCGGATTGGCGTTTGGTGGAATCCCGTGGGGATTGCGCTCTGCCAGCGCGGCATCGGGAATCAAGCGATTTGTGTCCGACGGAGGATGGACTCCGCTGGGGCAGGCGGGGCCATTTCTCAACATTGCAGAGTCGCCGAGCAGCGTGCTGGTGGAGGGGCTCCCATTTCACGCCGGATGGTTTGGCGACGACTTCGGCTCGAGTCATCTGCCCTTTCACATTTGTGAGGATTGCGCCCTCCCACCAGCTGCCACTACAGAAGAAGTTGATGTTGCCATCATTGGAGGCGGGCTGGCAGGCCTAGCGGCAGCGTGGCACCTGCGCGATCACGCCAAGCTCGCGGTACTCGATCTGCGCCCCCGTATGGGTGGCAATGCCATGGGGGAACGCTGGCGGGGAATTCCCTATTCACTCGGTTCTGCATACTTCATGGTTCCCGACAAGGGGAGCGCACTCGAGCAACTCTATAACGACCTAGGGGTTTATCGGCACGCGCGCATTGACCCCGGCGATGGGTTCCGGATCGAGTACGGAGGTCAGATCATCGAGGCGCTTTGCGATGGATGCACGCCAGAGCAGCGGCGGGGACTTGCTCGATATCAAGCGGCAGTCGCCATGTACGCGGGCGACTCTTATCCAGAGATTCCCCTTGCGCCCTCAAGTCGGGACGTCACCCTACGCTTGGATCAACGCACTTTTGCCGCCGATGTACTGGCAGTGTGTGGCGGCCATGTTCCGCCCATGTTGGCCCGAGCACTTCAGGCTTACTGCTACTCATCATTCGGGGTCGGTTGGGATCAACTTTCTGCCGCCGCAGGCTGGAACTTTGTCGCCGCGGAGGAGTATGGGCGCATCGTGCTACCTGGGGGCAACGCCGGCCTAGCGCAACTATTTGTGGACGCGCTGCGGCCTTACGACCAGAGCGCAGATGAGGAGCCCGGACGCGTGCTCCGAGCGGGCTGCCGAGTTGTGCATCTTCGCCTTGTTGACAATCGGGGAGAGGTCACCTTCGTCGATCCGCATGGCGTGGTTCATCTGCTCCGCGCCCAGCATGTCATCGTTGCCGGCAGCAAGCACATCGTGCGCCAGTACTTCCCCCAGTTGGAGCAGCTTGATCCCCAGAAGTGGGATCTGATTCCGCAGGTTGAGAATGTGGCATATCTAGTAGCCAACGCTCTGCTGAGTCGTCAGGCACCCGTTCCGTTTTATGACATGTTCCTGATTCACGACGCCGCGTTCCCCATGAATGACAATGAGTTTGCCGCTGATCGCCGCATCACCGATGTGGTGGATGGTTCATTCGCCAGCGTTGTACCTAGCCCGGTGGGGGATGTGCTCACAATGTATTGGCCGCTGCCCTGGCACACCGCTCGGTTTACCATAATCGACAATCAAGACTGGGAGAGTTATGCCCGTCTGGGTGCCAAGCAAATCCGCCGCATGTTGCGAGTGACCGGACTGAAGCCCGCCGATCTGGTGCAAGTGCGAATGACCAGATGGGGCCATGCCATGCCGTTCCTGCAGCAGGGACAACTCTCCAGTGGCCTGCCGCAGATCCTGTCCCGTCCCGTTGCTGATCGCGTCTGGTTCGTGAACCAGGACAACTGGCTGCTCCCAGCCGTTGAAACCTGCCTGCAAGAGGCGAAGACTTGGACCAACGAAATCATCGAACGCCTTTGAGCGGATTTCGTCAATCGCTCTGACTCGGCACTTTGCCGGTACCTTGGGCGGCTCAAATGAGCAGCACCGAACCAGCAGTTGTTATGACAACCGATGGATGGCTGGTGATCAATAAACCCGCAGGGTGGCACAGTGTCTCCACCAAGCGGACGGACGGAGCACCGGATATTCAGTCCTGGCTGGCCCAGGCGATTCCTGCCCAGGCCAGCCTCTTCGAATCTGGGCTGGTGAATCGGATTGACAAGCAGACCTCCGGCTGCATGGTTGCAGCTCGCACTCAGGAGCACATCGCCGTTCTGCGCGCAGGTTTCGGGGCCAAGCCGGATGGAGTATCAATCGCCAAGGTTTACCTGGCGCTGGTGAATCGCGGTCTCGACCGAGAAGGCGAGTTCAACTTGTGGTTCAGCAGTCGCTACAAGAGCTCGGAAAAGGTCACGGTTGCCCTCGACGGGTCGGAGCAAGAGCGGGGGCGCTGCCGCTGGAAACTCCTGCGGCGATCAGATGGCAGTGGGCTGCCCGGTACCGCAGGCAGTTTTGACCTCGCTGAAATCGAGTTGATCGGTGCGGGCCGGAGGCATCAGATTCGGGCGGGCATGGCCCATGTGCATGCGCCACTGGCCGGTGACACTCTCTACAAAGGCACTGCCTGCGAGTTTCTTGGAGAGGGGATTGCCCTACACGCGTGGCGACTGCGCATAGACGGCGTATCGGTTGAGTCACCCGCGCCAGCATGGTGCGGCTCTATGGGGCGGTCTTGAGCGAACTTTGGATCTGCTCGATCAAGCGTTGGCCGGGCTGAGCGAGCATGAGACCCGACTCAGCGACCTGCATCCACGCGCACCGGAACCACTTGTTTCTTCGCGGGAGCCTGGTCGGTTTCCCAAGGGCGCGCGTAACCAAACTCGACGCGCCCAGGCCCGGGGCGAACGCCCTGCATAACAAACATCCAGGTAGTCGGTCCTCCAGCGCGGCCAGGTTCCTGCGCCACCGCGGGGGCAGAGGTGATCGACACGACCGAGTCATACTTCAGTATTGACCACTCGAAGCCAGTCCCTGAGTTTCCCGGGAGTTCGATGCGCACAGTCTCGCCCACGGCGAGCTCAATGAGTGCCGCAGTTGACTCCCCATCCAAACAAACTGTCGGTGCGATGGGCAAAGGCGAGCAGCACGATGAGCACAGAGTCAACATCAGAGCGCACGCTGTTAGTGGCACTACTCCAACCAAATTGAGGCATGGTGGATGTTTCATGGAGCCGGGGTCTCCCGGGGGTTTTCAAGACTGACGAGGTGAATGTCGCAATGCGCCGGGATCAGAGATTGCCGCGGCGGTTCTGTTCAAGCTCAAGACTCTCAAAGAGAGCCTTAAAGTTGCCCTTGCCGAATGACTGGCTGCCGCGGCGACAGATGATCTCGAAGAAGAGGGTGGGTCGATCCTGCAGCGGTTTCGTGAACAGCTGCAGCAGGTATCCCTCGTCGTCAGCATCCACCAGGATGCCGAGGTCGCGAACCCGCTGATGATCCTCCTTCACCGCGGTATGGCCATGCTGGGTAAGGGTGCGATTGACGCGCTCCCAGACCTTTTCGTAATAGACCTCGGGGATGTTCAGGAAGTCCACTCCGCGTCGGCGCAACTCCGCCACGCTGGTGAGTTCATCATCCGTGCGCAGAGCGAGATGCTGTACCCCGGGTGTCATGTTGTGCCACTCCAGATACTCCTGGATCTGACTCTTCTTACGACCTTCGGCCGGTTCATTGATCGGCATCTTGATCAGGTGATTGCCACTGGCCATGACCTTGGACATGAGCGCCGAGAAATCGGTGCCGATGTCATTGTCATCGAAGTGCTTGAACATCTTGAATCCCATCACATCCTCGTACCACTTGACCCAGTAGTTCATCTTGCCCAGTTCGACATTGCCGACGCAGTGGTCAACGAACTTCAGGCCGCAGGGATGCTGGCGGTTGAAGTCATTGAGCGCGAATCCCCCAACGGGCTCGAATCCCGGGGCGAATCCTCCGCCCTGTTTCAACTGGGGCAGGGCGTAGGCGCCGGTCCGGCTCACAAAACTGTGAACCGCGCGGCCGTAGGTCTGAATGCCCGCCATGGTCACGGTGCCCGTCGCATCCTTGAGGGTGCGCGGCTCATAGGCACTGGCGCCACCGTTGCGCCTCGCCTGCTCGTAAGCCCGTTCGGCATCGAACACGGTGAAAGCGATGTCCTTTACCCCGTCGCCGTAGCACCTCAGCTCTTCGGCTGCTGGGTGTGAAGGGGTCAGCGGCGACTCCAAGAGCAATCGGATGTTGCCCTGAGTAAGTAGATAGGTGGCGCTCTGTCGCGAGCCGGTTGTCAGGTCGGAGATTTGCGAGACATCGAAGCCAAACTCTGAGGCGTAGAAGTAGGCCGCTTGCTTGGCATTACCCACAAAGAAGCGGACATGATCCACATCTACTAGTGCCAGAGGATCGGTTGCGGTGCTAGTTTCAGCGGACGATAATGCCGAAGTCGTTGCCATAGTGACATGGTATGCGCGCTAGTAGCGAATGACACTGTGCAACTGCACCGGAGCGATAGCGGCGCGGCCCTTGAGCTCGGAGAGCTCGATGAACACGCTGGCCGCCAAGGGCTGTCCGCCCAACTTGCGCACCAGATCGATGCAGGCAATCATGGTGCCTCCCGTGGCTAGGAGGTCATCGGCGATCAGAACTCGTGCGCCCTTGGGCATGGCATCGGCGTGCATGTGAATCTCATCAGTGCCGTATTCGAGGTCGTAACTCGCGCTCACTACCGCGCGGGGGAGCTTCCCTCTCTTGCGGGCGGGGATGAAGCCGCAGGAGAGCGACTGCGCGATGGCGGTGCCGAAGATGAATCCTCGGCTTTCGGCGCCTACCACAAAGTCGATGCTCGCCTTGCGCCACGGGTTCGCCATCAACTCAACTACAAGTGCCAGGGCGGCGGGATCGGAGAGAACAGGCGTGATGTCCTTGAACACGATTCCATCCCGGGGGAAGTTAGGAACATCTCGAACAAGTTGACGGATGCCGTCGATCATGTGCATGGCGCGTGAAGCCTATCATGTGGCCATGTCGAAAAAGGCTGAGCAAGGAACACGCATGATGGAGACCATCGAGCCCATTGGCAAGCGGGTGCTCATCCGCAAGGATGAGGACAAGAAGATCACCAAGGTGGGTATTCACTTGCCCGACAAAATGGAAATCCCCACTCTGACAGGGCGGGTGGTGGCGATCAGCGCTCAGGTTTCTCGAGACGAGGATTACCCCATAGTGCAGTACGACAAGGTGCTCTTCAACCCGCGCCACAGCGTGCCCGTTGACTTTGAGGGAGACAATCGCCTCTTCGTGATTCCAATTGAAGATGTAGTCGCTGTGTTCCGTCGACCCAAGCCCTCGGAGTGACGAGTCAATCGATGAGCGACCTCTGCGCTGCCCCGCGCCCCATTGAGCCAATTCGACGCCCCTTTGTGTTTGAGGCACATCCTCCGGGATCGAAGAGCGAAACCAACCGAGCCTATGTATTGGCTGCGCTGGCATCGGGGGTGTCTCACATTCGACGGCCGCTTAGGGCCGAGGACCCCGACTTGCTCTTGCAAGCCCTTTCGGCTTGCGGCTGCGAAACTCAATGGAGTGGTGAGTCAGTTTCTATCCGCGGGGTAGCCGGGCAGCCGGACGGTGGTATGGCGGTGAGCCTCGGTGATGGCGGTACGCCCGCTCGCTTCATGCTTGCGGTGGGGGCACTGGCTCGCCAAGCCATCGTGGTGGATGGAAGTGCACGCATGCGCCAGCGCCCGGTGAGCGAGGGTGTGGACATCCTGCGCAAACTGGGGGCATCGGTTGAGTACGCCGAGGAGGAACTGCGGCTACCCGTCCGTGTGGGAGCGCGTGCGTCTCCAGCACGTGGGGGGAAAGTTGGAAGCAGCACGAGGAGCGCCCCTCGGAAGTCGGATGGCGGTGTGCCAGCGCTGCGAGGCGGTGCCATCGAGGTCGGACGAACCGCGTCAAGTCAGTTCATATCCGCAGCGATGCTTACAGCACCGTGGATGGAGCGGGGCGTTGACATATTTTTCAGCGAGCCACCTACGAGCCCGTCCTACATTGAGTTGAGCGTTGCTGCTCTGCGCCGATTCGGGGGAGAGCCGACGGTACTTCGGGACTCTCTAGGCCGTCTAGTTCGCATCAGCGTGCCGCATGGGCCGCTGCAGGCGCACGATGTCGCGATCGAGCCTGATGCCAGCAGCGCGATCTACTTCCTGGCTGCGGCAGCACTGGTTCGTGGCTCGAGGGTGCTAATACCGGGTCTCTCGCGGGGCACGAAGCAGCCCGATGGTGCGCTGCTCGGGGCTCTGGTGGCCATGGGTGCCCGCGAGGTCCCTAGCGCCAGCGGTGTTTGCGTACTCGGTGACGCGCCACTGCGTGGAGTGGATATCGATGCTTCTCGATTTCCCGATGGTGCACTTTGCCTAGGAGCAGTGGCTGCGGCAGCGAAGGGGCCGACTCGCATTCGTGGACTGGAGACTCTGAAACACAAGGAGTCAAACCGGGTGGCGGTTCTGGCGAGTGAACTGGAGAAGCTTGGGTGCCGGGTCACTATTGGATCGGCAAGTGTAGAAATAGACCCGTCCACGGCGCATGGCAGGCCGGTGACCATTGAAGCTCACAATGATCATCGCGTTGCCATGAGCTTCGCGGTGCTAGGACTAGTGCGACCTGGCCTCACTATCGATGATCCCGCCTGCGTCGCCAAGAGTTACCCGGGGTTCTGGGAAGAGTTCGATCGCATGCGAGCAGCTTCGGCATCCGTGGCGGCGTCCTGATCGGCACTACCAAGTGCATCCAACTGCTGCAGAGCCAGCATGGCGTAGGCGGTGGCGTAGGCATGTCCATAGCCATACAGCGGGTAATCAAACCAAGAACCATCGGAGTTCTGAATGCTGAGCAGAAGAGTGTCGAGCCACGCTCGATAGTCCTCGCGGGTGTTGGCATCGGTGAGTGCAGTCACAACGCGCGCGGCGTGATAGTGCCCAAAGAAATAGTAGTAGCCGCTGTTGCTGTAGAAAGCTTCGTGAGGGATGGGGCGTCCTCGGCCGATCTCAATGTAATGATGCCGATCGCGCAGATATGCGAGCCCGCTGGCGAGCGCGGTTTGATCTACCGACGCCACGCCCGAATCGAACAGCGCCAACTGGCACACCTGCAGTCGACCACTCGACCCACTAGGGCGATTGAACCCGGCCATGGGTCGAAGATCGGCGTAGGTGCCATAAACGAATGCACCGTCCGGAAGGCGGAATTTGCGAAGCCGCTCAACGGCACTGACCAGACGGGCCTCGGGGACCTCGGCGCCTACTGCACGGGCAGCCCGAAGTGCGAGGATCATGGCGCCGGTGTTGAAACTGGTGGTCTGCTGACCGGTGGCGCGGTCGAATGAACCCTGAAAGTCGTAATAGCCCCAGCCGCCATCCGTGGCCTGACGGCGCAGCGCGATGGTGATCTCGGTAGCAAGCAGGGCGCGAAGTTCAAGGGTGCGAAGCGCGCGCGCGCGCTGCTCAGAAAGTTCGGTTGCCGCCGCGTCGCTGGGCGGGGCCGATTCGGTTGAGTCACCGGTTGCTGGTGCCTGACTCAGCAGTCGCGCTGCCAGTTCAATCAGGTAGGTGTGCGCCCAAGTGTCATAAAAGGTTCCGCCCGATGCCTGCCCCACTGGTTCTTGAGCGAGCAGCCATGTGACAGCGCGCTCTAGCGCCACCTCGGCAGCATGATTGGACTGAGCCGGGGTGATTAGTGCCATCGCCCCTAAGGCAGTCGTGGCAACATGAAAGGCTCGATGACTGGACTGCGTGTCTAGATAGACCTCGTCGGTTCGGCTCGACTCGAAGGTCCCAAAGGAACCATCGGGTAGTTGATTGGTCAGGAGCCAGTTCAATCCGGCCCTACGGCACTCGGCTGGACTTCGCGGGGGCGCGACTGGGAGCAGAGGTACGGCGGCGAAAGGAAGCGCGGTGTTCGGCCTTGCCACCCTAGCTGCGCATGATGATCCGAACCCCAGCGACCCGAGCAGCAATGAGAGCGCGAGGCAGGTGCCCGGTTGAGATGCTCGTGACGTTGGTGAGTCTCGCACGCTGCCCTCAACCATCCGCGACCTCGAGCGTGTCTCCCGGCGCAAGTCCGTCGATGATCTCAACATTGGTGCCGTCGCTGGCTCCGACACGCACATGGACCTCCTCGATGGAGTCGCCCCGTTTACGGCGGACGATCTTGCTGCCATCCGGCGCTGTCGTTACTGCCTTCAAGGGAACAATGAGTGCGTTCTTGATGGAACCGCGCACCTCAACTCGGGCATCGAGCCCGATCGGGGGCAGCGTGCCTGCACCATTGAGGTCTATCACCGCAGGGAATACCGTCGATTCACCTGATGCCGTTCCGACTGCTGCCAGTTGGCTGATGCGGCCCAGGCCGGAACGATCAGGCATTGCAGGGAAACTCACCATTACATCACTTCCCACATCAACCAATCGAAGCGAATCGGCTGAGAGATCCACGCGAATACGCAGCTTGGAGGGGTCGCTGACCTCACAGATGTTGGCACCGCGGCTGAGTTCGTCGCCACGCTCGCGAGGTGTCATGGCGAGCACCCCGTCGAATGGGGCCTTGATTTCCAGCGCTGCTTTGTCGGCTTGCAGTTGATCGACGCGGCGCTGTGCGTCTTGCAATCCGTGATCGGCATCCTCTTTCGTCAACTTGTTGCGGATGAGTCCAAGTTCCTGATTGATGATGGCGTGAGCGAGGTCAAGCGCAGTGTCACGCGCCGCATCGCTGACGCGGCGGGCAGCATCGGCGTGCAGTTCCGCCACATAGATGGCACCGTCTCGGGTGCTGAAAAAAGTAAATCTCTCGGTGCGCTTCAGGCTCCTACGGGCGCGGTCGAGGACGATGTCTTTGGTTTGACTGTCGAGCGCTGCTCCGGAATAGAGTTTCTCCAACTGCGATAGCTCCTCGCGTTCGTCGACTAGTCGATCCTCGCCGCCCTGAACCTGCAGTGCCCGCATCTCCAGGGCCTTGGCATCTTCGTAGGTCTGCCACCTCTTCAGTTCGCGCGCCGCAACATCCGCAGCAAACATGGCGCGAGTCACTGCCAGCGCCGAGTTCTCCTCGGAGATGGCCCGCTCGCGCTCACTGGTGTTCAGGCGCAACTTGCTGGCATCCAGTTGCCGAATCGCTTCCGCGAGTTCGCGGTCAAGATCCTTGGCGACTAGGCGCAAAATCACCTCCCCCGCTCGAACCGTTCCCGTTGCCCGCACCACCTCTGCCACTCGGATCTCGCCCCCATAAACCTCCGGTTTCCAGTCGAGCCGAGCGCGATTGGCACTCTCGACGCGTCCGACTTTCTCTATTCGAAGTCCGATGTCGCCGCGCGTGACGATTGATTCGCCTCGAGGAGCAGCCGCCCAAGGCGTGACGACAGCGGCGGTAGCGAGCAGGGGGGTGAAACCGCAGCAGAGGATGGCAAGAGTTCGTGAAGGGTTCATCAGCGGATGGTATTCGCAATCCCCGTTACACTGCGCCTCTCGCGCGGGCGTAGCTCAGTGGTAGAGCGTCAGCCTTCCAAGCTGAATGTCGCGGGTTCGAATCTCGTCGCCCGCTTATCCTGTCTGATACTCGCTGATGAAGGACTTCTGGTATTTCGCACGCAAACTATTGAGGCAGCCCAGACGACTGGCGCTCGCTCTTTGTTGTGCTGCCCTCTCGGCGGGTGGGCTGGGGGCGGGGCTAGCCCTGCTCGGCCCCATAATGGACATCATTCTCACTCGGGGAGCCGCAGTTGGCGCAAATCCAGCGGCCGCTGCTGGTCTTGGGTTGCAATCGTTGGCCATGGAGCACAACGCGGGCTCACCCTGGATCGCGGTGCCACCCTTCATTGTCGGGATGCTTCCAGTTTCATCGATGGGAAGCATTGGAGCGACGCTGCTGGCGCTGGGATTTCTGACGGTCTTCGGCGCAGTCTGCAACTTCCTGCATCAATCGATCTCGCTCGCGCTGTGTACCAGATTGGTAGCAGTGGTTCGGCTGGATGCCTTTCGCCATGCCCTGCGATTGCCACTGCTGACAGTCGTGAGCAAGGGACCATCGGAGTTCACATCGCGAATCCTGCGTGACACCGCCGAACTGAGTGGCGGATTGGTCTCTCTCACCAGCAATGTCGTTGCCCAGCTAACCAAGGGAGCAATGGCATTCGCGGTGGCAGTATGGTTCGACTGGAGGCTCGCTTTGGTAGCTACAGCACTCGCGCCACTCTTAGGAGTCATCCTGCGTAAGACCGGCAAGCGCATCCGCCGGGGAATGCACGGAGCACTAAGGGCTCAAGAGTCATTGCTGCGAGTTACCGGCGAATCGCTGCAAGGACTGCGCGCTCTCAAAACCGCCGCTGCGGAGTCGAGTTCAGTGAAGCGCTTCAATCAGGCCAACCGCAAGGTAGTGATCGAGGAACTGAGTGTGCGTACCGTTCGAGCGCTGAGTTCACCTCTGATGGAGACGATCGCCATCTCGGTCGTGCTCGGCTTGGCGTACATCGCCGCTGCTCAGATAGTGCAAGGCCGGATGCGTTTCGACAACTTCATTCTGGCAATGGGGTCACTTGCCGTTGCGGGCGGCAGCCTTCGCCCGCTCACTCAACTATGGAACAGTGTGCAGGCATCGTCGGCTCCGGCCCAGCGCCTGCGAGAACTGCTTTCTTGCGCCCGTGAAGATGAGAGTGACAGCAAGTTGGCTCCGCTCCCTCGTCACCACCAATCGATCCAGTTCGAGTCAGTTACCTACTCCTACGCCAAGGCGGATCGTCCCGCAGTTTCAGGTCTGACCTTCACGGTGCGCCACGGAGAGCATGTGGCGATTGTGGGGCCTAACGGTTGTGGAAAGACAACAGCGGTGGCGCTCCTGGCGCGGCTCATGCAGCCGAGTAGCGGCAGGATCCTGCTGGATGGGATGGACATCACTAGTGGCAGCCTCCGCAGTCTGCGGCAACAGCAGGGGTTTGTGACGCAGGAGGCGGTCTTGATTCGGGCCAGCATTTACGAGAATATTCGATTCGGCTTGCCTCATGCCAGCCATGAACAGATCGAGGCGGCCTCACGCGCGGCTCATGCCGACTCCTTTATCCGCGAGTTGCCGCAGGGATACGACACCGAGATTTCTGAGGCCGGCGCTTCTTTGTCAGGCGGACAGCGGCAGCGAATCGCCATTGCCCGTGCGATCCTTCGTGATCCTGCGATGCTGATCCTCGATGAGGCCACGAGTCAAGTGGACTCTCACAGCGAAGAGTTGATAAACGCGGCTCTTGCCGAGTTTGGGATCGGGCGCACCGTGTTGGTGGTGGCGCACCGACTGTCGACGATGCGCGGCGCCGACCGCGTGATCATGATGGACGAAGGCAAAATCGTCGATGAAGGGTCGCACTCTCAACTGCTGGAGCGCTGCGATGAGTACCAGCGTCTAGTGCGCGCTCAACTGCAAACTGCTTGACGCTGGCTCTAGTGCTGGTGCGGGTACTGGCGCTGGCTCTAGTGCTGGTGCGGGTACTGGCGCTGGCTCTAGTGCTGGTGCGGGTGCTGACGCTGGCTCTAGTGCTGGTGCGGGTGCTGGCGCTGGCGCTGGCGCTGGCTCTTGTGCTGGCGCAGGTGATGGTGCTGGCGCGGGTTCAGTCGCAGGCTCAGTGGCAGGCGCGGGCGCGGGCGCAGGTTCCGTTGCAGGCTCGCTAGCTGGAACTGGTGCCGGAGGTGTCTGCTTTGCCTCAGCTGCCTTCTCGGCCTCGGCCTTCTCAGCCTGCAAGTCTGGCACCGCATCCCCAACCGCCTTCGGCGGCGGTAAAGGCTCTGGCTCTTCCTCAACAACCGGAACGACCTCGACAACCACGGGAGCAACCCCAGTAGTTGGACCAAGTGCCCCCGCAGCGGGCCCATCAGTTCCAGTTGCCGCGCTGGTACCGGAGTTCTGACCAGTATTCCCAGCAACACCACCTGCAGAACCGGTGGCGCTCTCGGCGGGCGATCCACCAACCGCTACGGGCGTGAACTGCCTCAGTTGATTCGCTTGCCACATCACGGCTAGAACAGCAGCAGTCCCGATTGACGCTACGACGATCAACCACACCTGCAGCCTCTTCTCGAGTCGATCAGACTGGTCGGTTCGCTTGCGGGTGGTTTCTGCCAGTGCCTCAATGGCGCGAGTGTGGCGCTCCGAGTTTGAGGAGAGGGCGCCCAGAGCAAGTGAGAGATCACGAAGACTGTCCGACACATGGATAGCCGTCTCGTGATTGAGATCCAACTGTTGCTGCACCAATCCGAGCACCTGCGTCTGCCTCTCAGCGCCCTCACTGAGCTGGACCAAACTGCGCTCGACTGATTGATCGCGCTGACGGGCACGGGCCGCAGCCTCCATCAGAGTCTCCAGAACGCGTCCTTGCTGCCTTGCCAGTTCCGGCAGCGCGTGCAGCGTCGCCGATACCGAGGTCAGCATCTGCGACAGATTCTCCTGGGACTGTGCGTGCGACTTGAGATGACTGCGGAAGTCCTCCACCAGAGCTAGGGTGCCGGGCGCCAGTTCGCTGTCCGGTGGCCGTACCGTGGTGATAGCCACCGCCTCGATCACCTCTAGTCTCGGCTGCTCGCGTCTGAACCAACTCTTGATTACTTCCCAGAGTCGCATGTCGTTTGGGTACTGTAACGCCCCAAAGGCCCTATGCGAGTTGTCACCATTGCGCTGGTTTTCGTGGCACTCGCCGCATGCGAGCGGGGCGCTGGCTCCCAGCCTGAGGCAAGTGAGACGCCGACTTACGGTAATGGCGACCGGGGGAACACAGCACGAATCGTCAGTCTCAGCCCCGCGATTTCTCAGGCGCTGGCACTGCTGGGGTGCAGCGACTGCGTAGTCGGGCGTACCCCTTGGTGCCTATCTCTTCCCGAGTCGATTCCCATCGCCGGGTCGCTTCGCGAGATTGACGCCGAAGCACTGCTGGCGCTTGGTCCCACTCTAGTTCTGGCACAGTGGGAGGGATCAAACTCGCTCGATGATGAACTCAGCCGAGTCTGCGAGTTCATGAACATCCCGCTGCGGCGCGTCCATGTTGATTCTCTCAGCGATGTGCGAGAGATGGTTGCCCTAGTTGCCACTCTTTCCTGTGCCCAGAGCCAACTGGCTGCGCAGTGGACTGCAGCTCTAGCTGAGGCGACTCTTCCCATGGCACAGGCCGACATCCGCACCCTCATCATTTCGGAAGGTGATGCTTATCTGGCATTCGGTAGGCACACCTATGTCAGCGACCTACTTGAGTGCATAGGCGGACGCAACGCCATCGAGCGGACTGGCTATCCATCATTGACTGTCGAAGACCTGTTGGCGATTCAACCAGAGATGATTCTGTTTGTTGGGGCATCCCCTGCAGACGCGGCTGCGCTCGATCAACGGCTCGTCGATCTGGGAATGCCAGAGGTACCTCGGGGAGCGCGCACCTACGCCGTCGATAGCGTTGCGTTCACACCAGGCCCAGGAGTGTTGCAGACAGCACGGAGCATTCGCGCCAGCTTGTTGGCGCGAGGCGCGGTTGACCCTCAAGCAGTCCCAGATTTATCGCTTCCGCAACCCGAAGTGACTCCGAGTGATGATCTTCAACCCGGGGCATCCCCATGAATCGGAAGCGTCAAACATGGGGTTTCATCATTCTGGCAGCAGCCTTCATCGCCGCTGCATCGTGGCGTCTGTTTGCGCCCAGAGCCTTTATAAGTGCTTCGCCTGTGCCGTGGGATGTCATTCTCCGTTTGCGCTGCGGGGGGCTTGCGAGCGCAGTCGCCGCGGGGGCATGTCTCGGTACCAGCGGGCTGCTGTTACAGGCGTTACTTCGCAATCCGCTTGCTTCCCCATTCATTCTCGGGTTGTCGTCAGGCGCAGGGCTCGGTGTTGCACTCGCGGCATGGATGGCATCGGCAGGATTCGGCTTCGCTTTGGCATTCGGTGGAGTCCTCCCCGCTGCAGTCGGAAGTCTCGTCAGCCTGCTAGCGGTCTGGATGCTGGGCAGACGGCACGGCCAGATTGATCCACTCAGCATGGTTCTTGCCGGAGTGTGTCTGGGGACGGTCGCGTCAGCGCTCACGCTGTTGCTCGAGAGCCTTCTGCCGCCGGAAGCACGACTGCCGATCACCACCTGGATGATGGGGCGCATTCCTGAACTTCCACCTCTCGATGTCTTAGGGCTGGCGCTATTCGCCTCGGTCGTAGGCGCGATTGTCAGCGCGCGGCTCGCGGGAACCATGGATGTCGCGTCCGTGAGCGACCATGAGGCAGCGAGCATGGGAGTGCGCCTGAGCGTGCTCCGATCATCGCTATTCACACTGAGTGGAGTGCTGGCGGCCATTGCCGTGGTCCTCGTCGGGCCGATTGCCTTTGTCGGATTCGTAGCACCCCACATTGCGCGGATGTTGCTGGGAAGCCGCCATGCGCCTCTGGCGTGGGCCGCCCCGCTCGCAGGCGCGACCGTGCTTGTTGCCGCCGACGCGCTGCGCCAGTCTCTCGACTTTGGTGCCGGTCGAGTTCCGGTGGGGGTGCTCACGGCACTGGCGGGCGGCCCCGTGTTTCTGATTCTGCTTCGGAGATCGCGCCTCATCGGAGGCGCGAACTGACCGTGCTTGAGATCACCAACATGACCTTGAAGCATGGGCAGCGAGTGGCGGTTTGCCAGACCACCATGAAACTAACTGGCGGCCAAGTCGTGGCACTGATCGGTGTCAACGGCAGCGGCAAGAGCACATTCCTGCATGGCTGTGCCGGGCTCCATCCGCTCGCAACTGGTTCAGTTCAGTGGATGGGGTGCGACGTCACCACGATGAACTTCATCTCGCGCGCCCGCGCCATCGCCTTCGTCGCCCAGCGCCCGTCTCTCGCCGCCGATTTCACCGTGCGCGAGTTGGTAACACTGGGGCGGCATGCCGGCGGTAGCGATGATGCCCGAGTGCAGTCAGCGATGGAGGATGTGGGGATTCGGGAGATGGCCGAGCGACCATTTGCCGAGCTGTCGATGGGAGAGAGGCAGCGAGCGGTGCTGGCCCGGGCACTGGCCCAGCATGAGCGCGGCGGGCTGCTAGTGCTCGATGAACCCTTCAGTGCTATGGACCCCAGCGCATCGCTTCACTGCGCCCGCCTGCTGGGAGAGGTGGCTGCGCGAGGGGGGACGGTCCTGATGGCGATTCACGATCTTCCGCTCGCCGATGCATGTGCAGACAGCGTGTGCTGGCTCCGAGGGGGTGTGATACTGGCCCACGGAGCAACGGCGGAGGTACTCGACCCAGTGGCACTGGGCGCCGCCTTTGGCTGCGAGTTTCTTCGAACCAACGCTTCGCTAGCGCTGATGTATCCTCGGAGACCGTAATGCCTAGGTGGACTGAAGTTCTCATCGCGGTTGCCTTCGTAGCCATGCAGATAATCGGCGCGATCGCTGCCAAGAAGAGCAAGGATGCCAAGGCTGCGGAACTGGCGCGTCAGACCGGAGGGACTGCAGGGGCGCCGCTGGCGGGTGGCGGTAGAGTTCAGAGCCCCGCGGTGGCTCAGCCTCCGTGGAAGTCGGCGAGGACGATGGCC
>SIAA01000009.1 GCA_009692045.1 Phycisphaerales bacterium | reverse complement strand
CTGAGGCCGAGCTCATCAAGTGGCTGGTGGATGCCGGTGACGCGGTGAAAGAGTCTCAGTCCATTGCCGAGATGCAAACCGACAAGGCATTAGTAGAGGTTCCCAGTCCTTGGGCCGGCACGATCACCGAGCTAGTAGGCAAGTCAGGAGACATCATCAAGGTTGGAGCTGTGTTGGTTCGGTATGGCGCCACAGCCGGCGTGAAGTCCGCGCCAGTTCAGAAAGCAGCTCCGGCGAAGCTTGCCACCAGCGAGGCTGATCAGGGGACGGTTGTCGGCAACATGTCCGGCACGCTCTCCGTCAGCGATCGATTCGCGCGTCGCCCCGAACCCGATGGAAGCGGCGTGTCGATGGGGAAGGCCTCCGCAACTCCGGCGGTTCGCCGTATCGCCCGCGAGTTGCAGGTGGACATCGATCGGGTGCAGGGAACCGGCCGCGGCGGTCGGGTTACGGCTGGCGATGTTGAAAGTGCGTCGAGCTCGTCAGGCTTGACCTCCCCCGCCGCGTCCGCGGATGCTGTCCCATTACCGGTCGTTGATGCTCAAGGCGTTTCTGCACGCATCCCTTTCCGTGGTGTCAGGCGCAAGATTGCCGAGGCCCTTTCTCGTTCCGTACGAACTTGCGTGCACTTCACCGCGACTGACGAGGCGGATGTAACGGCGCTCGAGTCCAGGCGTGGGGAGTTTAGTGAGACTGCCGGACGCCGAGTCACTCTGCTTCCTTTTGTTTCCGCCGCGGTTTGTCAGGCGCTCAGGCGGCACCCCTCTCTGAATGCAATCGTTGATGATGATGCGGGCGAGATACTGATAAAGGGCGTGATCAACCTAGGATTCGCCGTGGATACTGACGCGGGCCTGATGGTTCCGGTGATTCGGGACGCGGATCGCAAGTCGCCTTTGGAACTTGCTGATGGGGTGAAGTCGCTCGCCCAGCGCTGCCGCGACCGAACCATCTCGCGCGAGGAATCGCTTGGTGGAACATTCACCATTTCGAATGTGGGCTCTTACGGTGCGATGTTCGCCACACCCATCATCAACTACCCAGAAGTTGCCATTCTCGCCGTGGGCCGCGCCAAGGAAAAAGTCTTGGTGAAAGATGGCCGCTTCTTCGCGGGGTGGTCCCTGCCTCTCTCCATCAGCTGCGATCACCGAGTGGTGGATGGCGCTGAAGCGGCAAGGTTCTTGCACACCCTTGTGCAATTGCTAGAGTCGCCATAAGCGGAACTCGCTATTGCTGCCAAGCGGTACGCGCCATTTCTGGGCGGAACTCGCGGTTATTGGTGATTCCCAACAGTTCGAAGGGATCTTCGAACACTAGGCCCACTCGAGCGTAGATACACATGGAGGTAGCGGAAAGGGCAAGGGACAGGTCAATCACAGTTGCAATCGCACCCCTGTGTGGCAGGGGTGCACCCGCGGAGTGGTTTCGCGGGCGACCACGGCGAATCGCCCCTTCGCCGTGGTTTCTTCGTTCTATGCTGAAGGACCTTGTCCGCGTCGAGCCGCCAATCACTGAGCCTCCCCCTCACCAACTCAACTCTGGTCGATCGGCCACTCACCGTTGAGTTCCTGCACCGCGTGCGATTTACGCGACAACTGTTTGCTGCCGACAATCCATGCTTCTCAGAAGCCCTCGTAGACGCCGAGATAGGTGATGCGCCCAAGCGTGCCGTGGTGTTCATTGACTCTGGGGTGGCAGCATCGTGGCCACAACTCAGGGAATCGATTACCAGCTGTTTTGCCGGTCCCGGCATGCCCACGCTGGAACTGATGGAAACCGTTGCCGGGGGCGAACAGTGCAAGAACAACACAGTTGTGCTCGATCGCGTCATCGAGGCTGTCAACCAACATCACATCGATCGCAAGAGTTTCGTGATTGCCATAGGCGGTGGCGCCATGCTGGACGCTGTTGGATTCGGTGCTGCCACCGCGCACCGTGGCGTGCGGCTTGTTCGCGTGCCCACCACGGTTTTATCCCAGGACGATGCCGCCATGGGCGTGAAGTGCGGCATCAACCGATTCGGCAAGAAAAACTTTCTTGGGTCGTTCGCGCCGCCCTGGGCAGTCCTCTGTGACAGCGAGTTCTTGACCACCCAGTCGGCGCCTCACTTTCGCTGCGGATTCAGCGAGGCGGTGAAAATTGCTTTGCTCCGTGATGTCGACCTCTTCCAGCAAATCGAACGCGATTCTGCTGCCATTGCCGCGCGCGACATGGATCTCGCCCTGCCTGTCATCGCGCGCAGCGGTGAACTTCACCTCCATCACATTGTCTCGTGCGGCGATGCCTTCGAGGTGCGCCAGTCGCGGCCGCTCGACTTTGGGCACTGGGCTGCTCATCGCCTCGAGGAGATGAGTGGCAACGAGGTCTCGCACGGTGATGCGGTCGCCATCGGGCTCGGTCTCGATTGCACCATCTCTCACCTCATGGGATGGCTGAGTGCGGGCGACTTGGACCGCATCATCTTTGTGTTGCGTCGGCTGATGCTGCCGGTGTGCCATCCCCTGCTGGCGCGAACCGATGAGCTCCTCGCGGGTCTTGATGAGTTTCGTGAACACCTCGGAGGAGAGTTGTGCATCACCTTGCTTCGGGGCATCGGGCAACCCGAGGAGGTGCACTCGCTCGATCCTTCGGTGGTGCGGGAAGCAGTGCGGCGACTGCGATAATCACGCCGTAAGATGGGTACGCCGTGCCCGAGTCACCCGACAACACTGCACCGATCCGCACCAAGAAGGCAACGGCGGATGCTTACTTCATAGAACACCGGGCCAAGGTGCTGGACATCGCCGCGTTTCTGGATCGAGTAGACCGTGCCGGCGGCGAGGATGATTACCGCGTGGCGGCACTGCGGGTAGCAATCTCTTTGCTCCTAGATGGCAAACCCGAACGGGCGCGGCGCATCCTCGAGCTTTGGAGTGACCAGACAACCGTGCCGATCGGGAAGGCTCACATGAAGGGCGCTGTCGGTTGCGTAGACCTCAGCTCCAGCACAGACCGTTCCACCTGAACACCGCCAATCATGTACATCGATCCCCATGTGCACATGGTCTCGCGAACCACCGACGATTATGTGCGCATGGCTCGCGCGGGCTGTGTTGCCATTACCGAACCCGCTTTCTGGGCGGGCTACGATCGCTCGTCGGTCGGGGGATTTTTTGACTACTTCCGCCTCCTTACCGACTTCGAGCCACGCCGAGCCGCGCAGTTCGGGATCCGTCACCACACATGGCTTTGTATCAACTCCAAAGAGTCAGAGGATGTTGGACTCTCGCGGGAAGTGCTGGGGATCATCCCTCAGTTCCTCGATGCGCCCAACGTGCTCGGCATCGGAGAAATCGGACTCAACAAGAACTCTCGCAACGAGCTGCTCATTCTGGAGGAGCACATAGCCCTAGCCGCGAAGTATCAGCAGATGATTCTGATTCATACGCCCCATCTTGAGGACAAACTGAAGGGCACCATTCTCATCATGGATGCCATCAAGGCTCACGGCGGCATCAGTGCCGGTCGGGTCCTCATTGATCATGTGGAGGAACACACCGTCAAGCCCGTTCTCGACCGCGGCTATTGGTGTGGCATGACGCTTTATCCAGACACCAAGTGCACGCCCCAGCGCGCCGTGGACATCATCGAGATGTATGGCAATGAACGGATCTGGATGAACAGCGCCGGGGATTGGGGACACAGTGATCCACTTGCAGTTCCCAAGGCGCAAATGGAAATGCGGCGGCGAGGACACTTTGAGTCGCTCGTTCACAAGATCACCTTTGAGAATCCTCGGAGTTTCCTCTCCCAGAGTGCCAAGTTCAGCGCCCAACCGCTGACTCCCACCGCCGCCGATGTCACACGCTAGGAGCGATGCGGGCGGAGGCGCCGAGGGGGCGCGCAAGTGGATCACTCTCGTCGCCATGACAGGATCACTCTCGATGATCCTGATCGATGTGACCGTTGTTGGTGTTGCTCTTCCAACGATCGGCCAAGACACGGGAGTTGGACCCCTCGGCGCCGAGTGGGTCGTGAATGGCTACATCCTCGCCATGGCCTCCTTCGCCGCACTGGGAGGTCGCGTTGGTGATTTGGTGGGCAAGCGCAGTGCCTTCGTGGTTGGTGTATTGCTCTTCGCTCTCAGTAGTGTGTTCTGCGGAGCTGCTGCATCAGCCGAACTACTCATATTTGGTCGCGTGATCCAAGGACTTGCCGCGGCCGTGATGCAATCCACCTCGAGCGCTCTGGTTGTCAGTTCTTTCCCGCCCGGGGAGAGAGGCAAGGCGATGGGGGTTTACATAGGCATCCCCATGCTCTTTCTGGCGGCCGGCCCCGCAGTTGGCGGTGTGATTGTGCAGTATCTCTCTTGGCGCTGGGTGTTTTGGGTAAATGTGCCCATCGCCGTCCTCACATTGTTGCTGGTTGCGATCGCTAAGCCGCATGCTCCCCGCGCTCCAAGAACTCCCATCGACTGGGGTGGAGCCGCGCTCTTGCTGCTGGGACTACCGGCGTTCGTGTTTGCGATTCAGGAGGTGCCCCACCGAGGCTGGCGTGACCCGCTGATCGCGCTGGGCGCGTCTCTAGGACTCGCTCTGCTACTCGCTTTCGTTAGGAGACAGTTGCGTCATCCTCATCCACTTCTGCGGCTGCGATTGTTCGCGGACCGAACGCTGCTTGCGGACGCACTCCTCATCCTGCTCATGCAGGCTGGCATGACGGGCTGCTCGGTATTCGGACCGGCTTTCCTGCAGAAAGTGATCGGCTTCTCACCCGCTCGCTCTGGCGTGGCGATGCTGCCTCTGTTCATACCGGTACTCGTATTGGTGCATGTCTCTGGTCGCATCTACGACAAGGTGGGTGTTCGAACGCCTGTTCGACTGGGGACTCTCCTGGCAGCACTGGGCTTCTCCATTCAGGCACTGGCGATTGCCATGGAGTCGTATCAACTGTTCGCCCTTGGCCTGACGCTTCTCGGTTGCGGCATCGCCTTCGTGGGTGGGCCGTCAACCACCGATGCGCTCAGTCGGGTCCCGGAGTCTGACCGCGCTCAAGCCAGCGGACTGCTGCTCACCTTTCGGCAGGTAGGTGGGACGCTGGGAATCTCTGCCGTCTCGGCGGTGGTCAGTATCTCTCTGCCGCTTGGATCAGCCCAGCAAACTCCAACGGAGTTGGCGCAGGCCATCAGTCATGGGTACTGGATGGCGACCCTTACTGGGGCGGTTGCGGTAGGTGTGGCGTGGTGGTTCATGCCATCAGCGCGAGAGAACGCGCCCAACGATGACCGTCACAATTCCCGCGACAACTAGGAGCACCGAGGGCCAAAAGGTAAGAAACGCGAGGATGCCCGGTCCCACTGGATTGGCGGTCGGATCAAGGGCCATCCATACCAAGAGGGGGCCGCTCCCCAGCGCGAACAGAACGCAACCGCTGATGATCAGGTACGTACCCACACCGAGGTTTCTCCATCGTGAGATCAATGTCAGAGTGTATAGAGAGTTCCTGATTACGATGATGTCATGAGCAGCAAGCAAAGGCCAAGGATCGGCATCACCGCCAGCCTGACTCGAGATGGATCGCGGCATGAAGTCGCCGCTACCTATCTCCACTCGGTATTGGAGGCAGGAGGGATCCCGCTCATTCTCCCCGCCATCGCCGCAATGCGAGCGCAGATGCTCGATGCCGTGGATGGTGTGCTCCTCACGGGCGGCCCTGACATTGATACTCGTCCCTTCAACATTCCCCTGCACCATGCGGCGCAGGTAATGGATTCCCAGCGACAGGAGGCCGACTTCGAACTTCTGCGCGCGCTGGACTCTCGCCCGGAGATTCCGGTGCTGGGGATTTGTCTAGGAATGCAAGAGATGGGATTCCACGCCGGGGGCACGCTGATCCAACATCTCGCCGATGAGATTGCTGACAGCGAAAGACACCTCGATGATCGCACTCATTCTGTGACCAGTGAGTTCGGCTCCGGGGAAGTTGCCAGCTCGCACCATCAGGCGCTTGCCGATGCCGGATCCCTCGGTGTCGCCGGACACAGCGACGATGGGATCATTGAAGCGCTCTGTCACCGGGAACGCCCCTTCTATGTTGGTGTGCAGTGGCATCCCGAGCGAACCAAAGATGAAACTACCGGCATCGGCATAGTGCGCCAGTTGATCGCTGCATGCCACGCCCGCCACACCTGCGCTTCGCGGTGCAAGTGAACACATGAGCCCCGTAACGCTCGGCTACTGCACCAATGTTCACGGCGGTGCAACGCTGGACGAAATGAAGTGCAATCTGGAGAAGCACGCAGTAGCAGTTCGGAATCTGTACTCCCCCTCGGAAATCCTGCCCATCGGACTGTGGCTCAGCTCGCGCGCGCTGCACGCTCTGGGGGAGATAGATCACGGAGCCTGTGACTTGCGTGACTGGCTGCATTCACGGGGCTTGTCGGTGTTCACGCTCAACGGGTTTCCCTACGGCGATTTTCATCAAGCCGTAGTCAAACATGCTGTTTACGAACCACACTGGGCGCAGGCGGGGCGGCTGCTTTTCACTACGCAACTCGCTGATGTGCTGGTCGATTTGCTGCCCAGCGATGCCACCGAAGGATCAATCTCGACCCTTCCTATCGGCTGGAAATCCCGCTTTGAACTGGACGGCAGTGGCTCCAGCCTCGGGCGCGCCGCGATGCACCTGAGGCAACTGGTTCGACATCTTGCCAACATTGAGCAGCGCACGGGCAAGTGCCTCCATGTTGACCTAGAGCCCGAGCCCGGCTGCGTGCTGCAACGGTCTGCTGATGTCTCTCAATTCTTCAACAGTTGTCTGAGCCAGGAGCGTGGCGAACCTGAGGTGCGCCGCTACCTGAGGGTGTGCCATGATGTCTGCCACGCTGCTGTCATGTTTGAAGAGCAGGCTGATGCGCTGGCGGCTTACCGAGATTGTGGAGTGCGGGTGGGCAAGGTGCAGGTGTCGAGTGCTCTCACCTGCACCGGGGCGCCGCGCGCGCTTCGAGCACTGCGAGACTTCGACGAACCCAAATGGTTGCATCAGACTTGCGTTCTGGATGGCCAGGGTGCGGTTCACTTCTATGAGGACCTCGACCGCGCCTTCGATCATGCGCCTGATGGGGTGTGGCGAACTCACTTTCATGTGCCCGTGCACCTTGAGTCTGTGGGACTTCTTGGCACCACGCAGCAGCAAATTCATGAATGCTTCGGGGCTCTCTCTCCCCAAGACGGTGTGAGCCATGTTGAAGTTGAGACCTATGCCTGGGGTGCGATGCCCATGAATCACCGGCCCCAGTCACTGGCTCACGGGATTACCGACGAACTATTGTTCACTAGAAGTGCGATGAGGGCGGAGTAGCCTGCAAGTTCAATGCGCACGACTCTCGCCTACCTGGAGTTTCTCCGAATCTCCAATCTGCTCTCAGTGGCTACCAATGTGTTGGCTGGGTACGCGATCGCGCTGGCATTGGCGCAGCTGCCTCCGGATTCTTCTGCCCTGATCGACACCGAAGCTGGGGCGCGGATGGCGGGCGCCGTCGGGACCATGCAGCACTGGCCATTTCTTGGCGCGCTGATGAGCGTCTGCTGCTTGTATCTGGCAGGGATGGCGCTCAATGGACTGCTCGATGAATCTACTGACACTCAAGAGCGACCGCTGCGACCACTTCCCTCAGGGCGCATTTCTCGCCGCGGAGGTTGGATCACATTCGTGGTCTTAGCAACGCTGGGGCTGTGGATTCCAACTGGCGGGCAGGTCCCGATTCCTGGCCTAGTGGCAGTAATCGTGGGGATCGTTTTGTTGAACGCCCGGCTCGTGCGAACGGCGCCTCTGTTTGTTGGGCTGGCGCGCGGCTGGACGATCGTTGGAGTGGCGGCAATCGCCTGGACCCTGATCGAGGCCCCCGCGGATTCCGCGGTTCAGGGTTTCGGCGAGCGCTGGGGGCAGATTTGCTCGACTGCGATCTTCATCATGTTGCTCCTCTACAACTGGTTGCACATCGAAGCATCGTGGACCGTGGGATTGCTGGGCGCCTGCCGCGCCTGCGCTTTCATAATGGGAGCTGTGGCACTCTGTGGAGATACTGGCGGCCGCAGCGCCTCCTTCCCCGGCGAGTTCATTCTGATAGTGGCGCTACCTGCCGCAGCGATATTCGCCTACACGATCGCTCTCTCAACGAGCGCTCGTGATGAGGTGCGGCGCGTAACGCCAAGTGCGAGTCCGGGTCTGCATCGCTGGCTGATCGCTTTGATGCTGGTCGCAGCCCTGCTCAGCTTCCTCTGGCTCGGGCTGCCCTCGCGCGTTGCCGAGTCAACGGTGGAGTCGCGCATACTTTGGATATCAGTGGCTCTGGGGATGGCAGTAGCGCTCACGGCGCTTCTTGTTGTCAGCGTGGGGCGCGCCGCGAAACTGGTGCGATCTCATCCCGCCAGAACAACGGCGGGCATAGGCATGCTCATCGCCGCGTTCTCTCTCTATGACGCGGTTATCTGCGTCGCTTCAGGAGCGCTCGGCTATGGCCTCGTCTGCTCGGGAGCTTGGCTACTCACGCGCTGGGGACAGCGCAGAATCTCCGGGTCGTAGCCGATGACCCGCCCCCTCGCCATCATCAACATTGCCGGACTGTCACCCAGTCTCTTTGGTGATGCCACCCCGAGACTGCGATCATTCGCGCGCCGCTGCGGCGGCATTCGCACCATCATTCCACCGCTCCCCGCCGTCACCTGCTCGGCACAGGCGACGATTCTCACGGGCACCACTCCCAGCGAACACGGCATTGTTGGCAATGGTTGGTTCGATCGAGGATCGGGGGAGGTTCACTTTTGGAAGCAATCCAACGGACTGGTGAGCGGCGAGAAACTCTGGGATGCGGCGAAGACGAGAGATCCCACGGTTACTGCCGCCAACTGCTTCTGGTGGTTCAACATGCATTCGACCGCGGACATCGAGGTGACTCCGCGTCCCTGCTACACCGCCGATGGGCGCAAGATCCCCGATATCGCTACCAAGCCCTTCACCCTTCGAGCGCGACTTCAATCCGATCTGGGTGCTTTCCCCCTTTTCAAGTTCTGGGGGCCAAGTGCTGGCATCGAGTGCACCGATTGGATTGCGCTCGCCTCCATGGAAGTATGGCGCTTGCACAAACCCACCATTCAGTTGGTGTACCTGCCCCATCTTGACTACTGCCTGCAAAAGTTTGGCCCTGGCCATCGCTCCATCCAATCTGAATTACGGGAGGTCGACCGGGTGTTTGGAGCGCTGCTGGACTTTTATGACCGGGTCGGTGTGCGGGTCGCTGTGGTAAGCGAGTATGGCATTGCTCCTGTGACGGGGGCGGTACTTCTCAATCGCACATTGCGCGAGGCCGGCCTGCTGGCACTGCGTGATGAACTGGGCCATGACATGATCGATGTGGGTGCGTGCGAAGCGTTTGCTGTGTGCGATCACCAGGTCGCCCATGTGCGTGTTCGCCAGCCCGGCAAGATTGCCGAGGTGAAACGCCTTCTCGAGTCTGTTGCTGGAGTGGATCAGGTACTAGACCGAACCGAACAGGCCGCTGTCGGTCTAGCCCATGAACGGGCCGGCGAGTTGGTTGCGGTCTCCAAGCCCGACAAGTGGTTCGCCTATCCCTTCTGGATGGATGATCATCGGGCCCCCGATTTCGCGCGAACCGTGGACATCCACCGCAAGCCGGGATACGACCCATGTGAGTTGTTCTTTGATCCTCGTTTGATGTTCCCCCGCCTGCGCGTGGCCAGAAAACTGCTCCTCCGCCGACTCGGCATGAGAACTCTGCTCGATGTGATTCCTCTTGATCCAACTCTGGTGCGCGGCTCGCATGGGCGAGTGCATAGCGGGGCAGGACTTGATCCTGTCTACATCGCTGATGATCCGCGAGCAGATGGTGAATCCGTCCCCGCCCATCAGGTGAAGGCTGCGCTGCTGGCCCAGATGTTTGACTGTTGAGCTACTTCGATGCCAACACCCGCGCCGCTCTAGGCCTGCTCTTTGCCACAGCAGTTTGCGCCGCGTGTGATGACGCGGCTGCGCCCGCGCCCGCCCCAAGTCCGCCAGCGAGCCCGGCAGCAAGTTCGTCAGTTGGTTCGGCAGCGACTCCGGCAAGCGCGCCCGTTTCAGATGCCGCGCCGGGCACCGCCAAGAAAGCTCCGGCTGCGATAGTGCGACTTGACTCTCGCACGCTTCGTCTTGACGGACGATTTGATGTTCATGGCAGCGGCTCCAAGGAGGATCCCTACCGCATCGGTTGGTCACTGCTCACTTCTGGCGCCGAGGGATTCGATCCTCGGTTCCCCGAGCAAACTTTACCGGCACGCATCGACCTTCTTGCCGGCAACTGGATTCAGATTGATGGATTCCTTGCGGCGCCCCTGGTGGCCGAGAGCACCTCGGAGCTACTTGTGATGCTCGATCGCTGGGATGGGTGCTGCATCGGATTGCCGCCCACACCCTTCGACTCCATTGAGGCATCGCTTCCAACGCCGATCGCCTGGCGTGGGCAGCACCTGATTCGGTTTGGGACCGTGCGGGGGCGCCTTGAAGTTGATCCCTTCGTTGCTGGAGGGCTTCTCATGGGTCTTTACCGACTCGAGGAAACTTCCGTGGAAGGACATCAGTAGGCTGGCGCGCATGTCATCTGGGTTGCTGATCATCTGCCTGTTCCTGACCCTGCCGATAGCAGGGGCGACCGTTGGCGCAGTATCGATCGAAGACCTCGCTGCCGAACCTCTCCACACTTTTGATTCGGCCCTAGTGGTGGGCGGGTTCCAAAAGAGCGGGCGCAGCGTGCTGAAGATTGATCCGCTGGAGTTCGCCATAATCACCAACTCACTTCTTGAGCCACAGGCGGGCGCAGCGGCATTTGCCGGCGGCCCGGCGTGGCGGCTTCTGCGCGCCAAGGATCATCAGTTCGAAGGCGATGATCTCGCTGGTTCATACATGTGGTTCAACTTTGATAGCGCCACTGCCACCGAGGCGGTGCTGGACGCGCGCGGCCACTCTGTCGTTTATGTCAACGGCGAGCCGCGCGGTGGCGATCCTTATGGACACGGGTTTGTGAAGCTGCCGGTGCATCTTCGCAAGGGCAGCAACAGTTTCATGTTCGTGTGCGCCCGCGGCCAGTTGAGAGCGCAACTCTTGCCCTTGCCATCGCAGGACCCGTGGATCGCTCTGGCAGACTCCACGGTTCCCGACCTGGTGGTTGGCAGTCGCGTCGATGAGTTCATCGGCATCCCCGTATGCAACCCGTCCAACTCCCCCATTGAAGTTGCCATAGAAGCAGAGGCGGCGGCAAAGCCTGAGACGGCAGCGGTGAACTCCGCAGCAGCAGCAGCAGCAGAGATGCCCGCTGAGGCAACGCGCTCAGCGATCATGACTGTTCCGGCACTTTCGGTTCTCAAGATTCCCGTGCCCATTCTCTCGGGAGCCCCCGCCGTGGCTGGCCCTTGTGATTGGACTCTTCGGCTTCTCTCCGGCGAACGGGCTCGTCAGGCGGCTGAAGCAAGTGAGCGATCACGCAGTGACGATCCGTATCTGGACGAAGTCACTGTGACGCTCACCGCGAAGGAAGCGCATGAATGCCGCAAGGAAACTTTCGTCAGTGCTGTTGATGGCAGTGTTCAGTACTACGCCCTCGTTCCTCCCTTGAGCGCGGCCAAGGCAACTGAGGTTGGTGCCGCTACGCCAGCACCATCCCCGCACCTCGCCACACCCGATCTTGCCAAGCGCCCGGGGCTGCTTCTATCGCTGCACGGCGCCTCGGTTGAAGCCACGAGTCAGGCGCGCTGTTACGCGCCCCAACCAGACTGGATCGTTGTTGCTCCCACCAATCGAAGACCATTCGGATTCGACTGGGAGGACTGGGGACGCCTCGACGCGTTGGAGGCGATGAACGCAGCATCAGTGCGCCATCACACCGACCCGCGTCGGCAGTGGCTCTCGGGACACTCGATGGGCGGACACGGAACATGGCAGTTGGGGGCGCACTATCCCGGCCGATTCGCCGCGATCGGTCCCAGCGCGGGCTGGATTAGTTTTTCCAGTTACAGCGGAACACCCGAGCAGGACTCGAGTGATCCGATCCAGGCTGTGCTGCGAAGTGCTGCCAACCCCAGCCGAACATTGCTGCTGAAACAAAACTTTGCTCAGGAGGGTGTCTTCATCCTGCACGGGGACGCAGATGACAATGTTCCTGTTGAACAGTCTCGGATGATGCGCCACGAGTTGAGCGAGTTCCACAGCGACTTTGCTTACCACGAGCAGCGAGGGGCTGGGCACTGGTGGGGAGATCAGTGTGTCGACTGGCCTCCCATGATCGACTTCTTGACCACTCGTACCCTGCCTGAGCCGGAGGGTGTTGACTCGATAGATTTCACAACTATCTCGCCCGGCATCAACGCCGTAAGTCACTGGGTCACAGTGGCGCAGCAGCAGATCCCCCTGGAACCGAGCAGTGTGAAACTGTCGCGTAGCACCGAGGGCTCATCCATCAAAGGCACGACTATGAATGTTGCCATGCTCGGTCTCGATGCTGACATCGATGGCGACGCGGCGATAGTCAAACTCGAGATCGATGGACAAACCATTAGTGCGCCCGAGCCCGATGGCGGCGATCTCTTGTGGCTGTGCCGAGAGAACGGCGCGTGGACTATCTGTTCGGCTCCGAGTCGTGGTGAGAAATCCCCACAGCTCTGCGGTGGCTTCAAGGCGGCGTTCGACCGCGATGTCGTACTGGTAGTCGGAACTCATGGGACTACGGTAGAAAATCTGTGGGCGGCCAACAAAGCCCGATTCGACGCCGAGCAGTTTTGGATCCGCGGCAACGGAGCACTGGAGATCGTTACTGACGACGAGTATCTGCGCCAACGCGGCGCCCAACCTGCGCTCGGTAATAATGCGGACGCTATTAGCGCCCCGGCAACCGATCCCTTTCGTGACCGCAATGTCGTGCTTTACGGGCACGGGGACATGAATCCCGTTTGGGGCGCCCTTATTGGCGACGCCCCGCTGGCGGTTCGCCGCGGCGAGGTTCGTCTTGATGACCGAGTGCTGACAGGTGATTCGATTGCCTGCGTGGCGGTCCGCCCCAGTCGGCGGCATGACGATCCAAACTCTCTTGTCGGAATAGTTTCGGGCACAGGCAACGCTGGGCTTAGGCTTACAGAACGAATGCCTTACTTCCTCTCCGGTACTGGCTACCCCGACTTCCTGGTGATCGACGCCGACATGCTTCGATCCGGTGCCAGCGGATTCCGCGCCGCTGGGTTCTTCGCCAACGATTGGACCTTGAAGAACTCTCTCTCCGCGCTTTCCTCTCAGTGGATCACAGATCCCGCGGAACCCCAGGGGCCATGAGTGGGTTGTTCGAGCAGACCGACGATGAGGGGCCATCGCTGCTTGTTGCGATTCTCGACACCGAAACCACCGGCATGTCGGCTAGTGCCGAGGTTATTGAACTGGCCATTGTTCTGCTGGAGTGTGATGAACTGACGGCGCGCGTCAGGCGCATCAGGGCCACCTATCACGGATTGCAGGAGCCGAAGGGCACGATCGATCCGGGCGCGCAGTACGTTCACGGCATCTCCTTCGACGATGTTCGAGGAAAGAAGTTCGACGAGCGCCGAGTGCGCACTCTTCTTGAGAGTGCCGCATTTGTCGTTGCCCACAACTGTGACTTCGACCGCGGCATGCTCTCGCGTCACTTTCATTGGATCAAGGCGCTCAAATGGCGGTGCTCCTGCAAGCGCATCCCCTGGAAGTCACTGGGGTTCCCCAACGCCCAGATGCAAACGCTTCTGAAGGCTCACACCATAGATCCTGGTGCCGCACACCGTGCCACCGGAGATGTTGAAGCTTTGGCCGAACTGCTTCAGCGCACCCATCCAAAGTCGGGAAAACCGTATATGTGGCATCTGTTGCTGGAAGACGCGAGGTCGAGTGCGAATCGGACCTCTTGAACTTGCCTCGCCCCTCCTGCTCGCTCCCATCGCGGGCCACTGCGATCTGGCATTTCGCATCCTCTGCCGTGAGCAGGGTGGAGTCGGTCTCGCTTGCACAGATCTGCTCAACTGCCACGCAGTGCTGCGTCAGTCGAGGCGCACCCTCGAGCTAGCCGCTACCAACGGTCTGGACCAGCCCTGTGGCATGCAACTGTATGGCAATGCCAACGACCCGCTCCCTGAGGCCGCTGTATGGGCCATCGACCACGGCGCATCGCTCATCGACATCAACATGGGTTGCCCCGTTGACAAGGTGGCCAAGAAACACGGCGGCTCGCTGCTTCTCTGTGACATCGACTCAACCGTTCGACTTGCGGCGGGCATCGTTGATGCCGTGAGTCGTCACAGCGGCAATCGAGTGCCGGTGACCGCGAAACTGCGCATCGGCTGGGATGCGGAGCATCGGGTCGCACCGGCTCTGGCTCGAGCGCTGGAGAGGGTGGGGATTGCGGCGGTCACGGTTCATGGCAGATACACCGTGCAACTGTTCTCTGGCAAGGCAGATTGGAACGCAATCGGCGAGGTGGTGGCGGCTGTCGACAAGATCCCCGTAATTGGAAACGGTGATGTGACACTGCCGGAGCACGCGGCCGAGTTGATGAGTTCAACAGGATGCTCTGGGGTGATGATCGGCCGCGCCGCTCTGCGCGAACCATGGTTGTTTCGCAGAGCACTCCGCGTGATCCGATCCGGCGACGCGGGTGCCGAGCCAACTCTGTTGGAGAAGTTGCGAGTGATTCTGCGCCACCTCGATCTGCTGAATCGCTACAGCGACGAGCATCACGCCGTAGACACCATGCGCAAGCGAATCAGTTGGTATGGCAAGTCGATGCTTCATGTGAAGTCCCTGAAAGAAAGCATTCGACTAGCCACCGATACGAATGCCATGAGGGCGGCGCTGCTGGAACGAGTCGAAGCTGAGGCCTCGGGTGTCGATTTGATCGATAGATGAGCGTCAATAATCAGTGGCGCTGGAGCCAACTTGCGCCGCTAGCGCTGTGCCCCGCAAAATGTCGCTGAATACCGCTGAAAAACCTTGGCTTATAGAAAACATGAGCTAGAGTCACTACATCGATAGCCGCGCTGGCTACTGACAACTTGTTTTGGGCAACGCCTTAGGGAAAAGGGCGAAGCCAGACCTTTGCTAAGGAGAGTCTTGTGGCTTTTGTTATTGCCAATAGAGGAAAAGGACTGCTGGCTGTACTAGCCGCCACAGTGGCCGGCTCATACGCCTCGGCTGACATCCTTACCGGGAAGTACACCGTTTACAACGACTCAGCCTCCACACAGGAGTACTCGGTCACCTTTACCCGTGACCTAACTTCGCCCATGGGGGACTGTCTCGCTGGCGGAACCATCTCGGGGAGTCTCGTGGATCTGGATGGAACCGGATCGTTTCTAACAGCTGTACCCGGGGCGGCGATTTACACCGCACTTGTCGACGGCCAAAGCGTTGCTTCTTTACTGACCGCGCCCTTCTCACTCTCGACAGATCCGTTTATGGCTGGGTCGTTTGGCCCTGTGAGTTTCGGCGCACCTGTCCCCTCACTTTCGGTGGGCCCCGTGAACAACAACTTCCAAATCGTGCTTCGTTTCCTTCTTTCGTCCGGTGATTCCGCAAGTTTCAACAGCAATCTCGTGATGCAGCCTGTTCCTGCTCCTGGTGCGCTGGCTGTGGCTGCGGCCTCAGGCCTGTTTACTGGTCGTCGGCGACGGCGAACCGGTGCGGTTGCCGCGTCGGTAGTTGGGGCACTCGCACTGGGTGGCACGGCTACTGCTGATGGCCCCGCACTGACCATCAACTTGGATGTCAACGGGGTCGCAACCGCCATTGCTCCCACTGGGACCGCCACTCAGGCGCTAGGTATTTTCCAGTACAACGGCAACTCCAGTCTTTCGGCGGACCACTCGCTGATCTTCAGCCTCATCGGCACCGATGTGGCACAGGCGGGGCGCGCGCTCATGGGCGGCAGTCTCATCTACACCAACTCCTCAACTGAGACACAGTTGATTTCCCTGATACTTCGGCTTCCCACCCTTTCTGGCTCCATGCAGACAGTGGTTGGCGGCTCGGTTGCCGGAACTTTCTCTGCGAATGGTGATGGTGGACAAATGGCGCTGATCGGGGATGCTGCGAATACCAGCCTCTGGTCGGCCGCGATTGGTGCCAACACCTGGAATCTTGGCACGAACTGGCCCGGACTACAGGCCGGACCGTTCGGCAGTGCGTCCATAACCCCGATGTCGTTCGGGTTACCTGGTCCTTCCGCTCCTGGCCCCGCGATTGGTGCCGAGAGTCGATTGAACCTCTCATTCCGTATTTCTGCCGGTGACACCGTGAGTTTCAGCACTTCGTTTGTAGCTCAGCCCATCCCCGCCCCTGGAGGATTGGCGCTTCTTTTCTGCGGTGTCGTTGGACTTCGTCGACGTCGACTCTGACTCAGGCTATGGGCGCTTGTTGCTTTTCCTTAGCGCTCCGGCCTAAACAATACCCCCCACAAAGACTCGATGGCCGCACAAGTTGCGGCCATTGAGTTTTTTTCGGCACACAAACTTACGACTTGGAGATTCCCGAGGCCGGAAGATCGGCGATCGAACCCATGCCGAATACCTTGAGGAACTCGCTGGTGGTGCCATACAGCATGGGTCGACCGAGAACTTCGGCCCGACCAACAATCCGAACTAGTCGGCGCTCCATCAAACTTCGCATAACTTCGCCGCAGGCGACGCCGCGAATCGACTCGGCATCGGCTCGCAGTATGGGCTGGCGGTAGGCGATGATTGCCAGGGTTTCCAATGCTGCCTGAGAGAGTCTTTGTTGGGCGCGAGCGCCCCGCAGTCGCTCCACCAGTGGCGCAAACATGCTGAGGGTCAGCACCTGCCGTCCACCTGCCACGCTCTCGATGCGGTAGGCCCGCCCACCTGATTCGTACTGGGCATTCAAGTCGTTTACTGCCGCGCGGATCTGGGCATTGGGCGAGACGCCCCCCTCGGCCCCAATCCCCAGCAAGTCGACTATTCGACCATCGGAGATGGGTCGATCGCTGGCGAACAACACTGCTTCCACGCGCGCTGCAAGTGGTTGATCGGCGCAGACCGGCGGCGCGTCTTCTGGATATTTCAGGGTTGGATTCGACTCGGTCACGTGGTTCGATCAGGCACGAGTTCTTGCCAGCACGACGCGGCTTTGCGCCGAGCGCTGCGCTCGCTCGATGCTCTCGCGTTCATCCAAGCTGAGGGGCTTGGGATTGGTAGCGGTCGCTCGCTCGTTGGCAGCCTTCAGATCGCGCGCGGCCGCGGCGGCATCGATCGAGGCCACTGCCGCGGCGCTGTCTGCCAGCAGCACCAGCTCGCTCTTCTGCATCTGGGCGAAACCACCGTCAAGAACATAGCTGTGCTTGGCACCGCCAACTGTGTCAATGCGAACTTCCCCTGACCCCAATCGAACCAGAAATGGTGAGCAACCAGTTGCCACACCCTTTTGGCCATCCCAGGCCTCAAAGGTGACATAGGTCGCCTGTTCATCCAGAACGCTTTCGGATGGCGTCACAATCGTGCAGCGGAAGTCGGACATAGGCGGGGAATACTACGCGAACGACGCTACTGCGGCACACCGTGACGCGCCAGTGCCGAGTTGCGAAAGCGCGGATCATCTGTGACCTCGCGCACAATCCACGGCGCCAACCACGCGGGGACGGGAGGGTCGTCAAGCGGAGACTCGAGCTCGACCTCGGCCAACGCGAGAGGCAGGGATTGAAACAGGTCTATCTCCCAGACAAACTCCCCATCTTTGACCCTCCAGCGGATCTTGGTGATTCGAAATCTTTCTGTTCCTGGCCACGCCGCAGACCACTCCTCGGCATCGAGTTCTCGCTCGAACTCTTCGCGAACCACGCCGGCTCCGCGCTTGATGGTGTGAAAGAAACGCGTTGGTCCATCGCTGTACTCCACGCGGCGAAGGCGCCCGTCGCGCAGATACCCCTGCAAGATTGTCCACTTCTGTGCGCCCGTGGGAATCGACGGGGGAGCGCTCAGCAGCCAGACCCGTTCAATTTCAAGGGGCATGATTGGCCCGCACACCCGAGCTCTTGATCGGGCTGGCATCCGAGGTGTGCTCCGCGTGAGCGAGACAGTGCTTCGCCTGCCCCACAAGGTCAGCGAACACAAACTTCAGATTGACATTGGAGCGCACATTGCGCTGGGCCTCCTCGATCGACTCAATGGCGGAGATCCACTGCTCGAGTGTCTCTGGCTTCGCGGCGGCGCCAGCGGCGCGGTGCATGCGGTTTCGCAAACTCTCTCCAAGAATCGATAGCGCGATCGAGACCCCCGCCCGGTTGGCGGCCTCCTTGCTGGCACGGTCATTCTCCTTCACGATTGTTTCCGCATACTGCTGCGCGCGGTCGTGCAGAGAGTCAGCGAGTGTCGTGGGGTATCGCCCCGCGCACATCTGCTCGATGCCATGTTCGAACTGGATGTGCCAGTCCATCAGCCCATGCTTGTGGGCGAGCAGAGCCCGACCGGGACTGCCCTCGGAGAATCGGTGAATCCAAGCCAGCTCCGCGGGTGCGGCTCCAGCCAAACTGGTTGCTGCCCATGTTCCGAACTCGCCATCGCTCAGGGGAACAACCCCAACCCGCTGACAGCGGCTGCGAATGGTGGGAAGCAACCGCTCGGCCGCAGTAGTGCAGAGAAACACAAAAGTTCTCGCGGGCGGTTCTTCCAGCGCCTTCAGTAGCGCGTTCTGCGACTCGGCCTCCATCGCCTCTGCCCCATCGATGATGAACACTTTGGCCTGCCCAAGAAAACTCGATCGCCTCATAGGGGCGTCCAGGCGGCGCCCGTCACTATCAACTCCGCCAATCAGATGCTCGCGCAGGAGGCCGAGCGGGATATTGAGTTGCTTGCGGTCGCGCAGCTCGCGGTCTCCGCTATCAGCCGCGAGTTCCTTGCGAATCACCCGAACATCTGGGTGCACTCCATCCCGCAACAGTTGAGCACTCCTTGAGTCGGTGTTCGGCCTCATCTCGGATCGGTGCCCATCGCTTGTCTCCGGATCAACGAGAAGTGCTGCCACACGAACTGCCAGTGTGCACTTCCCCACTCCGTGGGGCCCATGAAAGATCCATGCGTGGGGCATGGTGCCTCGCAACAGTGGGCTAGAAAGAGTAGCCAGTGCCGCTCCCTGACCGAGGAGGTGGCCATCGAGCGCAACGTGTGCCAGTTGCATCAACACCGGATCACCGCCAACTGCCGAGGGCTCGCCGTGGGGCTTGGAGCGGGCGGCGCTCATCGGGGAATCTCCACCAGTCGGCACCGCTGGGGTTGCATGTTCGTCGAGTCTGCAGGATCGACCTGAACCAGTAGAGGCTCGCCGTTCACCAAATGCTTGGGGAATTGGCGCATCAGCGCCTCAACTTCAGGGGCGAAGAGTGTTGATCTGGGGTTGTAGGCCTTGGAGTTGAACACTCCCACAGTCACGGTACTCATCTTGCGATGATCGTCGTGGTGATAAAAGGCCATCAGTCCCCCAAGGCGAAGTTGCTCGGCACACGCCTCTGCTTTGCCTCTGATTTCTGCCAGAGACATCTCACCACTTTGGAGATCACTCCACACCGCAACCTGCAGCGAGTAGAGCGGATGTTCATCAGGATTGCGGAGGCGCACCTGCCGCAGATCAAACTTGCCCGGTGGTGTCGAGGAGGTCTCACAGCGCGTGAGCATGGCGCGAATGAATGGCTTGTTGGCCCCATCCTGAATGGCCTTCACCGCGTCCATTCGGGTCCGTGCGGCGGGATCATTCGGGCTTGTGTAGTGGCCCACGAATATCGCTGAACCGGTGTTCTTGGAGACTAAATATGCATCACTGAGAGTGGGGAATCGAAAGACAATATCGGCACGCGCGGACTCAGCTGTCTTGCGATGACCATCCTGCGCATAGGTGAGTAGCACGATTCCCCATGAGCCATCGTTTCGAGTGGCGTTGGCATTCGCGCCTCCCCCGCCTGAACCCGACTTGGCACGGCTGGAGGGCACCGGTTTCACGAGCGCAGCGTTTGCCACCACCGGGCTAGGCACCCTCGATCCGTTAGATCTCACCTGTGCCTCATCATCGGCGAGGGGTTCGTCATATTGGAGCGCCTCAGAATCAGCGTGAGTATTAGGGCTCTTACTGACTTCCTCACCAGAACCTCCGGCGCAGCCGGCTAGCGGCATGCTGATCCAGATCAGCAGTACAAGAACTGCTCCAGCTAGTGCTCGCATGGAAAAGCCCCTATTACCAGACACTAATTGCGGGTCCGATATGGATGCGGTGCATTTTCTCAAGTCTCGACCTTCCTGACGCGGGTGAATCATCATAACTACCTACGGCAACGAGCGTTGAATATGTCGCCGTCTGTCGTGCAAACACTCAAGAACCAAAGGCATTTCTGACGATATTGTGGCTGCGATCGAGTTCGATGGACGAGCGAGACCGCACGCATTATTGAAGGTAATCCGACATCGTAACGGGCAGTGCTTAGAAAGGATTCAGAGCACTACTCAAGGAGCGCTCTATGTCCCCAACGACCCAAATCCCGTCGACAGCCCAAAACGAATCCGGCGCTGAATCGGCATCAACAAGACCCATCGCATCCGACGGGGAGTCTAACTCTCTGCGAAGCACTGAGAGTGACGCGCGTTCTGCCCACAGCGACTGTAACGATCACTCCCGTCATCTGGATGCGCTGCGAGCGCTGCCAGAAGTCCGCGTGAGCAAAGTCGAGGCCGCGCGCCGCGCCATCGCCAGCGGCGAGTTCAATGACACCGACCGACTAGATCGGGCTGTTAGCCGCATGATCGAAGAGTTGCGCTCCGAATAGTGCCCGGCGCACTGGACGCTGTTGTGCTGTGGGGCGTGGGTAAGGGGGAACCGTGGGCTGTTAACCATGAGTGGCCTCTATCAGACTAATAACCCTCTGGTTTTGCTTGATATTGGCTATGCTGGTGTTTCTTGGAGGTCCACCATGCCAGCGCCCAGAGTTCTTGCCGGATGCGCCACAGCGCTGATCGCCGCGACCGCCTCCACCGCCAGTGCTCAGTCCCCCGCTGTGGGGATGCGCCCCTCCGATGTTCGCTTTGATGCCATCGAACACGCCCGACTGATAGTTCGCCCGGGCAAGACTATCGAGAACGCCACCATCGTCATGAAGGATGGGTGGATCATTGCCGTTGGGGCTGGACTCGTTCCCCCTGAAGGTGCGGTCCGCCACGACGCCGTCGGTAAGACGGTCTACCCGGGTCTGATCGATGCCTATGTAGGAATCTCCAGCGAATCGGCAGCGCGCACCATTGCCGCGGAGTCTGGCGCTCACTGGAATCGCAAGGTGATCCCCCAGCTGAATGTGAGCGAACTGCCTGTTCTGAGCGGGGCCACCAGAACTGAGTTGCGGTCAATCGGATTCACGGCGGCGGCGGTGTACCCCGACTGGGGAGTCCTGCGCGGCAAGGGAGAAGTTGTGCTGCTCGGAAGCGCAGATTCACAGGTCCGGGCGCTCGGCCGCTCGGCCGCCTCGGCCGTGAGCCTCAATCACGACACCGATTGGGACACATCCACTTACCCAGGATCGCTGGCTGGCGCCGTCGCGCTTGTCAGGCAAACCGTCATCGACTCCAAGTGGCTGACCGAAGCGCGCGCTGCATGGAAGCTGCATCCAACTGATGATGACGCGCCGGTAATGAACCTCGCTGTGGAGGCGCTAGCCGAGGACTTGCAGACCGCTCATGTGATGCTCTTCGATGCGCCAACAGAACTGGAGGCGCTGCGGTCTGCCGCCGTGGCCCGCGAGTTTGAAATCCCCGCTTGCATTCTTGGAGGCGGGACTGAGTTCCGCAGGCTGCGCGAGATTGCGGCGGCCAAGATTCCCCTCATCGTTCCCCTCAACTTCCCCAAGGTTCCACAACTGGCGGACCCGCGCGACGGGGATCGACTCTCCCTTCGCGCGCTCGCCACCTGGGCGCTCGCTTCCCGCAACTGCGCGCTGCTCTCCCAAGCTGGCGTCGACTACTGCATCACATCTTCGCGGCTTACATCGCGCAGCGAGTTCCCCGAGCGCGTACGCAAAGCCCTCGCCGCCGGCCTCAATGAGGACGCACTGCTCACTGCCCTCACTGTTGCTCCAGCTCGTCTACTCGGTGTGCAGGACATTCTCGGCACGGTTGAACCAGGGAAACTGGCAAACCTAGTAGTGGTGGACGGACCGCTGTTTGGGCGCGAATGCCGCATCCGCGAAGTGTGGGTTGCCGGTCGGCGCAGCGATGTGATTCGCTGCAGTCCCCTGGGGATCACTGGACCTCTCGTTGCCAAGATGCCCGATGGGTCACAGCGGGCTGTCGAGTTCGACCCTGAAACTCCGAGGCTGGTGTTTCCCAAGTCTCCCGAAGCGGCAGAGGCGGCCGCCCGATCCATCTCGATAGGTGATGATCGCGCCAGTTTCATTTTGGATGCAACGCTGCTCGGCGGCACCGGAACCCTTCGTTGCTCGGCGGTGCGCGACGGAGCTGTCATTACAGTCACCTGTCACAAGGACGATGGATCACTCTCGACAATTGAGGTTGCTTCGGGAACAGTTCCGCCGCCAGCTCCGGCCCCAGCAGCAGCAGCCGATGCCGCACCGGCACCAGTGCCCGCGCCTCCGCCTCCGCCAGCCATCGCTGTGTTCGATGTCGCATCGATACCGCTGACTAATCCCTTTGGTGACTTTGGCGCTCTCGTACCACCGGCTCAGCAGACGGTCTTCATCCATGATGCAACCGTCTGGACCAGCGGCAAGGCGGGCATCCTCGAACACTGCAGCATGATTGTTCGGGACGGGCGCATTCAGGCGATCGGCGCAACTCTTGATGCTCCCAAGGACGCGTTTGTCATCGAAGCATCTGGCAAACATGTCACACCCGGCCTCATCGATTGCCATAGCCACACCGGACTCGAGGGCGGAGTCAATGAGGGTACCCAGGCCTGTACCGCCGAGGTTCGCATGTCTGATGCGATCGATCCCGGTGACATCGCCTGGTACCGCGAACTGGCTGGTGGGCTCACTGCGGCCAATCAACTGCATGGATCCGCTAATCCGATGGGTGGTCAGAACAGCGTGGTGAAACTGCGCTGGGGAACAGGTGCCGACGCCTTCCCCGTCGCCGACGCAAAGCCGGGAATCAAGTTCGCGCTTGGCGAAAATGTGGTGCGAAACAAGAAGCGATACCCCAATACTCGTATGGGTGTTGAGTCATTCATGAGAGATCAGTTTCGCGAGGCTGCGGAGCGAGCTCACGATTTTGCGGCCTACCAAGCGCTGCCACTTGGTGAGAGGGAGCGCACTGTTCCCCCCAAACGAGACTTGGAGTTGGAGGCCCTTGCCCAGATCCTCAACGGCGAGAGGATTGTCCACTGCCATTCGTACCGGCAGGATGAAATCCTCATGTTGATCCGCCTCGCCGAGGAGCTCGGTTTCAAGATCGGCACATTTCAACATGTTCTCGAGGGCTACAAAGTCGCGGAGCTGATCGCGGCCCACGGCGCTGGTGCCTCCAGCTTCTCCGATTGGTGGGCCTACAAGGCTGAGGTCATGGATGCGATTCCCGACAACGGTTCTCTTATGGCGGACTCGGGGGTTCTGGTGAGCTTCAACAGCGACTCTGACGAACTGGCACGGCACATGAATACCGAGGCGGCGAAGGCGGTGCGTTATGGTGGCATCTCCCCGGCGGCAGCTTTGGAGTTTGTAACGATCAATCCTGCCCGCCAGATGGGAATAGGACATCGCACCGGCAGCCTCGAGCAATCCAAGGATGCAGATTTCGTGATCTGGTCTGGCGATCCACTCTCGTCATTCACGGTGTGCGAACAAACCTGGATCGATGGAACCAAGTACTTCGACCGCCTCGAGGATGCAAAGATGCGGCTGCGCGACACAGCACTGCGCCAACAGTTGATCGCCTTCGCGGTGCAGACAGTGGCGCAGGAAAAGATTGAGGCAGATGCGAACAAACTTCGTAAGGATGCGGCGGCAGCGACGGTCACACCAGCTCTGGCTGTTGCCGATTCAGGGCTAGGCAATCCGGAGTTAGGTCGTCGCGACCGGCTCGGCCTGATGCAACGAATGCTGGGCGAGCGGGAGGCGGCGATGTTGGATTTGTGGCGCCGAGGGATCGATCCAACAAGTTCCAGACAGGGTGATTGCGGATGTTCAGAGGTGAGCCGATGAGACTCTTGACGAATGTACGTACCACTTCGATCACTGCTGCTGCTCTCGCGCCACTCTTCGCTACGGTGGCGGCGCTCTCTCAATCAACTCTAGTTCCGGCGGTAGCCCAGACTCGTCCCATTCTCATCGAACACGCGTGGGTGCACACGCTGGAAGATGGTGCCACGGTTCTGCCCGATGGTTATGTGCTCTTCGACGGCGGCCTGATCACCGCTGTGGGAACAGGTACGCCAGTAGTACCCGAGGGATGCGAACGAATCGATGCCACGGGAAAGCATGTCTTTCCTGGTTTCATAGGAATGGGAGCGGGCGTGGGTCTTGTAGAGACCCTCATGGTTGAGGCGACCGACGACAGATCCGAGTTCGGTGAGTTTCACCCCGAGGTGTTTGCCTCGATTGCCGTCAACCCCGACAGTGACCTCATACCCGTTGCTCGCGCTGCCGGGGTACTCACCTGTGTGCCCTTCCCGCTCGCCGGTCTTGTGGGTGGTCATGCAAGTGTCCTGCGGATGGATGGGTGGACCACCGAAGACCTGTGCATCTCGAGGAATGCCGGCCTGGTGATCCACTGGCCCGCGACCGAAGCGGCGCAAGAGAGTTGGACCACAACCAGCGTCGAAGAGCAACGACGTAAATCGGCGGAAGATCTGCTGAAGATCGATCAGTTCTTTGTGGCGGCGCAAGCGTGGCGCACCGCAGCCTCCCACGATAAGTCTCAGGGTGACCTGAGATACGAGCGCATGATCGAAGAACTTGAGGGCACGCGCCCAGTATTCATCGAAGCGTCGAGCACTGGACAGATAGAGTCGGCGGTGCTGTGGGCGCTCAGGCGCGGTCTCAAACCAGTCATTTTTGGCGGTGGCGGCGCCGAAGCTTGTGCTTCACTTCTGGTGAAACACGACATACCCGTGATAATTGGCGGGGTGCTGCGCGTTCCGCGGAACGCCCACGATGCCTATGACTCCGCGTACACCCTTCCCGCAAGGCTCAAACAGGCTGGTGTCAGGTTTTGCATTGCCTCAGGAGAGGAACCCGCGCACGAGAGAAAGCTTCCTGAGCACGCCGCCATGGCTGTCGCCTTTGGGCTCCCTAGTGAAGACGCGCTGGCGGCCATCACCCGCGATGCTGCGCGAATTGCCGGAGTGGGTGATCAGCTGGGAACGCTTGCGGTCGGAAAGCGCGCCACTCTAGTGGTGGCCAGCGGTGAGCCGCTTGAGATCAGATCGCGCGCTGAGCAGGCGTTCATAGATGGTAGGCGTGTTGAACTGGCATCACACCAGTCTGAACTCGAGTCCAAGTACCGCGAGAAGCAGCGGCGGCTGGGCCAAGCCAAGCCGTGATGCAACCTCAGGTTTGTGTGCGCACTGATATTCGGCGCTGATCGCTAAGTGATCGTTCGCCATCTACGAGCTTCGCCTCGATGGTGACAACCGCGTCGGTACTCACGCGCGGAATACTGACCGTCATCCGGTAGGTGGATGTGGCTCTCTGAAATGCATCGTGGTTTGCGGTTTTGTCAGAGAGATCCAGAAGCCGCTCCACGCCTGGCGTCCCCGGACCCGAGACTAGAACCCTAAGTTGCCCAGTCGCCTTGCACAGATCGCCGTCCGAGTCTGTGAACTCAATGTGAACAACGACTTCGGTGACCTCACCCACATCGCGCGCGTAGCAGAGAGAGTGCATCCTCAGGTGCGCCTCCGTGTAGGGCCATGGTCCCTGTGGGCCCATCCGAGCCGGCGGCGTACAAGACAACAGGCAGGAGATTGTGCAGGTGGACAGGGCGGTCCAGATCGACCTCTTGGGAAGTGAGCGCAGCATGCTCAAGATCGCTCCAATCATAGGGGCGCGGCTCAGATTGCCATTAGGATGTTGGCATGCGCTTCCCCATAGGAGTTGTCTTGGCCTGCATGATCGCTGCTCCGTTGGCAGCCCAGTCACACGATCCCACACCGCAGCCAAGTAGCGGAGGCGCCCCATATGTGCCGCGATTCGATATCCATGTCCAGGATGACAAGGTGGAGGTTCGACTCGACAACAGGCTGATTCCTGCTGCGCAGGTGGTTCGAAAGGATAAGACCATCGAGATTCTCGCCAAAGACGGGCGGGTGGTGCGCACCCTTCAACTTCCGCCCCAACTTCACGGCCGGGTGAATCCACTGGTCATGGCTGGCTTGCGACTCGATACTCCAAGTGCCGAGTTGGCGCACCATCTCTCCATTGATGCGACAACAACCTCCATCGTGTCTGCTCTGATGGATGGTGGGCCGGCTGCGCTAGCTGGTGTCCACCGGTTTGATGTTGTGCTGGCGGTTGAGGGATTGCTCTCTGCTGATCCGGCAAGTATTAGGCGGCAGTTGAGTCTGATGAAACCTGGAGACACTCTCAAACTGAGGACGCAGCGCCAGGGGGTCGGCGGCACCGCCGACATCATTCTTACAGCCTATGCCTTCAAGGCGATTCCGCGCGACAACACGCCCGCACCTGAGCCCGCACCTGAGCCCGCACCCGAGCCCGCACCTGAGCCCGCACCCGAGCCCGCACCTGAGCCCGCACCCGAGCCCGCACCTGAGCCCGCACCTGAGCCCGCACCTGAGCCCGCACCCGCTGGGCCGACATCCGACTGACTCTCGCTCGAGTCACCCTATACTCGCTAGCCCATGTCAACGGACAGTGCATCCATCGCCATCGGATCCCGTGTCCGCGTCACCCAACAACTACCGCAAGTCGATCAGGTGTGGACCACTTCGATCGAGGGTGTGGTGCAACGGTTTCGTCAGGCTGAGACAGGGTCTTGGTTTGCTCACTCCAAGAATGACAGAGTATGGCTGGATCGGCTTGAGATACGCCTAGATGACGGTGAGATTGTGGTCCTAAATCTGGATCACTACTCGCGCATTGAGCCCATCGCCGGGTGAAGCTGGATGGGGATTTTATAGAGGATTTTGGCCCACGACCGAGAGTGTTCTGGTGGAGAGCCACGCCTCGCTCATTCGTATTGGTAGATAGAGGTTGAACTCCTCAAAGTTGACACGATCAAGATCCCCGGATCGCTCGGCAAGCGATCTTGGTCGGCCAAAAATGTGGGCATCTCTTGCCATTGAAAGTGCACGGGCCGAGGTGCTCTCGCCCGACATGACCATGGCGCTCTTCAACTTTATCTTTGCTCGTTCAAACTCGGACCTGGTTACCCCCTGGCCGATGCGGCGCAGTTCGGTGTCGATGCACTCCAGAGTCTCGTTGGCTCTCTCCGCAGTGCTGCCAGCGTGCACGGTGATGAGCCCGAAGTCCCGACCGGATGACTGAGAAGCGCCCACGGAGTAACAGAGGGATCGCTTCTCGCGAACCTCGGTGAAAAGGCGGGATGACATTCCTCCCCCGAGGATTTCCGTCGCAAGTCGGAATGCCATAAAGTCCGGCGCAGCACTCGGCGGTGCTTCGAATCCTAGGCAGATTTGTGTTTGCTCTGTGGGAAGTTTCTTGAACACCGAGCCGCGCTGCCGCGGCCCGCTTATTGCTGGCTCCGAACCCACTCCAACCCACCCCGACAGCAGCGGCTCCAAGATCTTGACAACCTGCTCGATCTTCACATCACCAGCCAGCGAGATGATTGAGCCGCCAACACTGTGGTGATCGCCATGCCTACCGGGGCAGCACCGCCTATGCCAGGCCGCGTGCAGTCCTTCTCTGGTGAGCGCGCGCAGGCCATCCATGGTGCCCATGCCACTGCGGTTGTAGGGCCAGGGGAGGGCGCGCTCCTGCATCTTCATTGCCGCGACAAATCCCGGAGAGTCGTCCAGCCCCTCGATGGAAGCGATGGCAAGGGCACGCACGGGTTCAATCGCATCGGCGGCGATGGTTGGATCACGAATCATCCCGGCCAGAATGGGTAGCGCCCCCTCAACATTGCTCCCCAACATTGTCGCCGACACGACGGTGTGGTAGTTGGCGGCCGTGCAACGCCGACTCACACCCAATTGATCGAGAGATTCGCCGAAGTCACGACTGCTTCTGCCAGCGCTTCCCCGCAGAATGAGTTCGCTGAGCATGACCGATTCGCCTTCACCGAGTGCCCCCTCGGGATCACCGCTGAGGCCTACCGGCAACAGCCAGGTAAGACCCACGCTGCGTACCGAATCGATGTGCTCGACAAGGACTTGCATGCCACACGAAAGCTCGGCGCGCTCGATGCCGGACGCCAAGCCAACCCCGGTGGATTCCTGCATGTTGTGAGTCGTCGGCTTCACTGTGAGGGGTGCAGATTAGCTTGGGCTTGGGACCCGCTCGGCGGGCTGCGCTGGCTATCCTTGCGGCCAACCTAGCCTCTGGCCTCTGGCGGCGACCCCGAGGCTGCTGCCCCCAGGGGTCTATTGAACCAGCGCAAGTCTCTCGTCCAGCCAATCATCTACCGTCCACATGCCGGGCCTTCGGGTGGCCAGCCAACGAGCCAGTTGCAGCGCGCCGCGCGCGAATAGGTCTCGTGTCTGGGCGCGGTGAATCAGCGTCACCGACTCTCCCTGAAGCGTGAACTGCACTTGATGTTCACCCACTATTTCCCCGGCCCGAATTGCATGAATCCTGCTGGTTTCCAAGGGTTTTCCCCTGCCCGTTCCGATGGCCTCGGCTAGTGACTTGGCGGTGCCGCTGGGAGAGTCCAACTTCTTCGTGTGGTGTTGCTCGATGATGTCAATGTCAGCCTCCTTGCTCAGCATCCGGGCCGCGTCGCGAACGAGGCGGCGCAATACCGATACACCGAGCGATGTGTTGGGGGCGATCATCACGGGCGCGCTGGCGGCGAGCGCCTCGATGTGGGAAAGCGTGATCGCCGATAGGTTGGTTGTACACACCAGCAGCCCAATACCCAGTCGGTTGGCTGTGTCGATCGCGCTTCTGGTGCCCTCGTCGCTGGAGAAGTCAATGATCACATCGCAGCGGGGGCCGGATTCACTGGCTGCCCGAGCTCGATCACATGATTGTCCGATGGAGAACTCGCCGCCAGAAGCGAGGCACGCCGCGGCAACTCGCGTTCCCATTCGTCCGTCAGCGCCGCTTAGGAGTATCGATATAGTCACGATTGGTAGCTGTCGTCCGTGATAGTGAGGGGAGTGATCTGGCATCACCCAGAAAGAATCTTGGAAATTTCTAGTCAAGTCTCTTTCCTTGTGAGGACGATAACGATACAACACGGGTGGGCGGTCGCTTAGTTACGCTGGCGATTGCTCCTCTCCGACACCAAGCGTAACTACAAAGGAGCCACACTATGGCAAAGAAGAAGAAGAAGGCCGCGAAGAAGAGCGCTAAGAAGTCAAAGCGCTAAGACTCTTCGATGAGCAAAGAACCAGAGCCGACGCAAGGCGTCGGCTCTGGTTGTTTTTAGGGGATTTGTGCTGCGTTTTCACCGATATATGATTCCCTCCATCTCACCATGACACACATAATTGCTGAACCATGCATTGGCACAAAGGACTTGTCTTGTGTTGATGTCTGTCCTGTCGACTGCATTCATCCAACCAAGAATGCCAGCGACGGCACGACAGCTCAGCAGTTATATATTGATCCGGACACCTGCATCGATTGTGGTCTTTGTGTAGACGAGTGCCCCGTCAAGGCAATATTTCCTCAGGACGAACTACCCGAGGAATGGTCTAAGTACATCCAGATCAATGCCGACTACTTCAAGAACAAGGCCTGAGCAGTCGCGCCCCGGGACTCACTCCCCCTCTTCGTCTGCTTCGGCTTCCTTGTTGACCCCGCTGGGAGCGTCTGCCTTCTCCAGCCAATCCTCGGCGCGGCTTCCCAAGTTCAGTTCGGTTGGCATCGTCTTGCGATAGCCCAACTTGCGGACTATTTCCAAAACATCTGTCCAAGCTGGGAAGGTCTTGTGGTTCACGCGCTTGAAGGCGTCGATCGCCAGCAGGAACAGGTACTGCTCCTTGCTCATCTCCCCCTCTTCGGCTGTCTTTATGAAGTCAGTGAGTCGACGACCAGGGCCGCGACGGCGCTCCAGGTTTGTCGGATCGGCTGGCGCGATGTCGCGCCTATCGAGCCCGCCACGACGGTCTACTACTCCGTCTGAGTGGTCGAATCCTGTGCCCTTGGGAGTGTGTTTGCTGGACTGCATGTGGGTCCTCCAATATTCGCTCTGGTCATAGACGGCGGCGACTGCCTCTGATCAATACACTCTATCAGCGCCGGCTGAGGCGTACGCATGAACATTCACGAGGACGAACCCTTCAACTGGATGGCTGGCGCCCTTGGGTGGCTACTGCCTGGCCTCGGTCAGATATGGCTCGGACACAAGAAACGGGGCGTTGCCATTATGGGCGGGGTACTCAGCCTCTTTCTGGGAGGCGTACTTCTGGGTGGTGTTGATTGCGTTGATCGCACCGAAGACCGATTGTGGTTTGTGGCCCAAGCCGGCGCTGGACCGATCGCCTTCATCGTTGACTGGACCAATGGGCGATTCGTGCGCTCTGGAGAGTTGGGGGAGATGGTCGCTACTCCGCCGAGCTCGGTTAGACGCGAAGCTGATGCTCGGGTGAGCAGTTTCAAGGGGTTTGGGATTCCCAATGAAATCGGAACCCTCTACTGCGCCCTCGCTGGCCTCATGAATGTTGTGGTGGTGCTGGATGCCCTCGGGCGATGCCGTCTTCAGGACGAAGCTGAGCGGGCTGCGCCGTGATCGTCGCGTGGGTCCCCTTCCTTGAGCCGATACCGCTTCATGGTGGCGTTTGGTGGCTGCTGATTGTGCCGCTTGTTTATGGAATCTGTGTGACATATAAGGCGGTGCGCTGCGAAAGTATGAGTGGCTTTTGCAAGCAGAGCGCTGGTATGGCCATGCATGTCCTTCTGGTAATGGCAGGACTGTGGCTCGCCCTACAGCTACTTGTCAGATTTGTGGTGCCGCTGCTTTGAGATTCGGCGGATCAACCAGAAACAGGTAGCCAGCATCAGACCCAGAATGGCGGAGTCGGCGGCGAATGCTGGGGCAGAAAACCAACGCTCACCGCCTCGCTCTCGATCGAGAAAGCGGGTGCGGGATGCGTGCACTGACTCAATCAAGACTTCGTCTGGAGCCCAGGCGGGAAAGGGGTCTTCGGTCCGTGTGGCGATCCAGAGGGTTCCCTCAAAGCGGCATGGCCATCCCACGCTGAACCTGGCGGCTCGTACTCCTCCCTGCCTGCCGGAGTCGATTCTCGGCGGAGGATCTGACTCTGACACCAACACCGACGCGGGCATGGGGTTGGAGAGAGCGGTTGGCTCCCGCCAAAAACAGGACCAGTCAACGATTCTGTCACTCCAACGGTTGACCATCCAGACATGTGTGCGACTGAGATCCGTCTCTTGAGTCAGAACCGAGGTGTCTGTCGGCTGCATCTGGGACAAATGCCAGGAAACCACGCCTAACTCGACCGCTGCACCCAGCACCAGAAAAATCATGGTGACACACAGTTGGTACTTCCAAGCAACGGGTTGGTTGGGCTCTGCCACGACCAGTCAGGATGTTGGTTTGGGGCGAACTCCGCCACCGGGTCGTTGACCTGACAGCGGTTTGTTGCGCTGCTTACCGCGCTGCTGGCCCAGACCATCCTTACTTCCGACCGGTGACGAGCGGTCGACGCGGCTCCGGCGCTTGGATTTCCGCTGCGGTGGCTCGGCCTGAGCCGCCTCAGATCGGTTGTGGTGTCCCGTGGCACGCGAAGTTGCTCGGGGCACAACTTTGGCCCGATCCAGTTGACTGCGGCGCCCACCTTTGTTCTTTGGGTGGCGCCGCTGGGTGTCTTGGTCTGGTATTGGGGTCGAGGTCTGGCGCTCAAACTCACTGCAGTCGGGAACTTCGGTGACTTCAATCTTCACCCCCGCAAGCTCCTCGGCAGCCCGCATCCTCTTGCTGTCTGCGGCACCGATGAAACTGATGCTGCTCGATCGGCCCTCGCCATGACCAGAGCGTCCGACTCGGTGGACAAAGTCCTCTGGCATCATGGGGGCGTCGTAGTTCACCACTATTTTTATGGCGGGAACATGCAGTCCCCTCGCCACCACATCCGTTGCGACGAGGATGTTGCTCTCGCCGGTGGCAAAGCGGGAAATCGCCTCGTTGCGCCGCGCCTGCGAGCGGTCACCGTGCATTACTTCCATGGAGATTCCGTTGCGCCTAAGCGCTTGCGCCACCCACCCCACGCGGCGGCGGGTGCGGACATAAACAACCACACCACTCAGAGAGCGGCGCTTCACCAAGTGCAGCAGGAGCGCTACTTTTCTCTCGTCTTCGATCAGGTAGCACTTGTGATCGCCGGCCACCGCCGAGTTGCGCTTTCCCACCTCAACCCGAACTGGCTCACGCACGATTGACGCAATAGAGGCCTCGACATGCGCGGGCAGTGTCGCGCTGAAACAGAGAGTCTGGCGGGTCGCCGGTATCCGCTCCAGCACCTTGGTTACTTGGGGGAAGAACCCCATGTCCACCATCCGATCAGCTTCGTCAACCACGACCGACAACACCGCTTGTGTGGGCAAACTTCCCTCGTTCATGAGTTCAAGGAGTCGGCCTGGTGTTCCGACAACAATGTCCAAGCCGCTGGCAACTAGTTGGCGCTGGGGCTCGATAGCGCTCTTGCCATAGACCGCTCCACACTTGATCACGCTGCCGCGTGCCGCCTGTGCCAAGTCGGCGGCCACCTGCTGTGCCAACTCCCGCGTGGGACAGAGGACTATGGCTCGGAGACGGTCTTCGGCGTGAATACGCGTCTCAACGCGGCGCTTGTTGTGAGTGCCCGACTTCCCGTGCCGACCTCGGCCGTCGTTTTCCACCCTCCTAGCTTTGGGACGATCACGAAGCAGACGGGCGATGAGTCCGGTTCCAAAAGCAAGCGTCTTGCCTGAACCGGTTGGTGCCAGCGCGACTACATCCTTTCCCGACTCAACCGCAGCCAGCGATGCCGCCTGGACGGGCGTGGGTTCGTGAAAGCCCAGCCGGGTCAGGGACTGCAGCAGAAGTTCGGGGATAATGGCTTTATCGAGGGGCAAGGCTCAAGAGTAGCGCGTTCTGACCTCTCTCTGGTAAAAATGGGACATGCTCCTAGCAAGTACGACGGGGTGGTTGCTTTCGGTTGCTGTCGTGGTAGCTGTAATTGTCCCTGTCTTCGTTGTGCTTGTTTACAACTCGCTCGCGAAGGCCCGTGTGCGCATGCAGAACTCCTTCAGCCAGATTGATGTGCAACTGAAGCGGCGCTTCGATCTGATCCCCAACCTCGTAGAGGCTGTGAAGGGGTACATGGCGCACGAGCGTCAAACTCTTGAGGCAGTGACACAGGCGCGCAAGGCGGCTATGGATGGTTTGGCGGCGATCGGCCCTCTCTCTACCGTGGTGGCCGCTTCAAGGGTGGATGCTCTCTCCAACTCGGTTGGAGTGTTTGATGGCGCCCTTCGCCGATTGTGTGGTTTGGTGGAGGCGTACCCCGATCTAAAAGCCAGCACCAATGTCATGCAACTACAAGAGGAGTTGACATCAACAGAGAACCGGGTCGCGTTCGCGCGCCAGTCCTACAACGACTCGGTGATGCGCTACAACACGATGCGGGTTGTGTTCCCTCAGAGTCTTATCGCCGGAGCGTTTGCCTTTACTGAGGGGGCCCTGTTCGGCGCCTCCGCGAGCGAACGCGCCCTGCCTCTGGTAAAGCTTTAGGCGGTCTGCTTTATGGCGATGGACTTCTTTCAATCTCAGGACAACGCGCGGCGGCGTACGGGGATGTTGGTTTTCCTGTTTGTGTTTGGTCTCATCGCCACCACGGTAGGTACCGCGTCTGTTGGCTACCTTGCGGGTGCTGTCTTTGATTTGCAAATCGACTCAGACAGCTCGGGGTCGTCGGGGCGTCGGGCGAGCTCCACAACTAGCCCTGGGACTGGTGCCATCAACGGGATGACTATCGGCCTCATAACTGCCGCTAGCACGCTGACGATAATCGCCGTTGCCAGTTTGGTGAAACTCGAGCAGATGGGGCGCAACGGCTGTGCGGTGGCAGAGTCGTTTGGTGGTGTAGCACTGGATAGTGCCGACATTCCCGAAGCGCAACAGGTGCGCAATGTGGTGGAGGAAATGGCGATTGCCAGCGGACTGCCTGTCCCACCGGTCTACATACTCGCCGATGACTCTATCAATGCCTTCGCCGCGGGCCTCTCGCCAAGCGACGCGGCAATTGGGGTGACGCGTGGCGCTTGCACCAAACTCACACGAGACGAACTTCAGGGCGTGATGGGACATGAGTTCAGCCACATTTTCCATGGAGACATGAAGATCAACGCCCGAACTACCGCTGCCATTTTCGGCATGATGGTGGTTGGTGTGTGTGGCTATATTCTTTTCCGCTTCGTTGGTCCAACCATTCTGCGTGTTGCCTCTGGAGGCAAGAAGAATCCTGCCCCAGCCATCGCACTGGTGATCATCGCGGTCGGGCTCTTGATTTGGGCCATCGGAAGCGTAGGAACTTTCTTTGGCCGTCTCATTCAGGCGGCGGTCTCGCGAGAGCGCGAGTTTTTGGCGGATGCCAGTTCGGTGCAATACACCAGGAACCCCGACGGACTCGCCTCGGCGCTGCGCAAGATTGGTGGTTGTGGAAGCGCTGTTACTTCTCAAAGCGCGAACGAGTGCGCCCACTTCTACTTTGCGCCGGCATTGAGCACTATGTTCGCAACCCACCCGCCGTTGGAGGAGCGCATTCGCCGCATCGAAGCCCTGCCTGCCGGCGTCCAGGTGCCCGTGAGTGGGGTGGCGGCGCCGATTGGAGCGGCTACCGCGTCTCTTTCGCCGGGTGTGGCGATGGGTGCGGTGATGGGGATGACTCCCTTGGCGGCTGGAGTTGTTGCAGGGGTGGTTGCTGGGGTTGCAGGGGTTGCTGGGGCACCAGCAACATCCACGCTGGGTGGTGTGGTGGTGGCAAAGCAACGACTAACAGAAGCGGCGGCACGGGTTGGCTCACCGTCAATGGATGCCATCGCCAGCGCGCGAAGGAAACTTGATTCTGTGGACAACACTATCGCCAAGGCGGTTCGGTCACGAGCTGGGGCCATGGCCGCTGTCTTGATTGTGGCCCAGTCACAAGGAGCGCCGGGATCGCACGAAGGAAAGAGTGTTGCTGCCAAGCTTGGTGATGGTGTAGGAGATGAGTTTGATCGATTGTGCGATCTTCTTTCCGCATGCAAGGTTGAAACCAAGCTGGTAGTTCTGGATTTATGTGCGCCCACCCTCTCCACGCTTACGAACGATAAGGCGAAAACCTTTGTGGCGGCGGTGAATGGATTGATAGGTAGTGATGGTCGAATCTCGTTGGGCGAGTGGACTGTTCGCACCTTTGTGCGCACCCATGTGTTGGCGCGCTTTGAGACACCACCACGGGAACGGGGGCTGGAGTTGTCCTCGCTGATTCCCGAGGCGACTCTTGTGCTCGGATCGCTAGCTGGCGCCTCTCAAGGAGGCCAACTCGCCGCGGCTGGCTTGGCTGCTGCCTCGCGGCGGCTGGGGCTGGGAGACCTGAAGCACCTCTCGACCTCCGTGGTGACGACCAAAGATCTTGATGCCGCACTATCAAAACTCCGGTGCATCTCTGGAGCCAAGAAACGGACATTTGTCGCTGCTTGTATTGATGCGGTATCGCCTGATGATGTCTGCTCTGTGAGTGAGGCCCTGATCCTTCGGGCTGTTTGTGACTCCATTGGTGTTCCTCTACTAGATTGCTCGCCATGAAGTCCTGTTTGTGGTTGTTGTTGGCCTTGCTCGGACTCGCTGGATGCGCCACCAATGAATCCGTGACAGCACCGCCCACAACCGCCACTCGCGACAAACTCACCCTACCGACCCTGCTACTACCGGCATCAACGGTGGCTTGGGAAACAGCCTCCGAGTGCGGCCTGTTGGGCAGGTGGATTGTGGACCGTGATGCCAGCACCGAATTGTTGTTGAATGCGGATGCTCTGGTGCTGTCACCATATGGACGCGCTTGTATTGAAACAGGCAGCGAGATAGATCGGGGCGCGTGGAGGATCGAGGATGATGGCTCCATGCGGCTCTCGGGACTGGGAAAGTCCACTGTGGTGTATGCGTTTGTTGTTGATGGCGGTGTATTGGCACTGTCGAGTTCCCCCAAGACCATGGTTGTGCTTCGAGCCCAAAAAATCTTGGTGCCATCACCAGTGACCTCAACCATGGGTCAACCGCAGATTCCCGAGATCAGGGATTAGGTGGCACCTAGGATGGGTTTGTGATGCCGCGACCAACACTGCTACCTACTGAGGCAAACAGCCAGACATTGAAGCGGCATCCCCGAGCCCTTGGGGGTGACACAGCCAGGTCGGTGGGGCCTTCGCTGGCCGATCTGTCGTCGATGGTTCTCAACAACCGAAGTGATTCGCCGCAGCAACTGACACTGGGGCGTAAGCCCGATTGGCTCAGGGCGCGCATGCCTGCTGGAGAGGGTTACGACCGCCTGCGCAAGATCGTGGACACCAATCGTCTCCACACTGTTTGTCAAGAAGCGTCGTGCCCCAACATGGGAGAGTGTTGGAACCGCGGCAGTGCCACAATCATGATTCTTGGCGATACTTGCACAAGGTCCTGTGGGTTTTGCAATGTGAAGACGGGAAAGCCCAAGGCTGTTGATATCGACGAGCCCAGGCGGGTGGCGGAAAGTCTGCGGCTGATGGGGCTCAAACATGTTGTTATCACCAGCGTGAACCGAGACGAGCTGCCCGATGGTGGTGCTTCTATCTGGGCTGAAACCATCGAGAGAACTCACGAGGCTTGCCCCGGTATGTCGGTGGAGGTTCTCGTTGGTGATTTCTGTGGAGACGAGGCGGCGCTGAAGTGTGTGATTGATGCCAAGCCAGAAATCCTCGCCCACAACATGGAGACGGTTCGTCGTATGCACCCTGCTGTTCGACCTCAGGCGCGTTACCAGCGGAGCCTTGGTGTTCTGGCTCAGATACGGGCTGCGGGGTTGGTGACCAAGACGGGCATTATGGTTGGCATAGGCGAGCATGACCACGAGGTGCTTGATTTGATGGATGATGTCCAGCGTGAGTCGCGTGCCCACATTCTTACTATTGGCCAGTACCTGCAGCCGACCCGCAATCACCTGCCCATCAACCGCTGGGTGGACCCCGCGATTTTTGCTGGATTCAAGACGGAGGCGCTAGCTCGAGGTTTTGTTGTGTGCGAGAGTGGGCCGCTGGTGCGCTCCAGTTATCGAGCTGATGCTCAGGCTGAGGCGTTGGCGCGGTGTATGCCGCGCAAATAGAGCTTGGTTGTCTCAAAATATCTCTTTGACGCGGACACTTCTGAATTGGAGTGTTTGGGTGTGGAAACCGATAATTCAAACCGCCTTGAAACACGCCGCAAAGTCGCGGCATCTCTGGCCGAAGAACGACGCGATCAGGCTCGCGGTGCTGGTCCATTCGATGTTGTCATTGAGTGGCACCACCAAGCGGGCGTGGCGTCTTGTTATGAGGCCATTGATGTCAGCGAGGTTGGTCTGCGTGTCCGCGCCACCACGATCCTCCCCGAAGGAATGACTGGACGCGCCTATTTTGCGGCCGATGGCGGCCCGGAGAACGCTCGGCCGGCGATGATTGCTTGGTGTCGTCCTGTGCGAGACGAGGATGACAACATCACCCACTATGAGGCCGGAGTTCGGTTGTTCAACCTGAGAGAGTCGAACTCGTCTGGCTAGGTTTGATCGGCGCCCTGATCTGATACACGCGCTGTGTATCTCACGATTCCCGTATTGGACTGATGCGCCCAACAAGCGTCGGCTCCAACGGGAAATCGTGCATTAGTGACTCAAGCTCCTCTGTCGTCAATCGCTCAATCCGAGAGAGTTCATCCTCGAGCGCGACCCACGAGCCATGGGTACACAACTGGGAGCCGAGTCTGAACATTCTTCCGGCCGGTTGCTCGGCACCGATTGTTACTCCTGACGCCACGAGAGCGCGCGCTCTGGCCAAATCTTCTCTGGTGATTGATCCCGGCAGTCGCGCCAACTCCGATCGCATCACCGCTTCGACTCTGGTGGCGTTCTCTTTCTCGCAGGCAAAGAAGGCGGCGAAGGCGCCGGTCCCGTCGCGAGGCACAAACTCCAGCTCCGCTCCCTCGGCCAAACCTGTTTCAATCAGCGCCCAATAGAAACGCGACCCATCGCTGTCTCCCACAATGTTCGCCAGTATTGAGGCTGCGTAGCGACGCTCGTCTTGGCTGGATGGGCCCTGGCACAACATCATCTGGTAGCAACGGTTAGCTTTAGGGTCTTCCCTCTCGAGGCGGCCGGACCCGTTCTTTGGGCTCTGATACTGACGCTTGGGTGAGGTGGGATTCCAGTTCTTGGTTTCGGCCGCCACTTGATCTACAAACTTGTTGAAATCTAGGTTTCCCGCCGCTACTGCGAAGGAGTTGTCGGGGCTGTAACGCGCGCGAAAGTAAGTCTCCAGTTGATCCCTGCTCATCGCGCCCACGGTCTCTGTTGTTCCTAGAACTCTGTGGGAAAGCGGGTGAGTTCCAAACCAATGCTCCATCACCTCATCGGCAAGGCGCGATGGTGGGCGGTCTTGGTACATGGCGATTTCTTCCAGCACCACCTTGCGTTCGTCGTCCAAGTCCTCTTGGCGTAGGGCGGGGCGCAGCAGATCTGCCAGTAATCCAACGGAAGCTGAAAAGAACTCGGGCAGTGTGTGGGCGTGATAGGCCGTTACTTCAGAGGAGGTAAAAGCGTTGTTTCGCGCCCCGATTTCGTCAAAGGCCTCGTTGACCTCGGCTGCATGCCGGTTGGTTGAGCCTTTGAACATCATGTGCTCGAGCAGGTGGCTGATTCCCATGAGTTCAACCGGCTCGTCGCGGGCACCGGTGCGCACAAAGAACCCCATGGCTGCTGTTTGCGCCAAGGGGTCTATCTCGGCCGCAACACGCAGACCAGATGGGAGGGTTGTCTCTCGATAGGTGATGGCCACCAGATGATCCTAGTCGTTGGGCTTCGACTGACTCGTTGTGGCGATCTCTCCGAAGTAGGCCCGCATGGTGTATGGCTCCTGGTGCAAGACGCAGCGAAGGTGTGCTGCCATCAGCCTGTTGGCTCTCACCGTGGCGCCGTGGTCGGAGATGGTGTGGGGCTGCTGTTTCTTCGCCGCCTCGTTGATGACATTTATTGTGGATGGGCTCACTCGCCACGCCTGTGGATCTGCTGATGGTGTTCTCAGAAGACCGCCGTCAGAGGAACTGAATAGATACACACCTTCAAACTGGCATGCCTCGGCTGGGTTCAACCTTGGATACAGGCCGGCATCCCACAAGGCCGCCAGCTGAAAGATCAACACGCGCCGATCGACACAGTCTCCCCGCGAAAGCCCCTCCAAGAAGGCGACCAGAGCGTCAAATGTGTTGGGGTGTGGATCGCCTGGTTGAAGCAGTAGTCCCACCAAATCAGCTGCGTAAAACGCTGCTCTGTTTGCCTTGATGTCTTGGCGAATTCGTGGGTACGACTGGGAAAGTTCCCATGAACATAGCGTGCCCAAATCGGCGCCGTGTTTCAGAATGTGGGTGCTGTCGGCGCGAGACAGGAGATCAATGCCTCCGGAGAATGCCGCCTTTGGTCGCCTTGATCCTTTCGCTATCGCTCGGAATAGGCCGGTCTCTCGCCCAAACACACCTACGGTTTGGCTGGTCTCTGAGAAGTCCCAGTGGCGGACACAGATGCAGTCATCTTTGATGCTTGCCATGCTGCGTGGTTGGTGTCAGTGAGCTACTGCCTTGGGGGTCGGCGTGACCTCAACCCGATTACGCCCGCCCTGTTTGGCCCGGTACAAGGCGGCGTCGGCCGCATGAATCAGGGTCTCTGCTGTTGGGGCTCCTGTGAGACGCGAAATGTCGCATACGCCAAAGCTGGCGGTCACAACCATGTCTGGATGGTCGGCCCACACGCTTGCCTCAAAAGCAACCCTATAGCGTTCCGCTACTTCGGCGGCTTCATCAGAATTTGTGTTGGTGAGAATCACCGCAAACTCTTCCCCACCGTATCGGCAGGCAATGTCGCTGGTGCGGCCGCTGGTGAGAATGTTGGAGAACCTCTCGATGACCTTGTCACCGAATGGGTGGCCATAGAAATCGTTGAGGCCCTTGAACCGGTCGAGATCTGTCATCACCAACGAGAGCTTCTTGTTGTGACGTACTGATTCTGCTACTTCGTCGGCTATGCGTCTATCAAAGTACTTGTGGTTCCACAGGCCGGTCATGCCGTCGATTTGAGCTTTCTCCTCCAACATGCGAATCAACTGCTGAACCCTAATGGCACTTCGCACGCGCGCTTTCAGTTCTGGTACATCGAATGGCTTGCTGATGAAATCGACCGCGCCCAAGTCGAGTCCACGGATCTTGTGTGCTTGCTCGCCGCTGGCGCTAATGAAGATCACGGCGATGCCTTGGGTGTCTATGTCTGCCTTCAGGTGTTGAATCACCTCGAATCCATCCATTTCGTCCATGTCGATATCGAGCAGAATCACATCTGGTTTCAGGTGCTTGGCCATCTTCAGACCATCCCGCGGATTAGATGCTCCGTGAATCTCAATGCGCTCACCCTGCAGGCGCACCCGTAGCAATCGGTGAATCAACTCTGAGTCGTCGATTACCAGCAGTTTGGGGAAAGTTGGGTCTGAGGTCATCTTGTGGTCGCCGGGCGTGGGTACACAGAATCGATGATGCTTAGTTCTATCGAAAGGGTACTCAGCCCCAAGTATCTGTTTCCAACTTCAATCCGCAAGCGTATAGCTTCCAGCGTCTCTAGGATGCCCCACCTACCTGTGACAGAAGCCCACCCATCTACCACCAGAATGCCTCCGAGAGACGGCCAGTTGGGTTTCTTGAGCTTCCCTCCGCTGCGGGTTCAGGGCATCAGTGTGGCTGGGGAACAGTCTGTGGTGATTGTTCCTGAGTTTGATGTGTCATTCGACATAGGTCTGTGCCCTCGGTCGGCGATTTCAGCAAATTTGGTGGCTCTAACCCATGCCCACATGGATCATGTGGCGGCGCTGCCTTATTGGTTCAGCCAGCGGTTCTTTCAGAACATGCAGCCAAGTGTTTGTTTGTGCCACCCCGAGCTTGTTGAGCCGCTGCGCGCGATGATGCGTTCGTGGGTTGACCTGGAGCGGCAGCGCACACCTCATGAGATTGTGGGGGTGAGCCCAGACTCTGATTACCGAGTGCGAAACAATATTTATATCAAGGCTATCGAGGTTAGTCATGGTGTCCCCGCCTTGGGGTATGTGCTCTTTGAACGCCGCGCCAAACTCTGTGATGAGTTTGTTGGTTTCCCCCAGGAGAAGTTGCGGGAGTTGAAACTCTCTGGACAGGAGATTTCGCGCCAACTGGATGTCCCTTTGGTGGCCTACACCGGTGATACTGAGCCAGGACCGTTTCTCTTCCGACCAGAATTTGCCAACGCGCGTGTTGTCATCACCGAGTGCACCTTCTTTGAGCCGGAGCACCGAGATCGAGCCCGCACCGGTAAACACATACATGTTGATGATCTCTGTTCATTGCTTCGGGTGTGGACTGCAGAGCATGTGGTTGTTACTCATATTTCAAGGCGCACCATGATCCCCTACGCGCGCCAGTGTCTTGATTCTCTGGATGGTGGCGCTCATCGCGATCGCCTACACATACTCATGGATCACCGGGGCAATCGGGCCAGGCTGGAGCGATTTTTGTCGGAAGGTCAAGGGCTTACTTCCGACAATCATGAAGATCCTCCACCAGTACAGCCTCTGGGGCAAAAACCTGAGTGATTTGTTTCTGTTTTTTGGCGGTGATCCACGATTACTCGTTCAGATTGACACCTGTGGAACGCTGGTCTACATTTCGCCCCCGCTTCTTGTGGGATCAGAACAATAATGGCTAAACGCAACGCAACTGATCATGTTGGGCAGGATCTGAAGGATGCCATTCTTCTGCACCTTCGCACCCAGCACCCGGATGTGTGCCGTCACTGGTTCGATGAAATCAATCCAATCTCTATTGAGTCTGGGGTGCTTCGATTCTTGGTTACCCAGCCTGTACGGCTCCGATATCTACAAAGGTCTTGCGCTCAGGCGTTCACTGAAGCGGTCCAGAGCGCAACTGGACGGTTGTTGGCGGTGCGTTTTGTCGAGAGTGAAACACCAGGAGCGAACTCGGAACAGACTTGCACGGATGGTTTGGATGTTGAGGAGCAAGGGCTGCTGGTTCCCGATTATTCCTTCGATTCGTTCGTGGTTGGTCCCAGCAATCGCCTGGCTCATGCTGCGGCTCAAGCAATAACTGAAAATTTGGGTCGCTCCTACAACCCGTTTTTCATCCATGGTGGGGTGGGGTTGGGAAAGACCCACTTGGTGCAGGCGATATGTCAGGAGGTGCTCCGCAGATCACCTTCGACTCTGATTGTGTATCTCTCTTGCAACTCCTTCATTGACCTGTTCCATGAGTGTGTTCGTGCGGGAAAGATGCGGGATTTCCGGCACCGATTCCGCAATGCCGAGATGCTCGTCATTGATGATGTCCACTTCCTCAGTAAGCGTGATCAGTCACAAGAGGAGTTTTTCCACACCTTCAACAGTCTCTATCAGGCCGGTCACCAGATCGTGCTCAGTTCAGACGCCTCTCCCTCAGACATACCCGCCCTTGAAGAGCGCTTGGTGAGCCGTTTCAACTGTGGACTTGTGGTGAGAATGGATCGCCCCTGCTTTGAAACAAAGGTGTCCATTCTCAAGTCCAAGGCGAAACTTCTTGGGCTTTTTGTTCCCGATGATGTGCCGGCGTATCTAGCGGCGAGATTCGATTCCAACATCCGCGAGCTCGAGGGTGCGTTGGCCAAAGTGCGCCTGTATTCTCTTGCTAACAATCAACCGATTTCCTTGGAGCTGGCTCGTGCGGCCATGAGTGACGAGGGTGCGTCTGTCGCGAGAGCTTCGGGACAGCCTTCTATCCAGTCGATCCTTGAAGCGGTCACGAAGTACTACGACCTGAAGATGGTTGACCTGCTCAGCAAGAAGCGCCATAAGTCGGTGACCTTGCCCCGCCAGGTTTGCATGTGGCTGGCAAGACGCCACACGAGGTACAGCCTGGAAGAAATAGGCGGATATATCGGCGGTCGGGATCACACCACAGTGCTCCACGCAGTCAAAAGTGTCACAAACAAGATTGAACTAGACACCAGGGTTCTTGATGCTGTGACACGCATTCAAGAACTGATTGGTGCACGGGTCTAATAACCAAACCAACCGAGCCGTTTGCCGGTGTTTTTTGTTGGTGGTATTGGTGTGACTTGGTTGTGGATAACTTGTCAAACGGCGTAGCTCTTGTCTGGTGCTCCTCGCCGATAACCTGGTGATTGTGTCGCTTGTGGCGCTGTTGGTGGTTGTTTCAAGGAAGTGGCCGACTGCAATAGACGGGGTGCCGACAGCTATTCGGTTTGTTGATTGGTGGGTAACTAGTGTCGCTGTTGAGGCTTACGCCGACAACCTGACAGTTGTCAACAAAACGACGCTGTCATTACTACTACTGAGTATTAAATAACTACTACTACAGGCAAGAATCGGAGCGAGCAGGCTCAATCATGCTGTTCATCACTTCTGGCAGTGGCTGCACAGAACCGTAGTTCTTCCGGCGACCTTGGTAAGCATCAGAGACCTGGAACAACCGAGGCAGGCAAGGCCAGCGCGACCATAGACACGGTGCAGCAACTGCGCCCCACCCTTAGAGCCATCAGTGTGCTGGTAGTCGCGGATGGTGGAACCGCCATGCCGTACGGCGAGGCGCATGATGGGAACGGTGCGCGAGGCAATGAGCTTCCGCTCTCTATCCGTCAGCAACAGCGCGGATCGTCTGGGATCGATCCCGGACGCGTGAAGAATCTCGTCGGCGTAGATGTTGCCGATGCCGGCAATACAGGATTGATCAAGCAGCAGCGCCTTGATGGGACGCCGAGCAGCACCGATCGCCCTAGTCAGACTGGTGACCGTGGCCAGTAGGGCATCTGGTCCGAGGCCGGCCCAGGAGTCGCGCAGCTCCCGCTCTGATTTCCAGGGACGGACGCCACCAAAGCGCCTCGGGTCTACAAAGGCCAGAGACATACCCCCAGAAACACTCCAAGTCACATGCTGATGCTTCGTTCGTTTAGTGCCGATCAAGAGAGCCCCCGTCATACCCAGCTGAACTTCCAACGCGCGTCCGCTGGCAGCAACAATGGCGAGTCGCTTGCCATGACGAAGTACAGCCTTGATACGAGATCCACACAGCATCGCTCGGGGCGAGGCAGAACCTTCAATGACATCAAGGCGGTGAACTGCAACAGCGTTGATACGGTGACCCACCAGCTGTCTTGATATCGAGCGTCTAATGCACTCAACCTCAGGGAGTTCTGGCACAGACCAAGCGTATACTCAAGCAACGCCACAAGAGCGCGGAGGTAGAGATGGATTCACCTGGCCCGCACACGAATCTTCACTCATCGGATTTAACAGTGGCCGCCGCCGCGGTTCGGGGTGCCCACCGAGCAATTCGTGATGAAATCGCCAAGGTTGTGGTAGGGCAGGACGAGGTGATCGATCAACTTCTTGTGAGCGTGTTCTGTGGTGCGCATGCTCTGGTAGAGGGCGTTCCTGGACTAGCCAAGACGCTCATTATTTCTTCACTGGCCAAGACACTCAGCCTGAAGTTTGCCCGCATTCAGTTCACCCCCGACTTGATGCCATCCGACGTGACTGGCACCGAGGTGATTCAGGAGGACAAGACAAACCACACGCGCGAACTCCGGTTTCTACGCGGACCCATCTTTGCCAATGTTGTGCTCGCCGACGAGATAAACCGCACCCCACCCAAGACCCAGTCCGCCCTGCTGGAGGCGATGCAGGAGGGCCAAGTGACCAGCGGCGGCGAAGCACACCAACTGCCCCAGCCATTCTTTGTACTGGCCACTCAGAACCCAATCGAGCAGGAGGGGACCTATCCCCTACCAGAGGCACAACTCGACCGATTCATGCTCCATGTTCGTATCGAGTATCCAAGCCAATCACAGGAGGCGGAGATTGTCAGACGCACAACCTCGGGAGCAACAGCGCATCCCCTGGCAGTGCTGGGAGCAGAGGACTGTTTGCGCGTCCAAGAGTTGGTACGGATGGTGCCGATAGCAGATCACCTCATTCAATACGCGCTGCGATTAGTGCGATCCACCAGAGTTTCATCCGAATCTCCCAAAGTTGTGCGCGACTACATCTCGTGGGGCGCCGGGCCCAGGGCAAGTCAGTGCCTCGTGCTCGCCGCCAAGGCCGCGGCACTGTTGGATGGATCGCACCATGTCAAACTTGAACACATGAGGCGGCTGGCACCATCGGTGATGCGCCACCGCATACTTACGAATTTCAACGCTCAGGCTGACGGAGTAAGCAGCAGCGATATCGTCGCCGCGCTGCTCGCGGAAATCTCCACCCAGGAACCAGGAGGTTCCAACAGCGAAGCCTTGAGCAGGCTAGTGAGCTAGGAAATGCCGCAGGATGGCGGCATTAATGGTGGTTCTGCCCCCCTGAGGGCCGAGCAGTATCTCGCACCAGAAACCCTGATGCAACTTGCTCCTTTTGAGTTGCGAGCGAAGGCTGTGGCAGAGGGCGCTATGAATGGGATGCACAAGTCACCGCGACAGGGATCTGCTGTGGAGTTCTCCTCTCACCGCCAATACGCCGCCGGTGACAGTGTTCGCCATCTCGATTGGAAAGTATTCGGACGAAGTGACAAGTTGTATGTGAAGCAGTTTCGGCAGGAGACGAATCTTGATGTGGTGATCATGGTTGACGCGTCCGCCTCCATGCGATTCGGGACTCTGGGCGTAAAGCAAGGTTGGGGCGGTACCGCAGCAACCAAAGCAACCAACAGTTGGACCAAGTTTGACCACGCCACCGCCTGCGCGGCCGCGATTGCCTATCTGTGTTTGACACAGCGCGACCGAGTCGGGGTAGGCATTTTCTCAGACCGGCTGCACGCACTCGTCAAACGATCCAGCGCCAGAGATCAGTGGCGACAAATCGTTCACTGCCTTGGTTGTGCTCCCATCGACGGCCCAACCGACTTTGAGAGATCGATAGAGCAGGTTCTGGTGCAGACCCAAAATAGGGCCCTGTTCTGTCTGTTGTCAGACTTCATGTTCCCCATTGACTCACTGCGAGCTGGTCTGGCGCGGCTGAAGCACGCCGGCAGCGATGCCATTCTGCTGACAACCCTGGATCGACAGGAACTTCGGTTTGACTTCCACGAGTCAGCCCCATTCCGAGGGCTGGAGGACTCTGAACAGTTGGAGGTAGATGTTCAGGCAGCTAGGCACGCCTACCTAGAGGAGCTACAGACTCACCTGAGCGGTATCGGACGAGCAGCAAGAGGAGCAGGATTTGACCAGATCACGCTGGACACCCACGAGTCGGTGGGGCCAGCCCTATCGGCTCTACTGGCCAAGCGGGAGGCGTTTGATAGGCGACGATCGCCATGATTGGTATTGGATCGGCATCTCTAGCTGTGGTGGCAGCCACAGCAGTCAGCATTCCAATTCTGATTCATCTGCTGTTTAGGCGGCGCAAGCAACCAATCGACTGGCCATCGATGGAGCTGCTGCGCCGCGCCGTAAGGAGGGTAGAGAGGCGACGCCGACTTGAGCGACTTCTGCTCCTTCTAACACGGTGCTTGCTCGTCACCATGGCTGGACTGGGAATCGCGGCTCCATTCTGGGGCACCCCACCAGGTTCTACCGAGCATCAACAACGAACACTGATGCTGCTCATCGACAACGGTGTTGCATCCAGCGAGAGATCTGGATCATCAACAATCCTCGAGGAACTAAAGGCACAGGCCAGAGCAGAACTGGACACCCTAGGGCCAGGGGACAGGGTGGGATTCGTCCCTATCGCCGATCCACAACAAGGCACCTACCCACCATCATTGGACATCGAGACGGTTCGGTCAGGGATTACCGCCATCACCCAGAGCGAGTCCCCCACCAACCTGCCGGGCGCCATCAGAGCGCTGCGAGCCAAAGGAGCCTTTTCTTTGGCTCGGGCGCAATGGAAAATTCTCTCGGCATGGCGAACAGGTAGCACAGATTTTGGGCAGTCACTCCAAGTGGTTGGAGCAAACAACGCCCCAACAATGGAGATTTCAAAACCACTTACGAGTCAACCAATCAACTTTCAGCTGCGTTCGGTAGCGACCAAACGGTCCGCAGCCTCATTGCGAGAGAGGGAAATTCAACTCTTGGCACAAGTGAGCAGATCCGATGCAAGTGCCACCGAGGCAGCGACCATCGTCGTTCAGATCACCGACACAAACGGGAACGAGGCAAGCGGGCCAGCACACTTCAACCCTGGCCAAACAAACGCGTCGGCATCAATACTGCTCAGGCAAGAGCAGGCAATCGCGCCAGCAGAGATAGGAATAGAGGCGAGCATCACCACCGACGACCAGCCTGCCGACAACACCCTGCACACCGTGATTCGCACAACAAACGAGATTCGGGTCGCCCTGATCGACCGGCCACGATTCGATAATGTTTCACTTGGAGACTCGCCAGCCTCGGTATGGATAGAGAGAGCGCTCACCCCAGGCGAATCTGGGGCTATTGAGGTGGAGTCGATGGAGCCAAGCACACTCTCGGCCAAGAAACTTCGGCCGTTTTCCGCAGCAATCTTGCTTCGCCCCGACCTCTGTGACAAAGGTGGTTGGGAAGCCCTGCAACACTTTGTCTCGAACAGGGGTGTGTTGATCATCACCCCACCACCGACAGTGAATTCGTCGCAGTGGACCAAACACATGGTCGAGTCGATGGGGTTGGATTGGAAACTAGGAGACCAACCCAAACAACACAATCCAGCCACCACACTCTCCCAAGCTCAACCACAACACCCGATACTCCGCTTGATTTGGCCCGAATTGGAAGAAATGGCGCCAACGGTGATCTGCACACAACAGTTGAGTATTGATGTGGGGTCAGTGGTGTCCGATGTTGTGCTGCGAACCAGCGATGGCACCCCGTTTATCACAGCCACCCCCGTAGGTAGTGGAATGCTGGTGTTGATGTCGATCACACCAGAGCTCGACTGGACCAATCTTCCCGCGAAGCCACTGATGGTTCCTCTGTTGCAAGAACTGGTTCGCGCAGCAAAGGACATGGTGTCTGGTTCCCCAACACTGAGCGTTGGCAGCATCGACACCCACACCACAGGGGCCACAACACTGATAGAGGGGAGAACCACCCATCAAAACAAGAGTGGTATCGCCACACCCATTGATCCAGCAACAGGCGCATGCCCACCACTGGAGACCGCAGGTCTGTACGAGGCGCTTGACACATCTGGCCGCCTCATCGCCACCATACCAGTGGCGGTTGATCGAAACGCAGCTGCGATTGAGCCTGTCGACGAAACACAACTCAGCAAGTGGCTAGCCCCACTTCAGACAACCGCGACCCCCAATACAACAAGGGTCACTAACACCCCCATTGTGACAGACCCAACAACAGACAATCACCCTGGAAAGCAGCTTGCTGGTGCCTGTTTCATTCTGGCCATCGCCGCCATGGGAATAGAAACACTTCTGTCTCGCAAGTACGCGCGCAGAGAGATGGCATCATGATCTCCTGGCCATGGTTTCGTTGGTTGTTGGGTCTCAACCAGGTTGAGGAATCGGCCAACACAATTCGACTTGACTGGGAACACCCACTTGCCGGATGGGTGTGGTTGTTGGTGATCGCGTCCGCGGTAGGACTAGCCGCGATGGCATACTCGAGGATTCCTCGCCGCGGCAAACGGATACTCGCCACATGTCGCGGTCTGCTTGTGCTTCTACTAGTGGTGCTGTTCGCCCGCCCAATCTTGGTAGAAGTTGTTGAGGAGCGAGAGAACGACACCGTGTTTGTGTTGCTTGACCGCAGTAGGAGCATGTTGGTTGCTGATGTGGCTGCGGGGGATGGCGCCGCTACCACACAGACCAGGGAGTCACAGCTCAGAGGTGTGATCGGACATCAGGTGTGGAATCAGGTTGCAACTTCGGGCCGCCACATTGAGTGGATGGGGTTTCATGGTGCCATGGAAGAAATTGAAACAGGAGCAGAGGCCGAGCCAATCCTCAACAACCCCACCGGGTGGAGCACCAACATTGCCAAAGCTCTCACCGAGTCAATGCGCCGATCAGGTTCTAGGCCCACCAGCGGCATCGTTCTGGTGAGCGATGGTAGAAGCGCCACCACTGTCGACAGGTCACTGTTACAAGGGTTGGAGCAGCGAGCGGTTCCTGTGTTCACTGTGGCACTGGGAGGCGAGCAGCCACCAAGCGACATCTCGGTGGAGTGGGTAACCGCACCAGAGCGGGCCTTTGTACGAGACGACATCCCCATGAACGCGCGTATCACCAAGCGCGGATTGGCGGCAGGCACCGGGGTCACAGTGGAGTTGGTTGATGAATCCACCGGAGTCGTTGTCGATCGCACCAACATTGGTCCAGAGGAGTTCTCTGACGATGTTGCCAATGCACCCCTGATCGCACGAACACAAATTGATGGCGATGCCCACTGGAAAGTCAGGGTCTCATCAAGTGCTGAAGATGTGGCACCCAGTAACAACACGCGGGAAGTGGTGGTGGAGATGATCGATCGCCCCATTCGCGTGCTATACCTAGACGGTTATCCGCGCTGGGAGTATCGCTACCTCAAGAATCTGCTGGTGCGCGAACCATCCATAGATAGTTCCATCATGTTGCTCTCCGCAGACCGCGAGTTTGCCCAAGAGGGAGACACCCCACTACAGCGCCTTCCACAAGGGGCAGAAGAACTCACGCCTTTTGATGTGATAATCATCGGCGATCTCCCCGCGAGTTACCTCTCGGCAACACAAGCCGAGGCGATCAGAGAGGCTGTATCCAAGCGTGGAATCGGATTATTGTGGATAGCAGGCAGCAGGAGTACTCCCTCCACATGGCGTGGCAGCGCACTCGAGGACCTGCTGCCCATGACCCCACCATACGAACTTGATCGATTGCAAGAAGCGGTGTGGGCTCACCCCACAGAGCTGGCGAAGCGGCTGGGGGCGCTGCGCCTTTCTGACACCCATGATCCCTACTGGCCAACCACCTTGTTGCCGGGCGGGGCGCCATGGGCCCAACTCTCATGGGTGCAACAGATCGATTCAGGCAATCTCAAGCCGACGGTGGAGGTGTTGGTTGATTCAGAGATTGGATCCGCTCAATCGTCTCCGGTTGTGACCACCATGCGCTATGGCGCGGGCCACTCGATCTATGTTGCTACCGACGAGACATGGCGGTGGCGTAACGGGATCGGCGAATCGCTTCAAGAGAGGTTTTGGATAAGCCTGATTCGATTGTTGGCCAGACCAACCGTGGAAGGTGGATCGGCGCCAGTCAGGCTAGAGGCGTCGCCGTCGCGCGTGAGCGTCGGATCAGCCACATTGCTTCGGCTTGAGGTACTTGACTCAAAGAGTTCGCTGTCAGGTCTGGCAAGTGTCGAGGTTGATGTGGTTGATCCCAGCGGAGTCGCAGCACAGGAGAGGGTTACTCTCGACTTGGAGGGAGTTGGAGCGAACGCGTTTGTGGGCTCGTGGACCCCCACAATCGAAGGCAAGCGCCAGGTGACGTTCGAAGCCCCAAGCGAGGGAGTAAAGACAACGGTGCGAGTCGAGGTGTTGCGGATGGATGAGGAAATGGCACACCCCGAGTCAGACCATGCGTTGTTGAGAATGATCGCCCAAGAGACCAACGGAGCGGCGCTTACTCCCGACACTCTGGCCCAACTTGCAGACATGCTTCCCAACAGATCGGTAGTGATCGAGCGAATGAAACACGATCGGATTTGGAGCAGCCCACTGGCCCTAATCCTGCTCCTTGGCTTGTTGGGCATCGAATGGACAGGAAGACGATGGGCGCGGTTGGATTGATGACCAGTGCGGTATACCGTGAAGTAGTGGAAACATGAGAACAGTCGTTGAGGAACTAACAGTCTTGGGGACTAGGGCGCGGCGGCTTGTTGCCACCGAGGCTGTTTGCAAACCCATTGCTCTGGCGATCTTGGGGCTATCTGCTCTGGTGGTGCTCGACGGTCTGTTTCGCCTACCACCAGTGTTCAGGCTGTTTGAGTTGGTGGGTGGTCTAGCAGCCTTGGTGTGGGCTCTCTCAACAGCAGCGCGCATGGTGCTGGGAGTGCAAATGTCTGGCGTTGATCTGGCGCTTCGCGTTGAGGAGATTCGTCCACAACTCAGAGGCACTCTGGCGAGCGCGGTAGAGTTTGTTGAGGAGAAGCACAACCCCAACAACCAGTTGGCGCAAGCGGTCATCAAGGAGGCAAACGCTCTTGTCAGCCGTCACAACATAGAAGCTCGGCTGGATTACTCCCATGTGTCACGAAGGTTGATCGGACTCGTCGGCAGCGCCGCCATGTTTCTTTCCTTGGCCCTGGTCTGGCCCGGATTTGCAACAATCGGGCTGCGCCGCACACTCTTGCCACTGGGGGACACACAATGGCCAGCGCGGACAGCCCTATCGAGTCTGGTGACAGAGCACGCTGCCGCCAGCGGCGCCCAGTTCTCACTGGTGGCCAACTTGGACCGCGGCGACACAAGCGCAGAGAGAGTGATTGTCTCGGCTCGAGTCAGAACCCCAGATGGACCACACGCTTGGCAGGAATTCCCCATGTCACACCAGGGTGGGAAGTTGTTTGAGAGACTGATCGCGGCTCCAGAAGCAGGTGAGTCGCTGGAGTTCTTCTTTCACTCTTCGGATGCAGAAACAGACCCACAAACCGTTCGGTTTGTATCCGCACCGGCAGTTGTGTCGGCAACCGTATCAGTGACACCGCCCGAGTATTCCAAGGGCATACTCACTGCTGAAGTTCAGGAACTTGGAACCGGAGCCGATGGACGCGACAGCAACACCCCCCGAATGGTGGCAGGGTCCATAGTTGAACTGAAGCTGCAACTGAACAAGCCAATACCAATCCCACCCGCAAACACAACCACCAATGATCAGTGGATAGAGAGCACTTTTGCTTGGCAACCAAACGACCCCCCCCCAGCATTCACACTCTCAGGCAACTCCGACAACATTACCCTGTCATGGCGCGCCCAAGCTTCGGGAGTGATGGCGGTAAACCTCTTAGATGATCAAGGGGTAAGAAACACCACTGATATCAGCTTTGTGTTTACCGTCACCCAGGACGGTGCGCCAGAAGTTGTACTGATTGAACCATCGGCCGACGAGTCGGTGCTTGGGAGCGCGGTTGTGCCGTTACTAGTTCGCGCTCATGACGACATGGGCATTGACCGCATCTGGATTGAGGTGCGCAGATCATCCTCAACCGATGATGCGTGGATGACGGTTACCGAGAGTGGTGGCGGCACCGAACTGCAAACAGAACTGGAAATCAGCACCTTGAGTGGCTCATGTTTCTCGACACCAGTTACCGTTGGTGATGTGCTAGAGGTAACAGCGCGTTCGACCGATCACTATCAACTTGGCGAGAAGAAACACCCAGCCGCCCAAAGTGTGGTTCGACGACTCCGAATCGTGAGCGAACAGGCTCTCGTAGACGAGTTTCGCGGCATCCTCACGGCGCTGCGTCAGGGCGCCATCAGGCTGGACGAGAGGCAGCGCACGATTCAACAGAGCGCTGCTACCGATCCCACCCAACACAAACAGGGCGAGGTGAGCGAGCGGATTAGTGGAATGAGGGGCACACTGACCGCGCTGGACGAGCGTCGCCAGATGAACCACCTGACCGAAGAATCGCTGGCATCAGTATTGAGACAAGCGTCAGACATTCTTGAGCAGGCTGGCGCAGCCTCAAACAGCGCCAGAGAGCTGTCAGAGGCGTTGCCTTTGCAAGAGGGTGCAGAGAGAGAGCGCGCGCTGGCGGAGGTGGTTGCAACACAGGAGGTGGTTCGTGACGAGTTGGAGGCACTGGCTTCACTCTTGGACCGCGACGAGGACACATGGGTATCGACTAGGCGCATTGAGAAGCTCGCGGAGACACTTGAATCAATCGCTCGGGATCGGAGTGCGCTCGCCAACAAAACAGCTGGCGCCGACACCTCTCAACTACCAGCTGATCAGGCCGCCGACTTGGAGCGAGTGGCTCAGCGGGCCGAGCAAGCCGCAACCGAAGCCGAGGAACTACCAACCGAACTCCTCTCGAGCGCCGAACGCTCGCGCAAGGATGATCCAGTGCGATCCGAGAGTCTGAAGCGTGCAGCAGACAAGGCCTCTACCAAGGGTCTAGCCACCAGCGCCAACGAAGCCGCTCAACTGACACGGGAAAACAGGATGGAGGAGGCACAAGCATCATCCAAGAGCGCAGAGGATGTCCTCCAAGAGATGCTTGATGAGCTGAAGGATGAGGAGCGGTCGCGCGCTTTGACACTGAAGCGACGCCTAGCAAGCATGTTGGAGGCGTTGAAATCGCTGGTGCTTGCCTGCGAATCACTGGAGTCAGATGTTCGCGCAGAGGAACCACGCGACGCTAGTTTGGCTCTTGGTTCTCGGCTATGCCAGAACATCGAGTCGGTTCATCAAGAGGCACTGACACTCGGAAGAGATGGAGCCCAAATCGCCGGTGCCCTCGCGCAGGCGGTTGTTGCCAGCACTACGGCTGCCCAGGCAATCTCGTCGATCAGCAGCACGGACGCCACTCCCAAAGAGACCGCGGTATCGGCTCTCATCGAAACCAGGCGGGCTCTCAACAGCGCCATTGTTCTGGCCCAGAAGCGCGAAGATGAGGTCAACAAGCGCGAAGAGGAGAGACAAGCTCGCCAGTTGGCGGAGATCTACCGACAGATCGCGACCAAGCAGGAGGGAATCGTTGCTGGTATCGACGCAATGGTTCGATCAAACGACGAACAAGCTCGCAAGAAGTTGCTGGAGTCGCGCCGGCTGGGTGCGGCACAAGAGGAGGTGCGAACCGCACTTTCTCAGGTCGCTACCAATCACGAGGAGGTCAGCAAGTCAAAGGTGATGATGAAAGCCCACAGCGGCGCCGATGGGTACATGTCAGAAGCATCGAGCGCTCTTCGAGAAGGTGTGATGCAATCAGCCGCCACCGCCGCCACCCGCTCACTAGGGTTACTAAGAGGACTGGCGACAGCCATGAGCGGTTCAACAGGGCAAGACCCATTTGAGGCGGCAAGACCGGAGGGTGACAGTGGAGGCGGAGGCGGCGGAGGTTCGGGGGGTGAAAGACCAGAGATTCCTCCGGTCGCCGAACTGAAGGTGTTGCGCGCGCTGCAGCAGGACATTTATGACCGGACGGTCGCCAGAGAGATCAGCAACAACCTCGCACTCGAGCAAGTATTCATTCAAGAAATGGCCAACGAGCTTAGGGAGCGCATCGAGCAACCAGCAGAGAGTCGAGGCGGCAGCGAGCCTCGCCCACCAACGAGTAACGATGGTTCCAGAGCTGGTGTGGCTCCCGCCCCGCAGTACTTCTGGCAGTTGGCTCCTGACGCAAATACCAACCCCTCTTCAGACAATGAGCCACAGGCGGGGCTCCCCAGCCTCGACGATGTGTTGGGAACAGGATCCGATGAGAGCGGGCAGAGTGAAGCCACAGCGGCGGCTCGCGCCACTCTGGAGCGGGAGCTCGCGGAGATGACCGACGCCAGTCAACTGGTGCAACTCACCGATCTCATGAAACGAAGTGCAGTTCTGCTTTCAGACGGAGATCGTGGGCTTGGTGTGCAGCGAGTACAGGAGGACACACTCCGGCGGCTGGATGCATTGATCGACTCGGCACAGAGGCGGCGACAACAGGGTGGCGGGTCCGGGTCATCCGGGTCTAACTCGCAGAAGGGCGAAGACTCTGGTGATTCCAGCGAAGAGTCGAAGCGGCTCAAACAACAGAGCAAGCAACAGGCCGCTGATTCAGCCAAGGGCGAGCAAAATGATGGAACAGGGGACGATCCCAGCGATGGTCCACCACCCACAGACCCAGTTTCATCAGGCCCCATCGACGAGTCACAAGTAGAGTGGGGCAACCTACCCACGCGCGACCGCGATCTGGTTCGACAAGGGCTCAGAGAGAGAATGTCAACGATGTATCGTCGCGCCACCGAGGCTTACTATCGAAACATGGCCAAGGGACACACGCCATGAGAGACACCAACCGATTGCTTCAGGTCGAACTGTGTGCCATCGCGGCAACACTGGCTCTCGCGTCCCCGGCTGCTATTGGTGTTCAAGGAATCCCAGAGGTGGCGGGTCCACCAGTACCAGTCACAACGACTGCGCCACCAGAGGCACCAGAGGCAGCAGTGGCAGCAGTGGCAGCAGGGGCGGAGAATGCGCCCGAGGAAGCTGAGTCAACCCCACAACTAGTGTCCTCTGTGAGCCGCGGACTTGAGTACCTGAAGTCCATTCAGAACGAAGATGGGTCATTCGGTCGGGGCCGATACGGAAGACATGTGGGAATCGCCGCCCTCGCCGCTCTGGCATTCATGGCTGACGGCAACACACCGGGGCGAGGTATATATGGGGAACAGGTAGAGAAGGCACTGGGGTTTGTTCTCTCGGGTGCAACAGAGAGCGGTCTACTCGCGGCAGAGGCAACACACGCGCCCATGTACGGACACGGCTTCGCCACACTGTTTCTTGGCGAGGTCTATGGGATGAATAGCGAAGACTCGCGTGTTCGCGATGCTCTTGTGCGCGCCATCAACCTCATTGCCAACAGTCAGAACGAGGAGGGTGGCTGGCGCTACAACCCGGTTCCCTATGAGGCCGATGTTTCCGTAACAATCTGCCAGGTAATGGCCCTGCGCAGCGCGAGAAATGCGGGGATCAAGGTTCCCAAGGAGACCATCGATGCCGCGGTCAGGTATGTGCGTCTGTGCCAGAATGACGATGGCGGCTTTCGCTATATGTCACTACCCGGGTCAAGTGCATGGCCGCGCGCCGCCGCCGGTGTGGCAACCTTGTTTTACGCCGGTATCTACCACGACGACGGAATCGTCAGAGGGCTTGAGTATCTGCAGCGATCAGCCCCATCTGGTACCAGCGGACCAGGCACGCAGGCACACTATTTTTATGGCCACTATTACTCGGTTCAGGCCATGTATCTGGCCGGCGGCAACTACTGGAAGAGTTGGTGGCCACGCGTGCGGGACGAACTGATCTCGATTCAGGATGCTGCTGGTGCGTGGAAAGATCATCAGGCAGGTGATGCCTACGCCACAGCAATGGCGCTGATCGTTCTGCAAATGCCCAAGCGATACCTGCCCATTTTTCAGCGATGAACTTTCATTTCACCACAGCAGCGACAGTGTGTTCGTTGGCACTCGCGCTCACCGCCCCACGTGCCGTGTCACAGCGGGCGGAGACACAAAGGGTGTTCGCTCTCCTATATCAAGAGCAAGGATGGGTGGAGGCGACAATCGAGCCCGGCGGAGTAGTCAGACCACTACTTCAAGGAGGGAACCGCGAACTATCCAAGGCGCTGGCCATCACCGCCGTTGGTGTCACGATGAGCGATCCCTTTCCCGCCGCGCTGGTGCTGACAACGGGCGAAGTTCTTCCTGGCAGCATTCGCTCTAGTGAGAGGCGCACGGTGTGGCGGCATCCGAACCTAGGGATGATCCCGGTTCTAGAGGGAGAGGTGGCGGCGCTTCTCTTGCACAGCGATGCCCGAGTCGAAGCCACCAATACCAGCGACATCGTGGTGTTGGCCAACGGCGATCGTGTAGCGGGACTGGTGGCGAAGCTGGACGACCCACTCTTGGTCGAGCGCACCGATGGCAGCGAACTATCAATTCCCATCGACCGCGTGAAGTCCATTTCGTTCGTTTGTCAGAGGCGGCCTCAGGGTGCTATCCGCCTGTGGCTTGGTGACGGAACCATCGTTGATGCCGCAAGTGCCGAGTCGGTTCAGGACGGATTTCTTGTGTCGGGGATTCGCTTGAGTCCTCAGACACCATCGCGAACATTCCACTTCGAAGATGTGGTCGGCATGAGTATGGCTGGCGGGCGAATCACACCGTTGGCATCGCTCCATCCAATCGTGACCGATGCATCTGACGCGACAGCACCACGGCTGGGTTTGCAGGCCCCCATGGTCGACAGCGCGGGCGCGTCGCTTGATGCAAGAGCTGTGAGGTTTCTGGGGCCTGGCACTTTCACCTATTCGGGTCAACCAGATCAACCAACGCAGTCCGAGCAAGAGAAACAAACCCCGGTCGCGCTGATTGCCCGCGCCTCCATTCCCCATCATCTGAGCCAGTACACCAACACACAGTTGGTCGTGCGTGACTCACACGGGGTGAAGTTTCGCGCCCTCCTCAATGCAGGCAACTCGGTGGCGGATCTCTTTGTAGTGCTCGATGGTGGACCATGGAGCCTGGAGTTGACAGAAGAATCGGATGGCCCCATCGGTGACACGGTCATCCTTGAGCGTGCTCTGATGTTGAAGCAGTAGTAGCCACCCAGACAGCGCCATCCCAGTGATAGGCGGTCCAGTCTCCATCTGGTGACAGTTCCACACGAACAGCGCCAAGCCGAGCCGTGCACAGCCGAACCGATTCGCCACCGAGTGCCAGCCACCTGTCTGGACTCAGCCTTGATTCGCCCGTTGACTGAAGTATGAAACGCGGCCGCACCCTGTTGAGCAGAGCCACAGACTGTTCAATGAAACTGCCGTGGTGTGGCAACTCGAGGACAGCGATCCCCCCGAGTGAATCTGCAGGAAGCGCCAACACTTCAGGGATGGCTTCGTGAGCACAGTCACCACATAACAGAATGCCGCCAGCCCCACCCTCTGGATCTATGCGAACCATGATGCTGTCGTCGTTGGCGCGTTTGTGCGCGGTCTCCGTAGGGTGCAGAAATGTCCAGGTCGAGTTTCCCCAGCGTCTAGTACAGGATCGAGACACGGTAGAGACAAGGAGGCCACGAGCGCGAATCCGCGTCATAGCGGCGGCCTCTGGTCCGGTTGGAAGTGCCACAGCTTCAGCCAAAAACCTCTCGGTAGTGACCAGCTCACAGACAGTCACAGAATCAAGCAACTCGGGGAGTCCCAAGAAGTGGTCAAGATCGGGATGACTCACCACACAGGCATCAATGTGGCCGATCCCCATCTGCATTAGAGCCGGAAGGAGGGTAGATGAACTCAATGAGCGGCACGATGAACTACCCACATCGAATACGACACACGAACCACCATCCTGAACTATCAGGCAGGAGCCGTTACCAACATCAAGAACCGTGACTCGAAGCCGAGGGGAGTCGCCTCGCGAGTTGCTCCATATCACGAGAGTGAGTGCAGCTACCCATAGCACCATCATCGCCGCGGCACGCCTCCAATGTCGAGGCGCACTCCGTAGCGTGACCCACATCAAGAGAAGCAGAACGGTCCCCCACCAGCCCCCAACACAACCAACCCGAATGCTTGTCCAGGGCATCGATAGCGATTGCACGAGAACCCAGTCGGTAAGCACTGATGCGAGCGCGGCCGTAGATGCGGTCATTGCCGCGAGGGGTCCCCAAATCGCGCCCAGCACCGCGGAAGCACTCCCAGCCGCCACGATCACCGCCGCCAGTGGCGAAAGAAGAACACTGAGTGGGGCGCCCGCTGGTGAGATCGTGCCGAAGTGAGCGAGCACGATAGGGGTGGACACAGCCCAAGCGCAGAGAGCAGCCGCGAGCCACGGGCTAAGGAAACTTCCGCACGCGGAGAATCCTCGTACCGTCGCCTTGGCACACCCAGCACCAACTCGATCGAACCAAGAACTGAATGCCAGTGCCATCGGTGAGGCTAGGTATCTGAGCGCGAGCACCGCCACAAACGAGAGTTGAAAGCCAGCGTTGATTGCTACCCACGGGGCTTCGATCAACAGTGCAAGTGCAGCAAGTGCGAGAATGGAGTCGGCGCTCCAGCGCCTTCCCGCCCCGACCGCGATCGATCCTACAAAGGCACAGGCAGCAGCCCGAACCGCGCTCACACCCGCATCAACAGAGATCCAGAACAGAAGGCTGGTGGCGGCCACCGAGAGCATAGTGGTCACCCTCCCCACGCGGCAAAGTCGACACAAACCCGAGACACTCGCAGCAAGAACCGCGAGATTGAATCCAGAAATGGCGAGAAGGTGCGACAAGCCGGTGGCCGACATATCGGCGGCAACGACAGGCAGAAACTCCGACCGAAGTCCCACAACCATTCCTAAACAAAGAGACCTTGCTCTTCCAGTTACCCAGTCCGGCAAAGCCGACTCAAGGGATCTTGCGACAGAGGCGCGCCACCGAATCAGAGACGATCTGATGAAAAAGGATAAACCACCGCCATCGCTGTTGTGCACCGACTCGTTGACCACTCCCCCGTCTACAGCGTCCAAGGAACCGAGGTATGCCGAGTCGAGCGACCAGCGAAGTTGATCAAACCCGCCAGGGTTTCTTGGGCCGCTCGGAGCACGGAACCATCCCTTGACGCCAATAGTTGTGCCCGGGATTGGTTCTGGAGCATCGAGCGAGAGTCGAACTCGTACGAATCCAGAAAGTACTGCACCACCGCCGTCGCGGTTCTCATCTACCAGTAGATCGAAGTGCTTGGAGGGAAACTCTCGGAGGTAGCGCGCGAGGAGGTCGCCGTCCTGTCCTCCTTGCACACAGGCCGAGCGAACGACCCCGGTGACAAAGGCGAGTCTTCGATCAGGACTACCCAGAGCAATCCGTGAGGCCTGCGCCCTCTCCAGCTGCCAGAGCGACCAGCCCCCGCCAACTAGAAGAGCACCGACAAACAAGTAACAACTCGCCTCGGTCCGGGAGGACCGCCTCGCAGCGGCAGCGGTGGCGGCGACTAGGCCACCAGAAAGTAAAGCCGCAGCGACACCAATCCCAACCCGGTGACCAACAAGACAAACTCCCAGTACACAACCCAGCAGGAATGCCAAACACAGAATCGGAAGGACACCGACGCGTCCAACAGTGTCCGGTGGGCGACCTCTTCGACTCACTCGCGGACTCTAGCAAGGTTCACCGAACACTCTCAGAATCAGGTCGGAAGGTCGGGCCTCACCCAGTCGAGCAACTCAGCCGCGCGATGTGGTCACTAGGTCATTCAGAGTATTGGCAGCAGCGCCAGAATCCAGCGATCGCGCGGCAAGGTCTGCGCCCTCACGCATTGACCCCGCAGCCCCCGCAGCAACTAACGCCATCGCGCTGTTGAGAATCAACATCGATCGTGCCAAGCCGCGCACGCGACCAGTGAGAGTGCCTAGCAGCAAGTCGGCAGCCCCCTCTACCGATGTTGGCGCAAGTGCCATCGGATCCCC
>SIAA01000008.1 GCA_009692045.1 Phycisphaerales bacterium | reverse complement strand
GCTTCCCAAGCTGAATGTCGAGGGTTCGAGTCCCTTTGCCCGCTTTGGTGGCCACCACGCCACGCACCGATCTCATCTCGCCCAACTACCAGCTTGAACCAGTCATTCATGAGTGACTCCCCTAGCACCTTCAGACCAGCGTCATCGCTCGACCACGGCGCTGGAGGGGAGATGGCGGTGCCATCTTGCTGATTCGCCGCAGCCCCATCTTGCTGAAATACCGCGGCGCCTTCACGCATGGACTCCGCGGATGAGGTGGCCTTGGCGAACTGCAAGCAAACTAAAAGAATCGCAGTTGCAAGTTTGGCAATGCTCAACGAAGGAACTTGGTGTCCATGCCGCAAATCTACCAGTGAGATAACCAACAAAAACCCCATTTCGGCAGGCAAGCACTGGCGTTTCGCCAATCACCGCGCACAATCATCGGATGCCCGCTGATTGGCGTATTGCCGGCTCCGGCCTCGGGATCTGCTTGCTGGGCGCGGCGTCAGTTCTCAGCACGCCCGCTGTCCATGCTGACTCCGTAACCATCATGGCAGCCGCGGACACGACCCTGTACGAAAGCACTACCGGAGCTCTGGGGAACGGTGCGGGGCAGTACCTGTTTGCTGGGCTCACCAATCAGCCCCTGCGCCGCCGAGCCCTGCTCCGCTTTGATGTGTCCGATGCTCTTTTGCAAGGCGCTCTGATCGAGTCGGTTTCTCTAACTTTGCATGCTTCATCCACAAGCGCACTGACCCATGAAATGTCTCTGTTTCGAAGCACAGCCGCCTGGGGTGAGGGCCTCAGCGACGCTTCAGGAAACGAAGGCGGTGGCGCGCCCGCAACTGCCGGTGATGCGACTTGGATTCACTCGAACTACACCAGCTCTCTGTGGACGATGCCGGGCGGGGATTTCGCCAACAGTGCCAGCGCCACAGCACTGGTCGGTGACATGGGTTTCTACACATGGTCATCTTCACAGTTGGCCAATGATGTTGAGAGTTGGCTTGCTACTCCCTCGCACAACTTCGGCTGGGCCCTGCTGGGAGTCGAGACTTCAGTGGGATCTGCCCATAGGTTTGACTCGAGCGAAGGCTCAAATCAACTCTGGTCGCCCGCGCTCACTATCGAGTTCACTCCAGTCCCCGCGCCCGGGGCTCTCCCACTCATCGCGGCACTGCTACTTCGGCCGCGCCGCAGACTGCGCTGATGTGATCAAGGCTCGATAGAATCCCCCACCTATGGCGGTAAAAGGACTCCGTAAGCCACTGTTTGCCAGCGCGCTTCGCGAGGCAATTCACGAAGGTCTTACCCGGCGAAACATCGCGCGCGACATGCTCTCCGGACTCGTGGTTGGCATAATCGCCCTGCCCCTTTCCATGGCGCTGGCGATTGCCACGGGGATGCCGCCACAAACTGGGTTGTATACGGCCATGATCGCTGGATTCATTGCGGCGCTGTGCGGCGGCTCAAGGGTTCAAGTGACAGGGCCTACCGCAGCGTTTGTCGTGATCCTGGCGCCAATCGTGAGCGAGCACGGACCAGAAACGCTCTTGCTAGCCTCGTTCCTTGCCGGACTAATCCTGCTGGCAATTGGGCTGGCCCGCATGGGGAAGTTGGTCGAATTCATCCCCTACCCAGTGACTGCGGGATTCACAATCGGCATCGCCGTGACCATCGCGCTGATCCAGCTGAAAGACTTCTTCGGTCTGACGATTGACCAGGCACCCGAATCAAACTGGGAGCGGGTCAGTGCGCTCGCGTCATCATGGCGAACCTGGCAGCGCGGGGACACCCTCATCGGTGTCGTGACTCTGGGCGCACTCATAGCCTGGGGAAGATCCGCCGTGGGACGACGAATCCCCGCGGCTCTGGTGGTGCTTCCGGCGGTGACTTTGCTTGCGGCATGGATGAGCTCGATGGGAGCTGATTGGACCTGCGCCACCATCGACAGCCGGTTCGGTACGCTCATCGATGGACAACTTGAGGGGGGAATCCCCCGCGAACTTCCCGGATTTCACTGGCTTTGGGGAACTGGGGCTGAAATGCCTCGCCTCGACTTCGAGCATCTGAAAACTCTTGTCACACTTGCGATCGCCATCGCCCTGCTCGGTGCAATCGAGAGCCTCTTGAGCGCGGTGATCGCTGATGGCGTGACGGGCGGGCGCCACAATCCCGATGGCGAACTTGTCGGCCAAGGCATCGCCAACATGATTGCACCCTGGTTTGGGGGCTTTGCCGCGACCGGGGCGCTGGCCCGCACTGCTGCCAACATTCGAGCGGGCGCGTCGAGCCCAATAGCGGCCATGACTCACGCCGTCTTTGTTCTCATCGCCATTGTGTTTCTTGCGCCCGCGCTGGGTTGGTTGCCCATGGCATCTATGGCTGCGCTTCTGCTCGTGATAGCCAAGAACATGGCGGACTTCCGATACTGCGCCTTCGTAGTACGCACCGGCCCGCGTGGAGATGCGGTCGTACTGGTTGCCTCTGCGGCATTGACGGTGGGATTCGATATGGTCATCGCCGTCTTCGTGGGAGTGGTTCTGGCGGCTTTTATCTTCATGCGTCGGATGGCCGAGTTGTCCGGTGTGGACCTCGTCGCGGCAGATGGAGAGACAGGAGTGGCCGCGCCGGAGGGTGTGCTCCTCTACCGCGTCCGTGGGCCACTGTTCTTCGGTGCAGCACAGCGCGCCATGCAACTCCTCCGGACAGATGGCGCGGCGAGGTGTGCCATCATCGACCTCTCCCAAGTTCCCATGATTGATGCAACCGGGTTGGTGAATCTAGAGAGCGCAGTTGATCGCCTCTGGCGGGCTGGAGTACCAGTCGTACTGGCAGCCGCCACCCCCGCCGTTCGCAAGGCACTGGGGGGGGCAAGGTTCCCGTGGGAGGAAGAAGGGGCTGTCTTTGCTCCTAGTGTTGCAGCTGCCATTCAAATGGCTTTAAAGCACACCAAAGGGGCGTTTGACGACCCAATAACCTAGCTGAGTATTTGACCTCGAAATGTGGGTGAAACACTTCCACTTTTTGGCTGATAAACATTTGGAATAGTTCATTGTTGAGTTATCTTCAAGATGTTCGGGTGTGTACTCGAATCTCGTGCGGCTCCACCCTTTAGATCCTTGGTGCCAATCGATCGCCTTCACTCGGTCTAGTACTTATTTTGGAGAATTGAAATGAACGTGAGCAATCGACTCAATCGGCACTTCGCCGTTGCTGCCTCCGCAGCCGTGGTTGTTGCTGGTAGCGCTAGCGCTGCCATTCAATACCGCGTGATGAATCTTCTAGTCCCCTTCAACGTCGACGGTAGCTACATCAATGTGGTTACAGGCGCGTACAGTTCCGCCGCGGCGGATGTTCCCGGCTGGGACATCAATCCCTACGGCACGAGCACCACGGGGATTTCTCTCTATGCCGCAACCGGTACCGGTTACATGCGCAATCCTGGCGCTGGGACATCGACGAGCCGCACGAACCTCGCTGGAGGCACCGCCATCGGATCGGCCTCGTTCTTCTACGGCAGTTCGAACGCTACGCTCGGAACGCTTGTCGGACAGTGGGCTCTCAACAGCACCGGTATCTTCGGATTCAAGTTCCTTAACGGCGCTACTGTCAACTACGGTTGGGCACGCATGACTCTTGGTGCCAACACTGCGGCGCGCACCATTGTCGACATGGCTTTTGAGGACTCAGGCGCCGCCATCGGCGCTGGCGTCCCTGCTCCTGGCGCGCTTGCCCTTCTCGGGCTTGCTGGCCTCGTTGGCAGCCGTCGTCGCTCCTGATAGCGCTCTCTGAATCGGCTCGGGTGTACTCAACACCAATCGAGCGAAGGCAAGTTCACTCACCATCGGGACGATCGCAAGATCGTCCCGATGTCTTTTTATCGCCCCACTTTGACTCGAACAATCCCGAGCTGCCTAGGCCGAGCGATGGCGGTGAAGTGCTGGGTCAACCGCTGCCGCCATCGCCTCTTCATCGAGAGGCAGTTGCAGGAAGGCCGCCACTTCTCGGGCGCACTGGCGGGGACTCTTCAAAGCCAGCGCATGCTCGAGGTTGAGTACGCGGAAGCGGGTATGCCCTGCCAACCACGCATCTACCTGCGACAGTTGCGCTTGAAAGATTGCTTGCAATCGATCAGACCGGAGTGTGCCTCCCTGCTTACCGCCGCGGTCGAGCATCACCGCCTGAGAACGGATCACCTGATCGATGTCGCGGCGCATGAAGATCACTCGGTACTCACGGTCACAGGGCAGATCCATTAGCAGCATGTGAATGATCTTTACTGCCTTGCCCTCGGCGTCATCGAGCCAAGCCTTGTCGGACTTGATCTGCTTCACGCGCTCGAGTTCGAGATACCCACGGGGGTTGTCGGCATCAGCACCGCGCACCCCATCGCTGAGGATCGGGATGCCCCCCGCCTGCAACATCTGCATTGCCATGCTCGTACCCGAGCGCGGCAGACCCGATACGACGATTATTGGCTGACGCTGCGCAGTCATCTCGAGTGCCGATCACCCTGTGTTCGATAGTGAGGCGCCGTCTCCATTGATTCCTCAACCCTCCGCGAAAGGCGCGAACAGCTCCGTGGAAAAGTAGCGCTCGGCGCGGTCGCATAGCACCGTAGCGACACTTGCGCCATCCCCCAACAGCTCGGCCGCGCGCCATGCCGCCACGATGTTGAGCCCGCTGCTCGGGCCCACCGGATAGCCCGTGCGGATGATGGCACGCGTCGCAGCGATTGCCTCATCATCGGAGACATCAATCTCAACCAGGCCCTCCAGTTCGGCCGGCTTATATAGCTGGCTCATATTGTCGAGCACGCCGGGGATGCGGGCGCTGAAACAGGAGCACTCGGCCGAGCGGAAACAACTGCACAGTGCCCCCGTAAGACCCTCGACAGGCCGCGCGGCAAATGGCTGGGCGGCGATGCCGGCATCGCGCAGGCCGTAGTAAAGCCCGACCAATGTTCCGCCTGTACCGACCCCCGACGAAAACGCATCGATGCGCCCGCCGGGAACCTGTTCCGCGAGTTCCCTGGCTGTACCCAGACGATGCGCCTGCACATTCAGTTCATTCTGAAACTGGCGCGGTAGAAACGCGCCCTCCGTGCTTCCCAGAAGTTCCGTAGCTCGAAGTGCCCCCTTGATACCCTCGTCGCAAGGCGTGAGAAGCACAGTGGCGCCAAACCCTCGGATCATAAGAAGTCGCTCCTTGCTGACACCCTCGGGCATCACGGCAATGAAGCGGACTCCGAGACGCGCGCACACTCCAGCCATGGCTATAGAAGTTGAGCCGCTGCTCGCCTCCGCTACTGTTCCTCCTGCACAAAGCAAGCCTCGGTCCCAGGCATCGAGCAGAATGTGCCGCGCGATGCGATCTTTGGTGGAGCCTGACTCGTGGACGAACTCCAGTTTGCACCAGACCGGAGGGTGACCATCGCACTCGACCTGAACTGTCGGCGTAGGCCGCACCGTCCGCAGTGAGGAGATTGCCGATGGTTCGGCGCAGCATTTCATGCAGGCATCCTATCTGCCTAGCAGCGCAACTCGGAAGATGCCCAACCACCCCACCTCCTGGGGCAGCTGCTTAGCACCACCACCTCTATCATTGCCATCTGGAGAACCAATGAATCCATACCTCATCATGCTTGCAGCCGCGGCTCTCATGCGGGTTGTTCTGGCGCTCAGCGATGGATCGAACGAGGCTAAACTTGCGACCGCGGCGGCAACCGAAGCGCGGGCATCATCGGCAGCGCGCGCCCCAGCAAGTGAGCCTGCCCTACCGTCATTCGGACTTGATCCCGTGCACTCGGCCGCTCTGTTTCGCATTCAGCACCTACAAGCCGGTCAGTTCTGGGGGAGGATCAACGCCCTCTCCGGCACGGTGGCATACGCCGATGATGACTCCGCCGCACCCCAGTTTGATGTGACAGCCAGTCTCGCCAACATCGATACTGGGAGCGACAAGCTGGACAAGAATCTGCAAGGCCCCAACTTCTTCAACGCGTTGGAGTTCCCCGAACTTCGCTTTAGAAGTACGGGCGGAACCCGCGCGGGAACGAGCAGGTGGCGAGTGACCGGCGAAATGACCATTCATGGGGTGACACAGATAATCGAGGTAGAGGTTGAAGTCACAGGGATTGGCTTGGGCCCAACCGGTCGTAAGGCCGGATTTGAGGCGACTGCCGAGATTCAACGATCGGCCTTCGGGATGAACTGGGGAATCGAGAAGCCCCCTCGGATGCTGGGAGATTCAGTGCGCCTCATCATTTCGCTTGAGGGAGATGAAGCGAAGGTCGCTCCTTGACGGGTGAACTTGCCGCCTACCTAGGGCTGGTGTTGGGACTACCGGTCGCTGTCGGTGTCGCCGTGACTCTCATCTTGCGCCGCTGGAGGTTGAACGCGATCGGTGCGCTGGCGGCGGTGGTGTTTGCCGTCTCGTTCGTAGCGGAGACGGGAATGCCATCAATCCCGCCGAGCGAGAAGTGGAAGGCCCTGCCCACCCTGGCCATCGCGATCGCAATCATCTCGGTGTTAGGCGCGGCCTCGCGCCGATTTGGCTCGATCCCCTGCCTTTCCACCGCATTCGGCTTGGCATTCGGTCTCCTATTCACTATGCCTGTCTGGAGCCCCGTAGACCGCGCCCTTGCGGTGCTGGCAGCGGCAATACTTTGCGCCTCGCTCGAGTCGCTATTCCGCCGGTGCGCCTGCATCTCACTGCCAGCAAGCGTTTCGCTTGCATTGCTCGGTCTCGGCACCGTCTTCTTCTTCAGTGGCTTTGCCACCCTGGTTCTGCCCTGCGTTGCCTCGGCCATCGCAGCCGCAATCGGCTCACTCGGCGCGCGGTCGCTTCGTGGAACAGGTGCGGCTCTCGCTGCCCTTCTACTGGGCATCGCCCTCTGCGGCGATGCCTACGACCAGGAGAATGTGCCGCGTGCCAGCTGGCTGCTGCTGCTGCTCGCGCCCCACTCGCTCTGGCTGGGACAACTGCCTGCGATGGGATGGCTGCGAGGTTCGGCGGCTACCGGCGCTCGGATAACTCTAGCGGCGGCACTCGTGGCAATAGCGATCGTACTGGCATCCCGCGGCCACATCTCATCAGATGGCACAGATGACAGCGAGGATGCCGATCCCATGCAAGGGATTTACGGCGCCGTGCCCCACTGACCAAGCAGCATCCCGAGGTCCTCACCGTTGATAAGGCCGTCGCCGTTCAGATCAGCGCTAGACGCGAGTGCTACGCAAGTAAATGAGACCGTTCCCGTTCCACCAACGCTGGACCCCCACGAACCGATGCGCACCAGGAACTCGGTCGCCCCGCATGGATCGGGAGTAAAGGTTAGCGAACTGGAGTGGGCCGAGCAGCCAACTGCGTCGTCATTGCACGCGATCGGCACGAGTGCTCCACAGTCACCCGAATACACCGCAATCATGGAATCAAAGGTGACTGTCCCGCAGGTTGAAATGGTGATCGCACCAGCGCAGGGCGAAACAATCTTGTACCAGACATCTTTCCCTATGATGTAGTTGCCGCATCCAGTGGGCATGGGTTCACCAGCGGAGGTGGCGTTCACAGTGTTGATTTGACGCACTGAATCCAAAGTCACGTGCTCGGCATCGCCACACGCATTCGCGTAGATAAACGCCATGCCGGTGGGGTTGAACTTCCAACCACCAGTTTGTCCATCGCCAAACCAGCTTGTGAGCGGCAAGTTGTACCGTCGGGACTGCAATCCGATGCTGCCCGGTATCGCATCGAACAGTTTCAACTTCCCCGAGAGGCACTCGTCACCAGACCCGCAGATTGCTATGTAGTAAGCACCGGGCGTGAACTGCTCGTTAAAATTAGCCATCATAATACTCATAGCACCATTACTGTTGTTGAATGAGGGTACAACCTGCGAACTTGATTGATTGTCAATCGCCAAGAGCGGGCTCGCCCATACGCCACCAGAGGCAGACACACTCTTACGGAACAAGTACAGACACGCATTCCATTGGGTGGTGAAGGAAGGAGTAAACCTAAATGTTCCCGGGTCGCTGATGTAGATCTCAAGCATGTCAACTTGGTCGCCACCAATCAGCGCTGCAGAAGTTGTGCCTGAGGTTGAAGTCACCGGCATGAGCGGCGCCCCCGCACTCGAGACCTTGCGAGCGGTCGCTGCCGTGGAGCCACCATCGTTGGAGCCCTCAGTCCATTCTGGACCAGCGACAGCCGTTGCCGTAGCGATGGAAGTGACAGCACAGATAAGAAGGTTTCGAACGAGCATGATGGAAACTCCCAAGAAGATGACAAGACGGACATGAGCCCCGCCACACAGCAAGGGACAAAAACCCGATCCGTCTTTGAATATATAATCACCTTGGTAGTTGTCGCCATAAATGTCGGCAGAATCCCAAGTTATGGGCTAGCAAGTGATGCCCCGCAGCCTTGTTTCTCATCCGCCGATGGCGCGGCAACTCTGAACAAACTGCCTCACAAGGGCACGATCCTTGGCGAATCGAACTCGCGTGCCGTCTGCTGCGAGTTTGTTGGTGCGAGTGCAGGTGTCAGCGCCCCACGCCCCCGTTGCCCGCATTCCAGCAGCAACATTCTCGGCATCGAGCCCTCCCGCCAGAACCAGCGGCACGGCGTGCGCCTGCACGACCTCTCTCACGGTATCCCAGCAGCACTGCTTGCCGGTGATTCCCACAAAGCCTCCCACTGGTTGCGCTGCGTCTCCGCCCTGCTTTACGAGGTAGGTGTCGGCGATGAAGAAATCGCTGATGGGTGCAAAGTGCGCGGCGACCTGCACACTCGGCACCAGATGTCCGGAACCAACCTGCGCCACCGGGATGGCGCGCATGAGTTTTATCTGCGGACATCTCCTGCGAATCTCTGCCTGCAAGCGCAGACACACCGCCAAGTTTGAACGCAATCCGTTCTCATCGGCGAGCGACTCACAGAAGTGGACGATGTGGGGATCATGAAAGTCGATGGCGCGGCAGATGAGTTCGACATCAGAGAACAATGGAATCAAGCAGGCAGTTCGTCCTGCGGCGCGAATCTCTCTCTGGGCGGCGCGAACATCCGCATCAAAGGCGTGCGCCTCATCAAGAAGAACACTGCCGATGTTGTCAACACCGGCTTCAATGCAGATGGCTGCTTCAGCCACGCTCTGCAACTCATACACCTGCACAGTTACTCTAGGCATGGGGCGCAAAGACTATGGTGGGGCAGACTGCTCTGCCGGAGCGGATTCACGCAGTTTCCAGCGGAGTCGCAGGGTGTTACCTACCACGCATACATCGCTTAGGCCCATCGCAGATGCCGCAACGACCGGGCCATGTTCGCCTAGCAATCCCAGCGCTGCCAGAGGAATCGCCACCGTGTTATAGACAAACGCCAGGCCCAGATTCTGGCGAATGGTTGCCATGGTTCCCTTGCAGGCCCACAGCATCCAGCCCAGAGAGCGCAGATCGTTATTGAGAAGAGCGCTCGAGGCACTGGCGCTGGCCACATCCGTGCCGCTTCCCATGGCAATGCCAACATCAGCTGCGGCTAGAGCGGCGGCATCGTTGATTCCATCGCCGACCATGACACTGCCAACTCCCGCTGCCGAGACCCGTTGCAGTTTCGCTTGCGGGGTGAGGTCAGCTAGCACTTCGTCATCGCGAATACCAAGCTCGCGGGCGGCTTCCAGAGCTTGGGCGCGACGATCGCCGGTAAGAACAACAATCCGCAGACCATGCGCCCGCAACTGGGACACAGCCTCGGCGGAGCCATCTCGGACCTTATCCACGCAGGTGATGCGCGCCGCCAGTTTGCCATCGATCTCTATGCGAGCAGTGGCGTCGGGATCGCGCACTACGCGTACGGCGCGGCCTTGAACGATGCCGCTGACACCCACCCCAGGATCGGCGCGGAACTCCCGCACTTCGAAGGTGGCTGGCTGCGACCACAGATGCATCTGGCTGAATGACTTCGCGGAGCCTCTCGTCGTTGATGCAGACAACGAGGAGTCCTGTGACCGGGCGTAGGCAACAACTGCTCGGGCGACGGGATGCTCGCTGCGCGATTCGAGCGCAGCGGCGAGTGCCAGCGTGTCCTCCGGGGCACCGGGCTCCTGCGCATAGGCGCGAACTGTTGGTTGCCCCTGCGTGAGCGTCCCGGTCTTATCGAGGAACACTGTGCGCGCTTGAGACATGCGCTCGATCGCTTCGGCATTTCGCAGCAGAATCCCCCGCCGAGCGCACTCGCCGGTACCGACCATCACAGCCAGTGGCGTGGCAATACCCAACGCGCACGGACAGGAGATCACCAGAACGGTTGTTGCTGCCAGCAAGCCCCGCTGCCAATCTCCCGCTATCCACCATCCCACAAGGGTTGCCAACGCGATGGCGAGCACGGCAGGCACAAATATGCTGCAGATGCGATCGGCAAGTTTCGCTATCGGTGCGCGGGACGATTGCGCCTCATGCACAAGGGTTGCGATTCGCTCGATCGTTGTTTCGTCACCGGAGACCGTGGCGCGCACTATGAGACCGCCATCAATAGCGACCACGCCCGCTGCAACGGATGATCCGGGAGTCACTCGCTGGGGCAGAGACTCGCCCGTGATGGCAGAAAGGTCAACGCCGGCCGATCCTTCGTGAACGATGCCATCGACGGCGACCCGCCCGCCCGGGCGCACGCGCACCAGATCACCGATACGAACTAGCGCCGCCGGGATCACTCGATCGGGTGCCACGAGTTCCGCGCTCTCAGGCTTGAGGTCCATAAGGGCGCGGACCGCATCACCAGCCTCGCGCACGCCGCGTGCTTCCAGCCAGTGACCGAGGGAAATGATCGCCAACAGGGCAACTACCTCCGCGAAGTACCCCGCGCCTGCCCCAGTGCTCGCGAGCCAGACACTCAGCCCCCAGCCGCTCAGAGCACCAAGCGCCACGAGAGTGTCCATGTTGACTCCGCGGTGCTTCGCCGCCGTCCACGCCGAAACAAAGATGCCCCAGCCGACCGCAGCCATGGCAACCGTCGCCCCGATTCCCAGCAGCCACATCAGTTCCCCGTGAGAGAGCCAGGAGTGGCCGAAGTGATGAAGGGTCTCCAGCGGAATCCACAGGCAGATTCCCAGACCGGCGCGAAGTCTCCAGTTTCGAACTCGCGAGAGCGCCGCAGCATCCCGCTTCGCCTGCAGCGCGGTGAAACTGAGGGATCGGTCGCGAGGTGCCGCTGAGTATCCGCATGCTGCGGCGGCTGCCCCAACCGATGCCGATAGGTCACCCGTTCCAGACACTTGGGCTGTGGACGAGAGAAAACTCACCCGCGCTTCCGACACGCCCTCCAGTTTCCCAAGCGCCGATTCGAGTCGTGCCGCGCAACCAGCGCAGTGCATTCCCCGCACCTCGAACTCGGCGGTAATGGTCATTTAGGACAACTGTACCGCGCTCGCTAGGCAACTGCCCAGCGGCGCACGGACTCAGGGCATTGACAGTTGCTAGGCAACTGCCGAACGACGCACGGACTCAAGGCTCTGGCGCTCGCTCTCCAACTGCTCCGCTTGAGCCCGGAGTGCCTCGACCCGCGCCCGAGCTTCATCGGCTCGACGTCTCGCCTCTGCTGCAGCGGTGTCCGCGGCTCCCTCTGCCTGATCACGGCGACGGCGCTCATCCTCCACCAGTTGCGCAGCCGCTTGATGTGCGGCCTCCAACTGGGCAAAGCGTCGGCTCACCTCGGCGACGCGGTCGCGGGCCTCGTCAGCCTCGCGGCCATGTTGCTTCGCCAGTTGCTCGTGGCGCGACTTATCTTCAACGGCCTCTTGCTCCGCGACGATCGCTTGCGACTCAACGCGCAGCGACTCCTCGGTCATTTGCAGAACTTGAAGCGTGCGCCGCGAATCTTCCAATCGCGAGGTGAGCGAGGCGCGAGCATCCTCGACCTCCTGCCTTCGCTGCGCCAGTCTCTCAGCCAGAGCATCGCCGCGTTCCGACAGCAGCATTGCCTGCGCGTCAGCCGCGGTTGCCGCCCGATCAAGCTCTCCTAGACGCGCCTCCAAATCGTTGCGCGCCGCTACCGCATCCCCCAGCGCGGTTCGACTGGCGGCAGCAGTACCGCCCAATGAATCTGCCCGTGACTGGGCTGCTAGCGCCGCGATTCGCAGTGCCTCCGCCCGTTCATCAGCCTGCAAGGCAGCAGCCCGTTCCCGGTCGCAGGCGCGGATGCTGTCAACCGCCGCGATCCGATCCCGATCGGCACGAGCCTGCATCTCGATCTCGATCACTCGCTCGCGCTCGCACCGCGCTGATGCTGCTTCCAATCCTGTTCTCGCCGACTCTGCCCGACCTTCGGCCTGTACAGCTGCAGCTCTAAGCTCGTCAACCCGCTGCTGGGCTTGGGCGACTCGGGCGCGCTCGACATCGACGCGAGCCAGCGCCGCTTCCTGGGCATGCCTTGATTGATCGACTCGGACTGCTGAAGAATCAAAGGCTGCATTCGCGGAACTCACTCGGGAAGCGAGCTCGACTTCGCGGGCAATCGCAGTTTCAACGATTACCCGAGCCTGTGTCTCCAACTCTCGCGCTGCATCAAGCCGAGCGAGCTGTGCCAGCACATCAGAGCGCATGGCCTCTGCTCGAGCAGCAGCCTGCTCCACCACAGAACGCTGAACCGCCAGCCTGGAGTGCGCCTGATCGATCCGGCTGCGTGCCTCTGTCACCCGCACACTCGCCTGAGTTACCAAGCCGTGCTGAGAGGTCACTCGCGCCTGCGACTCAACTAGGCGGGACTGGGCAATTTCGGCCATCGCATGGGCTTGCGCCACTGCTGCTTGCGCATGCTCCACAGAAGCCTGAGCTTCAAGGACACCGCCTCTGAGAACTTGGACTACTGAACTGGCATCGAACTCAGCCTTTTGCTCACGCTCGAGCGAAGCACTGCACTCAGCCAATGAGACAATCTCAGCCTGAACGCCGGCATCCACCTGATAGGCCAGTTCGGCCTCGTGATTTCGCCGCGACTCAGCATCAACTACTGATGCTCTGACCAACTCGACACCTGCCGCCGAGGCCACCACCGCTTCAGTGGCAATCGATCGGCGCTCGGCCGCGAATGCCGCCGCGTCGGTTGCCTCTTTGACCCGCAGTACGGCCTCAGCCAGTGACTCTCGATCGGTCTGCAGAACACTCGCCGCCGCTTGCGCACTCTGCGCCTCGGCGTCTACGCGCAACTGAGCACTCGCAGTTGAGTGGCGCTCCTGAAGTGCCGACTGCCAGGCCTGCTCCGCTGCCCCGATGAGATCGAGGACAGTTTTTTCCGCCTGGGTAACCAGCTCTTCTTCCCGGCGCGATCGGCGCTGACTCTCGGCCGCGATCTCGCGGGCGAGATCAGCCTGAGTCTGCGCCTCTTTGGCCACATGCTCCTCGCGCCAGCAGCGCTGCTCCGCCTCCTTGACTAGTTCGCGCGACCGCGCCGACCGCTCGGCCGCCTCGTCCGCAAGCCCAAACTCATGCACGCGCTGGCTCTCGGCTTGGTCGGCCGTCTCCTGCGCCTTGGCCGCTGACACCGAAGCGTTTATCCCAGCAGCCTTGAGTCGCTCCCAGTTCACCCTTGCCTCAGAGGCCACCAGACGCGATGCCTGCGCGGTCTGTCTGGCGCTGATGACCGCATCTTCCAACTGCATCTGCTCATCTCGAGACTTTTCGAGGCGCGTGAGGCGATCCTCCGCATCAGCTCGATCGCGGACAGCAAGTTCCGCCTGCTCACGCAGCCGCACCAACGACGCCTTGTGAGACTCGAGCAGAGCATCCCGCCTAGCCGCCAGCCGCCCTTGCATCGCCAGTTCTTCCGCGGCGAGCCGATCGACCTCGGCCGCGAGCGATGCCCGTTCTGTTTCCTCGCGGTGCCCGCGGTCCGCCTCCGCACGCTCAGCCGCGATGCGTGCCTGTTCGTCGGCTTGCACCATCTGCAGCGCGCGGTCGGTGCGCGCCTGTGCCCGCGCGCGCCCAGTTCGCGCGAGGTGGTCACGCCACGCGGACAGTTGGGTCGCTGCAGCTGCTATCTGCTCGGGCGTACTGCCACGCGATCGCATCGCATCCTCGCGCTCTTTGACTAGCGCCTGAAATGCTGCGTCGCGAACCTCGAGCCACGCTCGTCTATAAAACTCAATCTCGAATGCTCCTGTTCCGAACATCTCCGCCAGCCGGTGTAACCCTCCCACCCAATCGTTCTGTGACTTGCGAAGCACTTCCATCTGCTCGTCGTTGAACGCTGGTCCCGACTTCACACTTGACACCAACTCGCCGATCGAGGTGATCAGTTTGTGATCGGAATCCGATAGCGCGGTGCCATTGGTGAGGCGCTGTGTTTCCCAGAACTCGAGACTCTCTTGTAGTGTTAGTGGCTTGGCCATGCGCAAATGGGCGCCACAACGGGCACCGTAACCTCCGTGTCAGAATGGCGAGTTTACGGTCGGGCTCCACCGGGCAAAGAGTTATGTGGAGGAGTTGTCGGAATCGGGTAGGCATGTCCCCAAAGGTCGCTAGGTGACAATAACTCGTCATGCCGTTCATGAAAGTTCCCCAACCGAATGAGCCGAGCGCCCAGAGCGTCTTCGAGGTACTGGCTCCGGGGGATCGCCGTCCGCATAGCCATGGAAAAGTTCAGGTCCGCTAGGCGGTTGTAGGTGATCGATCCTGCGATTGTCGAGTCGATGGAGCGGATGTCTGCCCACTTCGATGGCACGGCGGGGCTCTGGTTCGAAGAGAGATCCAAGCATCTCAATGACTGCCTAGGCGAGCTGAGCCCAGAGCAGAGCAACCTGCTGACTCTGGCTTACAGAGAGCGACTACGCCTGAAGGCCGTCTCGTCGTTGGTCGGACTCGCGGAAGAAACTGTCAAGAAGCGACTGTCATGGTCATCCTGTTCATCTCAACGCCCAGCAAAGGGTCGGCGATCGACTCGGTGGCGCGTACCCGGGCCACTGAGACGGCTGGGGGAATGCGGCGGTTCAGCGTGACTCTTGCTCCAGCAACTCTTGGCCCCGATTCCGAACAGGAGTCATTGCTGGGAACCCTAGACATTGATGGCACCGCGCGAATGGTGTGCTCCATGAGACTGAGAGATGGCGCTTGCCTGGTCCTCGGCCGTGACGGTGACGAGATGTGGGAAATCCGACGGATGGACTTGCGCTGGCAACCACGGGGCAACGGGCGACCTGAACCACGCGGACCGAAAGGGCGCAATCATCTCGGGCCACCTCCACCACGATCGGCAGGTCGACTGCATGACGCTCCGCCAGACCCATCGGCAACCAAGTCTTGGCGCAGTTCATCTGGATAGATGTACGATCAACTCCCCCTAAAGGAGGATCGCCATGCTCAATCGTCTATACACAACGACATTCGCCGCACTTGCTCTGATCACTGCAGCCACGCTAGCCGGTGCCCGGATAGCCGATGATGGTGGACCGGACATCGATGATCTGGCGGCGATGAAGGCGATGGCCGCCTATTCCACTCCAGGGGCCGAGCAGGCATGGCTGGCGAAGTTCACCGGAGAGTGGACCACCTTGGTTAGGCACTGGGACAATCCCAGCGCCCCACCCATGGAGTCAAGCGGCATGGCGGTATGCGCCATGGAACTAGGCGGACGGTTCCTGACGACCCGAGTCACCGGTCAGTTCATGGGAATGCCCTACGAGGGCATGGGAAGCACCGCATTCGACAATGGCCACCGCAGATTCCAGTACACATGGATGGACACAATGGGAACCGCGATCATCACGGGACAGGGAACGCTCGAGAGCGCAACCGACACGCTGAACTGGACCACAACCATGTTCGATCCCGTAGCCAATGCCGATATCGCCTGCCGTCAGACAACCGAGTGGATCGACTCTGATCGATTCGTTGACACCCTGTTCGTGCCGCAGGCGGGTGGCACCGAGTTGAAGGTGATGGAAATCGTCTACTCGCGCTCGACACCCGCGATTCCAGCAACGAACGTTCCAACCAAGCTTCCCGCACCCAAGCCAGCGGTGCCAGTGGAACTAGGCAAGTGACACAGGGGGCGCCGTCACTCGGAAGAGAGCATTTGAGCAGCACCGCCATGACAGTTCGATCGCAAGAGAGCATTTGAGCAGCACCGCCATGACAGTTCGAGTGGCGCTGCTTCAGCACGCGAGCCCAGCGGGCTCTGACCGCGCTCAGATTCTTCAGACATTCGCTGCCATGGCACGCGAGGCGAAGTCAAAGGGTGCGCAGATCATCGCCACTCAGGAGTTGTTCGCAAGCCATTACTTCTGCCAAATCGAGGACTCGGCGCGGATGGACCTCGCTGAATCAATCCCCGGGCCAACCAGCACATTCTTGAGCAATCTGGCCCGGGAACTCGATGTTGAGATCACGGCCAGCCTGTTTGAGAGACGCACGGCTGGGATCTATCACAACACCAGCATCTATATGAACCGCGGCGGAGAGATCATCGGCAAGTATCGCAAGATGCATATCCCCGATGATCCGCGCTTCTACGAGAAGTTCTATTTCACTCCTGGAGACTTGGGCTGGCAGGTTGTTGACGGCTGCGCCAAGGCGGGCCTGCTGATCTGCTGGGATCAGTGGTATCCAGAAGCGGCGCGGCTGACCACCCTGCTGGGCGCCGAAATCATTTTCTATCCCACTGCCATAGGTTGGTGGCATGGTGAGACCGAGTCGGACAAGCGTCAACAGCGCGAGGCATGGATCACCATGCACCGAGCGCACGCCATCGCCAACGGCGTGTGGGTCGCTGCCATCAATCGCGTCGGTACCGAGGGCGACCTCAAGTTTTGGGGATCGAGCATGGTGATCTCTCCCAGCGGGGAGGTGGTGGCTGAGGCCTCCACGGATGAACCATGCGTCCTCGTCGTCGATTGCAATCTCGCCCTAATAGAAGAGACGCGGCGCGGTTGGCCCTTCTTGCGCGACCGCCGCATTGACGCCTTCGGCGGGCTCGCCTGCCGCATGCTCGATGCTCCCGTGGCGAATCGGTGATGAACACAGGCACGGCACGAACGCAGGGATTTCGCATGCCAGCCGAGTGGGAGGCGCTCGAATGTGTATGGCTAGTGCGACCGCACAATCCGGAAACCTGGCCGCTTTGCCTAGAACTGGCTCAGGATGAGTGGGACATCTGGCGCAGCGAACTGGCCAAGGTAGTAACCGTGCGCGAAACAGGAGAGGTCGGAATCCCCACCAACGACTCTTGGATTCGCGACTTCGGCCCGATATTTGTGCGCGATCGCAGCCGACGCGTGGCGGGGCACTCCTTCAAGTTCAACGGTTGGGGCAATAAGTACGAACTTCGCAGCCTCGACGATTCCGTGCCGGAGGCGATTTCTAAGCGCACGGGATTGCCGCTGTGGGACCACAACTTTGTCCTTGAAGGTGGATCGATCGAAACTAACGGACAAGGGACTCTGCTCACTACCACCCAGTGCTTGGCCAATGACAACCGCAATCCCTCCGCTCGTGATGACACCATAGAGAGCGTGCTGCGCGAGTCTCTGGGTGTTGACAACATCATCTGGCTTCCCGGCGGCATCAAGGGAGATGACACCGATGGCCACATCGATGATCTCGCTCGGTTCATCGCCGCCGACACGGTTGCCGCCATCCGCGCTCCCCTCGGTCATCCCGACCATGAGGTGCTGGAAAACAACTGGCTAGTCCTCGCTTCGGCGCTCGATCAGGATGGCTTGCCCCTGCAACTGGTACCTCTGCCCGTTCCCGAACCTATCTACTGGGACTTCCCTGCCGATAGGTTTGGCCCCGGAGGAAGGATGATGCTCCCGGCAAGTCACGCCAACTTCCTGATCGCCAACGGATCGGTCTTTGTTCCTGTCTTTGGCGGCGAGTCTGATGATGTGGCCTGCCGCGCCCTCGAGGTGGCACTGCCCGCATTTACAGTGGTACCAGTGTTGGCTCGACATCTCGTGGTGGGGCTGGGGAGCCTGCACTGCCTCTCATGCCAGCAACCCTCCGGGAGCGAAGCCTAGGGAGTCAAAGCTTAGAGCGAAATCCGCGCGCGTGGTCGGCTTCGTTTCACGAGGCGTCTTCGGATCGGGCAAGCGCACCGGGCAACTCGCTCTCGGAAGCCGCAAGCGCATCGAGCAGCTCGGTGAACCGGCAGTATCGATAGGCGGCACCAACTTCATCATGCAGTTTGCGAACCGCCTGATGGGACCGCTCCCCCAGATGTGTCGACCACTCCTCTGCAGACCGATCACAGAAATAGACTCGGCAAGGCCCAGGTCGCGCCGCGTGTTCCCCGCATGCTGATCCATCGAGTAGCGGGCACTTGCCGATGCTGACGCCCACCCGTGTGCTTCTGCTTGAGGGCCGCTGGACGAGGTGCAACCACGACCAAGCTGCCTCGAGGCCAGTCACAAGAAGATCGTGACCGTGCTCTCGAAAGGCGCAGCACCGCCCGCTCGCCAAGCAAATGGGGCGATGGGTGGAGACCTCGCGGGCAATCGACTCGTGCATGCTGCGGAGTGCTACATCGACACGAACATCCCCTGCCAGAACCAGCCACGAGCGGATCAGTTCGCGTGCTTCATGTGGTGATCCCAAGCTCAACATGCGCTGATCTTAGAGCCATGGAGCAGAGAACTTGTAGACTTGTTCCATGCTGCCAACAAGATTGGTCACCGGCGCAGTGCTCATCGGGATGCTGGTGCTGCTGGCATGGCTGGACTCGCACTGGGTAGAGTGGATTCCCCCAAGCAACGCCAGCCCCTCGTTGCTCATGTTGGTTGGCGTGCTGGTGCTGGCACCAGTGCTCAGCCTCGAGTTGCATGGGTTGCTCAGAAAGATCGGCATCCCTGCTTCGGCCTGGGTGCTGGTGGTTTCGGCAGTCAGCGGAGTTGTTTCGTTCGCGGGATTATGCGGCCGCTGCGGCGCCAGTGGATTGATCCCACTTGCAGGGACCCTCGTGTTCGCTCTGACCGCTTCGGAGTTCGTGTGCCGCGGGCGCCAAGATCGCCAGGGCGGCTTCGCCGGAGCTGCTGCGGCGGGTGGCGCCTCGCTGATGAGCTTCATCTGGATCGGTATCGGCGTCGGATCCTGGATCGCCATCGGCAGAGAACACGGAGCATGGATCCTCGCGGGAGTTGTTCTTACCGTCAAAGCATCGGACATCGGCGCCTACTTCGTCGGCATGACCATCGGCCGCAACAAGTTGATCCCCTCTCTCAGCCCCGGCAAGACCTGGGAGGGATTGGTGGGCGGTGTCGCTGCCAGCGCGGCTGCCGCTGGTGGACTGTCCATGTTGTTGGAACCCCATCCACCTCTGATCCCCATAATCATGACGGGAGCGTTGCTTGGCGTCGCCGGCCCCGTTGGTGATTTGGTCGAGAGCCTGTTCAAACGCGAAGCCGGGGTCAAAGACACGGGCACGATTCTCCCGGGAATGGGCGGATTGCTCGATGTTTTTGACTCCCTCCTGCTGAGTGGCCCCCTAGCTTGGTGGTTGATGCAGCAGCTAGTGCCGTGATACGCTTGCCGATCCATGTCCACCATCTCTGACTTGAAAAACCTCAACCGAGCTGATGCCCAGGTTCGGGCTCTGCGCAGCCGCGTTGATTCCGCCCGCAGCAACTCCGAGTCGGCACAGAGCAGGTTGGACATCGCTGACAACCGACGCAACGAGCTCCAATCTCAGTCCCGACAGTTGCAGGCGACTCTCGACAATCAGGAACAGGAGTCGAAGGTGATTCTGGAGCGGATCGAGCGCCTACGCGCCGACCTGAACACTTCGACTAACACCAAACAGTACACCGCGCTCCTGACCGAGATGAAGTCCTTGCAGGATGGTCGGGACAAGATCGATGATGTCATTCTCGCCCATATGCAGAAGCTCGAGACCCTGAGTGCCGAGGCGAACCGATCAGAAGAGGCAGTAACCGCAGCACAGGCGGTCCGTGACCAAAGCGATGCCGATCTGAAGGAGCGGCAGACTGATGTTGGGGAACGACTAGCTGAACTGGAAATCGAGCGAACCAAGGCAGCGCGGCACCTCTCCTCAGACAACCTGAAACTGTTCGAAGCAGTGGCCATGGAGCACGATGGCGATGCCCTCAGCGAAATCATCGTGGTGAGCAAGCGGCACCGCGAGTATGCCTGCAGCGAGTGCAACATGCTTGTGCCTCAGGCCTACGCTGCCAAGGCCGCCGCCAATGAGGATTCAATAGTGCTCTGCCCGAGTTGCAAGCGCATTCTCCTCTTCATTCCGCCCGTAGAAGAGTGAGGCGGATCACCCGCTATCAGCCATAGCCGAGACGATCGAGGTCCTCTTCGCTGAGTCCAAAGTGGTGGCCGATTTCGTGCCGCAGTGTGATGCGAATCTCCAGCTCCGCGAGAAGTTTGGGACTGGGAGCGTCGTCAAACCTGTCGCGCTCCCAGTTGGTGACTCGCCGAGGAGGCCCCATCGTTCAAGTGTGCATCGCTCCTGTCAGTTCACTCACATGGCTGCAGCCTTGCGAGGCGACCCACTTACGCAATCCCTCGATCACGCGCAGCGGTGAACGGGGATCGGCGAAGAGTGCTGTGCCCATTCCCACGGCCGTGGCACCGGCAAGGATGAACTCCGCGGCATCGCTGGCTCGCATGACGCCACCGAGTCCGATGATGGGAGTACCCGACGACTTGGCGACGGTCCGGTAGACCTCGCCCACCACTCGAACGGCGAGCTCATGAACTACGGGCCCGCTCAGCCCGCCGCTGCCCTGAGCCAGAATGGGCAAGCCCGAGGCGGGATGAATCGCGGGTGAGGGGAGAGTGTTGCAAAGAGTCAGAGCGCACGCTCCCTCTTCGACGGCAACTGCGGCCAGTGCCGATACATCCGGGGCGTTGGGCGCAAGCTTGACGATCATCGAGGCGTTGGTGAGGGTCGAACGGACTGCCCGCAGCAGCGACCGCAGCGCGGCCGGATCATCCCCAAAGTTTCTACCCGTAGAAGTGTTGGGGCAGCTCACATTCAACTCGATCAGCCCAATGTCGGAGCGGCATCCCAAAGCAGAGGCGACAAAGACATAGTCATCGATGGAGTGGCCCGCCACACTCGCGATGTAGGGACAGCCCAGACTGCCGATCCGAGGTGCATGAATCGTGGTGAATCCGACAAGCCCGGGATTAGCCAGTCCGATGGCATTCATCATTCCCGAAGGCACTCCCACTATGCGGCACGGTGCATTGCCATCGCGAGGCTCTCTGGTGATGCTCTTTCCGGTGAGCGCGCCTACCTGCGAAAGGTCGATCACCTCCGCCATCTCATCCACGACCCCGCAGGTACCTGAGGCGAGTATGACACAGTTGCGCAAACGAATCGAACCGATGTGGACGGAGAGACTCACTTCGGGTGGAGGTTCCAGCACCGTCATAGCGCAGCGTTTTATCAGGAAAGCTTCGGCGGCGGCGGTCTCGGTGCCGCCCTACCATGTCCACCCCATGTCCACTCCAGAACGAATTGCTCAGTTCGAGAAAATGGCCAGCGCCGACCCGACAAACGAGATGGCGCATTTCTCTCTGGGAAACGCTTACCTGCAGGCCGAGCGATTTGCCGAAGCCGCGGCAGGATTCGAGAGGTGCATTCAACTCAATCCCCAGATGAGCAAGGCCTATCAGCTCGCCGGGCAAGCGATGATCGGATCGGGCTGGGTAGACAAGGCTGTTGTCGTTCTGGAACAGGGCTGGCGTATCGCCAACACGCGCGGCGATTTGATGCCCAAGACTGCGATGGAGGGATTGCTCACTTCGCTAGGGCGCGCGCCTCCAGTGGCGACGGCCGCTGAGGTTGCTGAAGCCGAAAGTGTCCGCACCTTGGGCACATTTATCTGCCGGCGCAGCGGCCGCGCTGGATCCCAACTGCCGAGTGCTCCATTTCGAGGATCGGTCGGGGTCTGGATCCACGACAACATCTGCGAAGAGACCTGGAAGCAGTGGATCGGTCAAGGCACCAAGGTGATCAATGAACTTCGCCTTGACTTCTCTCGCGAGCGCGACCAAGAGATTTACGATCAACACATGCGCGAGTATCTAGGGCTGGATGCCGAGACCTTTCAGAAAATCACGAAGAGCTAGACCCTCACAAGTCTGCCCGAGTGTCAGATTCGACGGTAGTACACCACCCACTCCGCAAGCAGCACCAGCAGCGCTGCCGCCAGCGCCCACGGCCACAGATTCGTACGCAGGGCAGCCGCTGCCCCGACCCCGCGCACCGTGGTCTGCTGCATCACCAAGTCGGTGAGCGCGGCGACTCTCCCCTCGCTACGGGTGTCAACATTGACGGCAAACGCGCGATCGTCACGGCGCTGTCCCTCGCGCCATGAAAGTCGGTACACGCCCGAGTGCCGCACCGGCCCATAGGTAATCAATGATGGATCGGCGACAGAGAGCCCGGACTCCTTTCCATTGGGCAGCCTCATCACCAGGCCGCTGGCTTCGCTGGGCAATCTTGTGGAGAGCACCGCTCCTGGTCGCGCTGCCTCTCCCGACGAAGCGGCTCCACTGGCACCCAACCAATCGATGGCGTTGGCCATGAAGTTCACGAACCCGCGGAGAAAGGGCCAGTTGCTGTCAAGAGGATCGAAGGGGACTATCACGGCGCGGGTCGAACCCTTGGACAGTGCCACCACCAAGGGGCCGCTACCTGACTCGGCCACCACTTCGAACTGGCCGCTGGGAGCCAGTGAGTGCAGTTTCCCCACGGCCACATCATCCATGCGAGCAAAGCGCAGGAGAGGGTGCTCATCATTTGATCCTCGCAGGCGCGCTCCCACTGTTTCGCCATAGGGATTGAGACCCTCGAGCGGCGGAGGTGGACCGAGACTGAGATACCGCCCCGGGGGCAGTGCCCGCAGCACCACCGAGTCGAGCACGGTCACATCGAACTGATCTAGAGCGCCTGACTCCTCGGCAAGTTTCTCGAACTCCGAGGCGTTCACCACTTCAAGCGATGCAATCGGCATCCCCTCCAACAATGACTTCAAGAGGAAGCCACCGTCAGAGACCAGAAGGATTCGCATCGCCTTCGATGCCGGCGCAACTAGGCGCGCCTCATCGTCAGTAGTGAACATGTCCCGTGTTGCGAGAGAAACTGAGGCGATTCCACCCGCGGGAAGCGCGATCGCCGGAAACACCACCTGCGCTTCACCAGGAATCCAGTTCTTGGTTTGCGGATCCTCATGGGCTGCCTCCAAAGGAACCGGCTGAGGCGATACGGCTCGAACGGCGCCGTCAAGCGAAAGTTGCACATCGACGGCCGTGGCCTGCGGCGCAAAGTTTGCTATTCGCGCAAACACCTGAATCTGCTCGGGATTCTTGGGATCCCGCTCGGCACCGATGACAACGATGCCCAGATTTGGAGTTGCTGTCGCGCCGATGCTGTGGAAGATCAATCGCTCGCCCGGCTGCAACACCTGCGAGGAAGAATCGGCGATTCGGCCATCGCTGTACACCTCGAAGATTGGCGGCGTCGGCTGCAACTTCTGATCCTGGCGGCGGCCGCTCGAAGCATCGCCCGCCTGAGAAAACGCCCGCGCCAGTTCGAACGCCTCCCCAATGTTGCTCGCCTCATCCGTGGGTTCAATAGACTCGACCGCTTCTCGGGCCTGCGCATGCGAGTCGGTGTAGGGCGCGATCACCTGCGCACCTGAAGCGAATGATGCGACCATCACCTGCGCCGTCGGACCCGAGAGCCAACCGCCGGAAAACAATCCGTCCAGCCGCTCCAGCGCTCTCGCCTTGGCAGCGTCAAGTCGGGACTTGCCCTCAACATCAAGCGTGTTCATCGAGGCCGAGTTATCGATGAGGATGACTGTTCGCCCCCCCCGCGTCTCGCCGATGTCCGCCTGTGGCTGCATGATCGCCAACACGATCAATGCCACTGCCAACAACTGCAGCAGAAGCAGCAATGAATAACGCAATCGCTGAAACGGGGCATTGGCGCGCAAGTCCTGTACCGCACGGCGCCACATCATGGTGCTGGAAACAATGCGGCGCGCGCGGCGGAGTCGAAGAAAATAGAGAGCGAGAAGCGGCGGCACTACGCTGGCCGCGACTATCAAGCCTGTCCACGGGGTCAGCCAAGTCATCGCAACATGCCTCGCCGTCTCAGGTACTCGATCACCAGAGCGTCCATGTCGGCCGCTGTGTCAACCACCGAGTGAGTAATGCCGCGACGGATGCTGAAATCGCGTAGCTCGGCGCAGTGCTGCGCCAGCCGTTCCCGATACTTCTCGATAGCACTCGTTCCCGCCGTAACTTCCGTCTCTGCCCGTGACTCGCTATCGACAAGTCGCAGATCACCGGAGAGTCCATAGCGCGCCGGATCGATTTCATCAGAACTCAGAAGCTGCATGGCGTGCAGGTCGTATCCGCGACCGACCAGCGACCTAAGCCCCTTCTCGAACCCCGTCGGGAAAAGGAAGTCGGAGAGCACAACCAAGACGCCCTTGCCGTGGCGCCCCAAAGCGATCGTGCGCATCGCCGACTCGAACTGGGCGTCGCCTTCGCATGTTTGTTGCAGCAGCCACCTGCCCATTTCGCTCGTGCGGCGGCGGCCCCGCATCCCGGTGAGTGGTCGCAGGCCCTCGCCGCCGAAGGCATAGAGCGCCACTCGATTGTGATTCACCAGTCCGATGTACCCCAGTGCCATCGCTAGCCGCCGCGCGAAATCGAACTTGTTGGGAGTTCCCAGGTCCATAGAGGCGCTGGTGTCGATGGCGATCGCCAGAGTGAGATCCTCCTCTTCAAGAAACAGTTTGAGGAAGAGCCGATCAAGCCGACCAAAGATATTCCAATCGACGAAACGCAGATCATCACCTGCGACATAGGGGCGATAGTCGGCGAACTCCACGCTCTGACCGCGGCGGCGACTCTTTCTCTCGCCCCGGACTTTCCCAGCGAAGATCTTGCGACTGACAACATCGAGTGTGTCCAAGCGGGCCATGAGCGCCCCATCTATGAGGTCGTCAACTCGCTCCAAGCGAACGCGCGGTCTACTGGCATTGGCCTCTACCCCAGCGACATCAGTGATCGCCCTGGTCACAGTTGTGATTCCTTGGGGGTCATCTCCAGGATGCGCGAGAGCAGAGCGTCGACCGTGATTCCCTCGGCTTCCGCCTCGAAACTTCGAACAACGCGGTGCCGGAGTGCCGCGGGGACGAGTGAGGCAACGTCCACAGTGCTGACCGCGTGTCGGCCATCGAGAAGAGCGCGAACTTTGGCTGCGGCGACGAGGGCCTGCGCACCGCGTGGGCTCGAGCCGGCGCTGATCAGCCTGCTCACGCCCTCGGGCGCGAACTCGCCCTGAGGATGGGTCGCTAGAACGAGGCGGACGGCGTAGTCCTGCACATGGGGCGCAATGATGATGCGCCGCGCTAGCTGTTGCGCCTTGGCAATCTGGTCAGTGGAGAGCACGCACTGCGGGGTCTGTTCTCGCGGCCCTGTGGTGCGATTGAGAATCTCGGTCAACTCGCCGCGATCCACATCTCCCACCGCAACCTTCAGCAAAAAGCGATCCAGCTGCGCCTCCGGCAGCGCATAGGTTCCCTCCTGCTCGATGGGATTCTGCGTTGCCAGCACCAGGAACGGTCGATCGAGCGCCATAGTTTCGCCCCCGACCGTCACGGTGCGCTCCTGCATCGCCTCGAGCAGCGCACTCTGACTCTTGGGAGTCGCTCTATTTATCTCGTCGGCCAGAAGTATCTGGGCAAAGACCGGCCCCCGCCGGAAAACCATGCGCCGCCCGCCGTGGCCTTCGTTCTCGGCGATCACTGTTGTCCCCGTGATATCTGCAGGCATCAGATCAGGCGTGAACTGAATGCGTGAGAAAGAGAGCCCCAGTGATTGGGCGATGCTTCGCACTAGCAGAGTCTTGCCCAGACCCGGCACCCCCTCGAGCAGTACATGCCCATCGGCAACGAGGGCAATCAAGGTGAGTTCAACGACCTCTTTCTGTCCGACCATTGACTTCGCCACCTCGCTCCGCAGCGCCGCGAAACTCCCGCGAAACTCCTGGCACGCTGCGCGCACGGACTCGACAGAATCAAGGATGAGTTCAGCAGGCCCCATTCAGTTCCCGCCACCATCGGCATCAGGATTGCCCCGTTCCTCTGCCTCTCGCCGCGCTCGCTCCTTGGCGGCGCGCAATCGATCGATAGCCGAAGTGGGCTCTCCCTCACTCTCGCTCTTGACCACCGAGGGCGGCTCTGCAACGATGCGACCAGAGACGGGTTTGATGGATGACTCGACGGCCGCAGCAGAGCTCCTTGCCCCCTGGCTCTTGGCGCGGCTCTCATCACCACTAGGGGCAGCACTGCGCGCTCGTTTCCAGGCTTCGATTCCACCGGCCGTTCCCGGAGCGCTCGCCCCTAGCGCTCGCTCAGCCATCTCGCGCGCGGCAGCAGTGTCAAAGGCGAGCCGCCGGATTGCCACATCTATCACGAGGAGCGCCGCGGCGATGATTGCCAGCAGATCCCAGATGCGCCGAGCACTCTCAGGCATGACCAGTCCGCGGCGATCGAAGGCATCGTAGGTTCCCGCATCCGCGACCCTAAGAACTCTTCCCCCCGTTCTCTCAGCGATGGCGTGCATGAGCGCAGCGTTGTCGCGAGTTGCGCGGAACTCCCGTTGGTAGGCAACATTCAACGACGACTGAACGCTGCCGGCAGCCGCGCCGTCGGTGCCGGTGAACCCCACATTGACCAGATATGCCCCGGCTTCGGAAGCGGCAAACTCTCCCCGATACCGACCGGGACCAATCTGCTCGAGTTGAAGTGGGACAGGGTAACCGTCGGGGCCGAGTACGACAGCATTGGTCCTGAGGAAGTTAGAAAACCCTCCCTCGCCGCTCACTGCCTCAAGTTCAACAATGCCGCGATCACCATCTAGGCGGGTGGACATGATCACATCGCGCGGAGTCGCGGGTCGAGCCAGCCATCGGATCACCCGCTCCCAAAATGACTGAAACGAAGCCCACTTGACCCAGGCACCGCCCCACCGCCCGGAGAGGTCGCTGGTGAAGGCAGCCGACTTTCCCAGTCCATAGTTCCAGTAGGCGAACAGTGGATCGACCCCATCGGCGTTGGGAATAGAAATGGGAATCTGCGCCAATCCCTCGCGCGGAACGGTAAGAACATAGCCCGAAACAGGTGGCACGCCAGAAAACCCATCGACCGGCCCAGGCAATCCGCTGGTGAAGCGCGGGACAAACTCTCCCTCGATAATCAGGGAGCGCGACACCAAGGTCGCCTCCTTCACAAATATCTTGGGCAGGTGCTTGGGGTTCACCACATTATAAAAGTTGCCCCCGGTTTGCTCGGCGACGGCGCGCATGTTGTTGTTGTCTTCCGCCGTGCCGTGACCGGCGACCATCACAGTGGTCACCGTCACCTTGCGCGACTTGAACTCATCGAGCAGTTTTTGCGAGGGCGGCGCGGGATCGCCATCGCTGATGATGATGACATGCTTCTGTCCGGCGCGAACTGAGTCCAGACCCTTGAGCGACAGCTCCAGAGTCGGTTGAAAGTCGGGCATATCACCCACCTGCATGCCCTTGGCAGCCGACTTCGCCGCGGACTTGTCACCGGCGAGTTGCAGAGGGAACGCCCAACTGGCACCAAAGTTTCCATCCCCCCGGCCAAACCCGAAGGTGATGATTCCCACATAGTCAAGACGGCTCAGAGCATCAATGGCGCTAACGGCAACCTCCTGCCCCCAGTAGTTTCCCTGGGCCATTTCGCAGGAATGCACCACCAGGATCAGCGATCCCCGTGGCAACTCGCGAGTCTGCGGCGGATCAAGTTTCACCGGAAGGGCCTTGGCGGTCTGAGAGTCGATCCAACCACCGGCACCGAAAGAATGATCTCCGCCGAGCATGAGCAGGCCGCCACCCAAATCGTGCACGAAAGAGTGCAGGATTCGATCGGTTTCATTGTCGATGGCGAAACGCGGGATGTTTGCCAGCACGATGGCGTCATAAGAGGCCAGGAAGTCGGCTCCGGCCGAGAGCTGCTCGCTGGTAACCACATCAACTGCAATGTGGCCCTGCTGCAACGCCTGGACGAATGAGCTTGACTCGTCTCCGGTGTCATCGATCACCAGAATGCGTCCCTCTCCAGAGGCGAATATCGTTCCCGCCGCGACATTGTTCTCCAGCATCGAGTCCCCATCGGTCGGCTCGAAGATGGCGCGGAATCGATGGGCACCGGCTGCTTCAACGCTCACCGGAATAGTGAGTGTGCTGGCACCCGGGGGAAGTTCGACCCTCAGGCCCACTCCCGCTCCATCGGGATCAAGATCCACGGGCTTGTCGTTGCGCCAAAGAAGAATCACCCCGCTAGCCGCTCCCTGACTTCTAAGAAATAGTTTCAGATCAACTGACTGCCCCACACGCGCGCGCGCAGGTGCGCGGAGCCCTTCGAACACCACCTCGCGCTCGTGGGTGTATTGCAGGGGCAGCACATCGATGGGAATGCCATTAGCGCGGGCGAGATCCGCTGCCTCCATGGCATTGCCCATCGTTTCATTGCCATCCGACACCAGAAGGATCCGACTAGCCGTATCGGGTGGGAGCAACGCCAACGCTCGTTTGATTCCGGCAGAGATGTCGGTGCCATCGAAGTCACCGGCAGCGACCGCGGTCGATAGGACGGCATCCTGCGCCGGCATCGCCAGCGTGTCGGCGTGCCGCGCCACCGCTACCAGCCCGAGGCGATCCTCCTCCAGCAGGCGCGACTTCGCCACCTTCTGCAGAAATTCATCGGCTTCGATCCGCTGCGCCTGAGGGATGCTGCGACTGACATCGGCGACGACCATCAGGGTCAGCCCGCCGCTGGTATCAACGATTCGGGGTTGAGCGATGCTCGCAACGAGCAGTAGAACCAGCAGGGTTCGAGCAATCGCACTACTCCAAGCCTTGACCGGACCGGTGACCTGCCAGCGGCGATAGCCAACAAACCAGAAGAGAGGCAGCAGCACGAGAATGAACAGCGCCTCCGGTCTCTCCAGCACTATCGAACTCGCCAGCAGCATTGAAGGAAGATTACTCTGCGACTAGCGCCGTAAGTCCCAAGGGGGAAAGTCGATGACGACGACGCGTGAGTTCCCCGAGTCGAGGACGGCGTAGCGGGTCCCCAGACGAGCCACGGCCCAGGGAATGAGCAGCCTCCCCTCCTCATGCCCTGCTCCGCCCCACATTCCCCGAGACTCGCCGGTGCGCGCATCAAGGCGTTGAATGCGATTGTTGCCGAACTCGCTTACGAGCAACGAACCGTCGTCCAGAACCAACAGCGAGTAGGGATAGGCAAGCGCGCCCGGCTCTCGACCGATGTGGGAGATCGTTCGCCGCCATGCGCCATCGACCCCGAATACTTGGATGCGGTGATTGCAGGCATCGGCGATGAACACCTCTGAGCTGTCGAGAGAAAGTGCCAGTGCCTGCGGGCGAATGAACTCCGCAGAACCGGAACCATGAGAGCCAAACTCACGGATGAACTGACCATCCTTGGTAAACACCTGAACGCGATCGTTACCGCCGTACTCCGAAATCATGACCTCCCCTTGGGGAAGAATGGCGATGTCGGTGGGATAGATGAACTGCCCGGGGCCCTGGCCATACTCGCCGATTCGCAGGCTCTCCTCGCCACTTGGTCGAAAACGAATCACCCGGTGGTAATGCGTGTCTGCCACCCAGATGAACCCCTCGGCATCCACGGTGACGCCGGTGGGCTTCCCCATTTCCCACTCGGGCATGCGCCAGAATCTGGAGAGTTTGCCCGCAGCATCGAATACCTGCACCTGCGCCGCCTTGTCGATCACGACCATCTCACCCGTGAGCGGGCTGATGTCAATCGCTCGCGGATACTCAAATCGTCCAGGGACTCGCCCCGCGGCGCCGAAACAGATGGTGGGAACGAGCCGCTCGGGAGTGATCGACTCTGAAACCGCAACGATCGCCGAGCTGGTGCCACCCTGATCAACCTGTTCATCACAGGCTGATGCACTCAGGCACAGCGCCCCGGCGACGGCGCAGATGATTACTGCGCGGCGAAGGAGCAACGCCAGCACGAGAGCAGACAGCACTGCCATGCCAGCGAGCATGGGCAGCGCCAGCAGTACACCAGCGGCATCCTGATAGTGGATGGCATTCAAAAGGCTGGAGGCAAGAAGCTCTGCTCCGGGCGCCTGCAATCTGCCGGCGATAACGACCTCACCGGCGGCAAGAGTGGCCGTAACTGCAAAGGCAACCGCCGCCAGTATGAGAAGTGTGCCCCGCGCTAGGCGGCAGTAGCCCCGGAAGGTAAGTGGCTCGAGGGCGATCTGATCCTGCAGTTCGCGATCTCGCCTGAAGTAGGTACCCGCCACAGTCCCGATGAGAGCAGCTGCAAAAGCAAACCTGCATAGCTCTCCCAGCAGGGTTCCTATCGAGGCCTGATCGACCACCCAACTCATTCCGCTCGAGTGCCAAGCATGAAGTTGCACCAGCGCAATCAGGGTCCCCGGCACACACCCCACCGCCAGCCAGAGTGCGAAGAGGGTGAACCCTGTAGTTCGCCAAAGTCGATTACCGGCGGCGAGCGCGAAGTGTGCCACTGCAATCACTGCTCCCAAGACTCCTGCCATACATGCCAACTGCAGAGAGTTGGCCGCGGCACGCAGATCGAACAGCACAAACTCCGATCTGATCGAGGCTCCACTGAGGGAACTTGCGAGGAGGAACAGAGCTCCCACCACGATCCCCGCAAGAATCCAAACGAGCAAGTTGGCGATGCGCACCATGCGACTGGCGCCTCGATTGGTAGAGGCGCCGCGGAGGAAGCCTGATGGTTCAACCGCGCAGGTTGAGACGACCCCAGAGCCGCGCGCTTCTCCCCGGCGGGCGAGAAGCACGATCGCACCCACACCCAGCACCACCAAGAAGATCGCGGGAGCGCCAAGTTGGGTCAGTTGCCCAGCCGCCATACCTAGTGAATCAAGTGTGCGCAGTTCGAATCCGATGGTGCGCACCTGGGCAACATCAAAGGCAGTGGTATCGCCAACGAAGAAGAGAGTGAGTGCGATCCATCCCATGAGCAGCGCCCATCTGTCCTCCCGCCAAGCCGAAGCGAAACGCGCCGACCACCGCGCTCCATCGACCGCAAGCAACTCGCGCTGGGAACGGGCGCCACTGCCACCGAGACAGCAGACGATCCATGCCACAACGGCCCAGCCCCAGAGGATCAGAGTCGCGCCGAGTAACGACTGCCTAAGCAGACCCGCATTGCCCCACTCGGCTGCGACTCGCTCTAGCCAACAGCCCGGCGGAAACAGTCGCCACAGTGCGTAGAACACTGCATAGGGCGGCAAGAGTGGAACTACCAGAGATGCGACTCGAGTGAAAATGCACGATTGCCGCATCGCTCGGCCCGTCAACCAGCCGATGAGCGCGGCCGCGGTGGCACATGAGGCGGCCCACCAAAGTGTGCGTGCCATCAGCAAGTTGATGGGTTCGACAGTTTGCCAGACGGCGGAGCCGGTCTCGACATTTGTTTCAGCAGCCGAGCGCAGCAGCGCCATGGTCAGAGGACAAACCACAGCCAGGGCGAAGAGCAGCAATCCCGCGGCGGCGAATGGCCATCCGGCACCGCCACGATTCTGTCTCACATCCCCGCTCCGGCCGAGGACGCTGCCGCCCGCTGTGCCGCCACGGCGCGCATGAACTCCGCCACGGCCTCGTTCATCGCTCTTGCTGCGTCTGTCGGTGACACATCCAGCGAGTCGCCCGACTGTCCTGGCGGTATGCGATCGCCGCACTCGCTGCCGATCACAGATTGGGAATGAGCGCTGGCAAGATGCCGCACCAAGTCCCATGCTTCGGGGCAGTCGCCGCTGGCGATCACGGCGATGGTGCTGGGAATCAGGAGCGGGCCTTCGCCGGGTTGGGCTCCGTGTCGAAGCGGCGTTGACATGAGCAACTCGCCTCGAACCTCGGCGCACGCGACATCATCGCTGTCAGTCGCACAGAAATCCGCCTCGCCTCGAAGCACGGCCTCCAGTGCTCCGGCGTTGCCGTTGGTGACAATCAGTGGTTGATTCGCAGCCAACTTGCGCGCCCACTCGGCGAAAGCCTCCTTGCCCTGCGACGAATCCAACCAGGTCTTGATGGCACCGAAGTGCCCGCGAGTTGTGCCGAATCTCGGATCGGCCATAGCAATCCGGCCCTTGAAGCGCGGATCGGTGAGATCGAGCCAGTCAGCAGGCGGATCATCGGTCTCGGGCCTCCATGCCACAACACGGTGACGCGCGACTGAGGACAGCCACGGGTGGGTACTCCCCACATTCCGAGGATCCAACTCGGCTCTCAGATCCGACGGCATGGGGGCTAGGAGCCCATCGTCAGCAAGCAGTGCTGTCGCGTAGCACTCCCCGGACCACCAGACACCAAGTGGTGCGCCCTCGTTCCTCGCGCGCACGGTTGCCAGCAATCCGCTGGTCTTGGCGCCCTCCGTGTCATACAGAGCGTCTACCCGTACCCCGGACTGGCGTTCGAAGTTATCCAGTACCTGACTGGCGACTCGTTGATCTACCGCGACTGCTACCGCAATACTGGGTGATCGATCTTCACAAGCACATAGCGCGAGGAGTGTGGAAAGTACTACCCCCAGCCGCGGCATCACGCTCCACCGCCAGCAGGACTGGGGGGTTTGGGTGCAGCCGAATCTGCGTCTTTGGCTGGAGCTGCTTCCCTCATGCGCGCCTCGAGACGCTTTTTCAACTCCCCAAAGTAGTGCTGATGAGCCTCCTGAAGTCGCGGAGGCACAGGATCATCGTCGGTTGCTTCCTCGCTGCCTGTACCGATATCGCCTGCTACCCGTTCCAGCGTGCGCTTGCTCTCGCCAACTACTGGTGGCCCTTCGATCAACTGCCGAGCGATGACCTCTCCATCTTGCAGTTCCACTTTTTCCTTGCGCAGTTTGGTTCCGGTAGCAGTCGCCTCGGGGGCCGCCCGCTCTCCAGATGCTCGGCCTCGATTTGTTCCGCCGGGGCCATTGCAACTGCCCGACATTCCATCCCCAAGTGCCTTGTTGGCTTTGGTGCAACTGCCCTTGCACTCACTGGCGCTCTGCAGCATTTGCTCCATCGACTCCAGCTCCGAGAGCATGTCGCCGCCCTTGGCACCAGCCTTCAAGTCCTCACTGGAGCCCGATCCTCCGGCAGACTTCCCCATTCCCCCGCAAGCTTCACCCAACTTCTGACACTTCCCCGCTGCGCCCTGCTGTGCCTTCAGCGCCTGCATCAGCGCCTCACGCTGCTCCGCATTCAAATGCTTTGCTGCCTCAGCTGCTCGCTTCAGAGCTTCAGGATTGTTAGCCAGATTCTTGTCCAGCCCGCTCTCCGCTAGCGCTCGCTCCAGAGCATCCTTGGAGTTGGCGGCCTCGGAGAGCTGCTTGGCCAAATCCTGCAACTGCTCCTCCAACTTCTTTTTTGTGCTCTCGTCCAACTGGCCAGTCTCGATGTCCTGCTTCAGTTGGTCTAGCGCTTTCTTGGCGGCGACCATGTCGCCCCGCTTCAGGGATTGCGCGAGTTCCGAGCCGGGTCCCTCCTTGGGGGCATCCATCCGCGAGAGTGCATCCTTGAGTGCTGAGAGCTCCTGCGCCTGCTCGCCCACGAGCACCTCGTCCAGTTTGCGCTCCATCTGCGCGACTTTGCGCATGGCATCGCGGCGAATGTCATCGGGGGTCAGTGATTTTTCGTCAGCAGGATCAATCTTGGCATCACCCGAGGTGGGAGTGGGCGCCACTGTGCCCGACAGTTCGGGCGACTGCTCAATCCGTTTGACGACTTCAGTCACCACATCGTTAGAAACCGCCTTGGCCGCAGCGAGTGCCACTGACTCGGCGGCCGCCTCTTTGGAGAACGATGCGACGGGAACAAATGCCCACACCACCACCGCCAGCCCTAGTACTGAAGGGCCAATCCACCAGCGCCGTGGGGCACAATAGGGCAACGCTCGAGACATTCGCTCGCGCACCTTGGGGTCTCGGGCGCACCGCACGCCATCCTCCACTGCAGCCTTGGCGAATACATCAGTACGCGCCTGCAAGGCAACGGCTGTGGAGAGCCGGTCGCGCAACTCCAAGCGCTGATCCAGAATTGACGCGGCGGCCAAGGCCCCCAATCGTCCGCCCCGGGCGGCGATCAAGGCCCAGACCGCGGCAAGTCCGAGCGCGGCTGCCAAGGCGATCGGCAGTCCCTTGCCCGAGTCCGCCATTGATGGCCACCACGAACCAACTACTCTTGAAATCAACGCTAGAACCGCAATGAGGATTGCCAGCGGGACCAGTGCTCGAATCCACTCCGAGCAAAACGCCTGACGCGCCAAGCGCGACTGGGCGGCACTCACTAGTGTTCTGACTGGTTCCATGACTCTAGTTCTCCGGGGGACTGATGCGCTGGCATGGTCAGAGCCTGCAAAACGATATCATCGACAACCTTAGGATATCCCAATGCAAGACCTATGCCGACTGATTCCACTGCTGATCGTTGTGATTGCTACGGGCCTGGGCTCATCCCCGTTCGCCGCGGCGCAATCATCTGCCAACGCCACCCCCGCAGCGCCGACTCCAGCAGCCAGTGATGAAAAGGCCATGCTCGAGGCTGACCTCGAGGCGGCCTACCTACAAATCGATTACCTCGAGCGCCGCATCGCCGCATTGGAGGGGGCGCTTCGTAGTGCCAAGCAGCCGATACCTGCATTTCGGGATGGGCAGGACTCGGAATCTGACCGGGCGCAGCCCACCGATGCCGCGGGCTCGGGTCAGAGAAGTGGCATTGATTCGTTGGAGAGCGCCTCTAGATCAAGCGATGATGTCGTAGCCGAGTACCGCGCTCTGTATCAGCAACAGTACTCCAATCAGCCGATTCCCCCCGTCGCTGCAGGCAAGGCACACACTCTGGCTATCAACGACCTGCGACGCTTCGCCAATCACAACAACAATGAGTTGTTCCAGCATGTGAGGTGGACGGTTCGAGTGATGAACGGCAGCAGCGGTCCCCGAAAAACCTCCAGCGTGCAGGCCGTCGTCGTCAACGCAAGTACCGGAGAGACCATTGGATTCCCCTTCGACCTTCGGCTAGATGCGACGCTGACGCGCAAGATCGCCACTGCCGAGAGGGGCGAACTGTTCATCCTCGATGGGATGCTGCAGCCGACGGCGATTGTGGTTCCGTCACTGGACAAGCCCACCGCGTTTGAGGGTTCGCCCTTCATAGGGCCATACCTTGAGTTCAAGTTCACCCTCAATGTTCGAAACTTGATTCCCCACGAGACTGCGCTCCAGAACTCAGGCGACGCCCCCGCGACTGCCCCACCCGCTGCACCCGCTACGGGCGGCGTGTGAGAGAAGCAGATTCAGCCATGCAGCCCGATGACGAAGTGTGTTTGTGCCGCCATGTATCGCTGCGCAAGTTAACCAGCTACCTCGAGCGTGTACGACCAGAACGCGCCAGCCAACTCTCCGACTGCCTCGGAGCGGGAACCGGCTGCGGATGGTGCGTTCCAACCCTCGAGAAGCTTCATGAGTGTTTCCGCGAGGGGCGCCCCGTTGAGTGCGTGGAGTTGCCCTCGATTTATGCTGCAAATCGCGCGGTTTACAAGGAGGCCAAGCGGGCTGCCACTCCCGCGAAAGTTGAACCGAATGCCGATCCCGAATAGACTCACCCGATGGTGCAGCCAGCCACAACTCAGTCCAATGCTCGCATCCCTCTCAACCAATTGAAGCGGGGACAGCGGGCAACGGTGGACTGTTCGGCGCTGACCGAACTACCTGAGCGCGAACGCTGCCTTCTGGCCGCCATGGGGATGGCCGATGCCTGCAAGGTGCGCGTCTGCCGCAGCGGATCGCCCTGCATCATTCAGGTGGACACCACACGGATCGGGCTCTCACGCGAACTGGCATCACGAATCACCGTGACGCTCTGCGACAGGGAATAGATTGGTGGCTGAAGCCTCAGAGGGCGCGGCTTCGGCTGCCGAAGGTGACGAGTCGCGGCCCCTGCGCGTCGCTCTTCTGGGGAATCCCAACACGGGCAAGACAACTCTGTTCAATCGCATCTGCGGGCTGCGATCCAAGACGGCAAACTTTCCGGGCAGCACGGTGGAGTCGCATGTGGGTAGCGCCCTCGATGGTGCAACCCCGCTGGAGTTGATCGACCTCCCTGGCATCTACGGATTGCGCCTCGAGCTTCCCGAGTCGAAACTTTGCCTCGACTGTTTGGAGGGTCGGGTAACTGGCTGCGATCCCGATGCCGTCCTTCTGGTTCTCGACGCTACAAATCTCGCGCGCGGACTCGCGCTGGGGGCGAGTGTGCTTCGCCGCGGAAGACAATGTGTGGCTGCGGTGACGATGACCGATGTCGCGTCACGAGGTGGGCTCTCACTTGATATGAAGCGCCTGTCGGCTCGACTGGGGTGCCCCGCCGTGGCCGCCAGCGGGCGCAGTGGTGAGGGAATCGGTCAACTCCTTCACGCTTTGGCCGAGTCGGCGCGAGAATTCAGGTTGGGACAGCAATCTGCGGGTGGAGAAAGCCTGCAGCGAACCAGTCTTGCTGCAGCGCGGAGTGCCGCTGGTGTTCCCAGCAGTGAGCCCGGTTCGCGAGAGAGTGCGGATTGGGCTGCGGGAGTTCTGGCTGAGGTCGCGGGCAGTTCCAGCGCAGCTAATGATGCCCATGACCTGATGACGGATCGTCTGGATCATGCCTTCACCCATCCGCTTTTGGGTCTTGTCACCTTCGCTGCGGTGATGACCGCTCTTTTCGGAACCATTTTCTGGCTCGCTGGCTTTCCCATGGATGCGATTGACGCGTTGTTCACCTCCCTAGGCGGACTCGTCGAGAGAATCATTCCTCCGGGACTGATTCAGGAGTTGCTCCGAGATGGAATAGTCGGAGGAATCGCGGGCACGGTGGTGTTCATTCCTCAGATCGCACTTCTGTTCTTCCTGTTGTCGCTTCTGGAGGACAGCGGTTACCTCGCGCGAGCTGCCTTCGCGGTTGATCGCAACATGCGCCGGGTTGGGCTTCCCGGACAGGCGTTCATCCCCCTGCTCTCCAGCCACGCTTGCGCCCTACCCGGGATCATGTCGGCGCGCTTGATTCCAGACCGCCGCGACCGACTGGCCACCATACTTGTTGCCCCGTTTCTCTCCTGCAGCGCTCGCGTTCCCGTGTATGTGCTTCTTACGAGTCTGCTATTTCAAGGGCGACCGTTCATGGCGGGCGCGGCATTCGTGGGGTGTTATCTGCTGGGCGCAACTGCGGCATTTGCCAGTGCCTTCATTGCCCGCAAGACGATCCTGCGCGGTGCATCGCGACCGATGATGCTGGAGTTGCCGCCCTACCGAATCCCCAGCATCCGCAGCGCCTTGATTGCGGCTGGCGATAGATCGCTGATGTTCCTGCGCAGCGCCGGCGGCGTGATTCTGGCGATCTGCGTCCTCATGTGGTGGTTGCAAGCATTCCCCCGCGCCAGCGAGTCTCCAGAGACACCCGTCGCCGCAAATGCAGCAGAGACCTTGCCCGCACCGACAGAGGCGGAGGCAGCGCGCGCCCAGCGCTCCGCAAGTTTCGCGGGCATGCTGGGGCGAACGGCCGAGCCAATATTCGCTCCGCTCGGCTTTGACAGGCAGGTGACAGTCTCAGTGCTGGCCAGCTTCCTTGCCCGCGAGGTATTCGTGGGCTCGATGAAGGTGCTGGTGGCTGCCGGAGAGAATGACGCGGAGATGGATGAGGGCACAGTTGCCGCGATGAGAGAAGCCAAGCGCGATGATGGTTCTCCGGTATTCACCACGGCTACCTCGGCCAGTCTGTTGGTGTTTTATGTTCTTGCGATGCAGTGCCTTCCCACTCTGGCAGTCACCCGGCGTGAGACTGGCTCGTGGAAGTGGGCCCTGCTTCAACTGGGATGGATGACCGCGATTGCCTACTGCGCCGCCTTCGTAACCCATCAACTGGTAGTGGCTGCGGTGGGAGCTCCGTAATGCCGCTGGATGACTGGCAGTTTTGGCTGGTGAGTCTGGTGTTTGTCACGGCATTGGTGATCGTGATAAAACCATTTCTGCCGAGTCGCAAACCGCGCAGCACACGCTGCCCTTCCTGCCCCGCGACCGATGCTCGCCCCAAGGCGACCTCGATCACCATCGAAGGCAAGCGACCGGAATAGATCAGAATCTCTTGTGCGCGGCACGATCCTGAGGTGGGCGCATTCCCATGAGCAGTCTGATCATGACAAGATCTTCGGGATCAGTCACCTTCATATTGCTGCGATCGCCCTCGATGATCAGTACCGGCTCGCCCAGCCTCTCCACCAGCATCGCATCATCGGTGGCACCCGAGAGTTGCTCCTGGGCATAGGCGCGGCGCAGCAGGGCAATCGAGAAAATCTGCGGTGTCTGACACTCGACAACTCGCGCCCGAGGAATCGTGGCCTCGACCCGATGCCCCTCGGTAGCAGTCCGGCCCGCACCGCCGAGAATCGCCTCGGCAATTTCATCATCGGGCGCCGCTCGGAACCGTTCCTCTCCCACTCGCCGCAGGGTATTTACCGCCGGAACCGCGGGCACAACCGCATCGGCCACTCGCGCCGCATCAATCACCCGCTTCAGCAGAGACTCCGAGAGACAGGGGCGCGCCGCGTCATGAATCGCCACGTGGGTGCAACTCTCCGGAACATGCACCAGCGCGTTGCGGATGGATTCCCATCTTTCCAGAACTCCGCCCGCGACGATAGTCACACCGTGAAATCCCAGTTGCGCTCCGAAACGCTGGCGGAACTCCTCCATGCTTTCTGGTGGGGCAGCCACGATGATCGACTTGACATCATCATGCTTGGTAAATGGCTCCACTGTCCGCAGCAGCAGAGGTCTGCCACCCAAGTCCTGCGAGAGTTTGTCGCCACTGCCAAATCGGGCGCTCTTGCCCGCAGCTGCAATGATCACGCACACGCTGAAATCGCTCATGAGGTCTCCTTGGCCATCTGCGCCCTCAGGCTACTGAGAACAGCTGCTTCATGGACAGGAACCGCCGCAGTGTCGAGTGCGTTCTTGGCGGCGAGAAACTCATCGCCACTCACGGAGAGCGGGCCCGACTGCTGCACCTTCTCTATGAAGGCAGCCACTTGCGCCATTGCCGCTTCCACCTGAGCGACCAGCGAGTTTGGAAGCTCGCTCCGTACCCGCTGCAGCGCCTCCCCCGTCCACTTGATGTCGAGTCGGGAGTGAACCGCCAGATCAATGACACGGTGTGCCGACATGTCTTCGCGGGCATGCTCATTGGCATCGCGCTCCATGCGGTCAGACTCCTCCGATGTCAGGCCGAAACTTGGAATCGTCTGCACCTGGGCACGCCGCCCCGAGCGCAACTCATGAGCATTCACATTGAGCACGCCGTTGGCGTCGATAAGGAACTCCACCTCGATCTGGGGGATACCCGCCGGCATGGGTGGTACTCCCACCAGTTCGAAGCGAGCAACGCTGCGGCAATCTGCCACCAGCTCGCGTTCCCCTTGCAAGACATGGATGCTCACTCTTGTTTGACCATCGACGCTGGTGGAAAACATTTCGGTGGTGCGCAGCGGCACCATGCTGTTACGCATGATCATCTTGGCGACCGCGCCGCCGACTGTCTCTATCCCTAGAGAGAGGGGCACCACATCGAGAAGCAGCATGTCGTGGCGCCGCCCCTCCAGCACCGAAGCCTGAATCGCTGCTCCCATGGCCACTACCTCATCGGGATTGAGTGCACAGTAGGGCTCGATGCCGAATGCGTGGCGCACGAGGGCGCGCACCGCAGGAATTCGAGTCGATCCGCCTACGAGCACTACCCGATCGACGGCGGCGCCGAGTCCGGCATCTTTGAGCGCCCGCTGACAACAGACGAGAGTGCGGCCAAGAAGCGGCGCCATAAACAACTCCAGCTGGGTTCGCGTCAGAGAGGCCTCCCGCTCGCGGCCGGCGAGCGTTGCTCGCATGCGCACGACTTCGACATCGCTCAACGCAACCTTTGCTCTTTCCGACTCCAGGCGCAGCATGGCCGCCTCACTTGGGCCGCTCGCCTCAACTCCCACCTCTCGCGCAAACCAATCGGCGACCATCGAGTCGATGTCATCTCCACCCAGCCGCGTGTCACCGGAGACAGCAAGAACCTGAAAGAGGTCACCGGAAAATCCCAGCGTTTCGTCGGCCTCGATGCGCAGGATGCTGATGTCGAAAGTGCCGCCGCCAAAGTCGTACACCGCGATGGTCTCTGCCGAGCGCGCCTCACGACCGATGCCGTAAGCCAGCGCCGCCGCCGTCGGCTCATTGAGGATGCGCACCGGTTCCAAGCCCGCAAGTCGCGCCGCATTTCTGGTCGCCGTGCGCTGTGCGTCGTCAAACCATGCGGGGACGGTTACCACCGCGCGCTTGACGCTAGTACCAAGCGCTGCTTGAGCTCGTGCTGCCAGCGCGCGCAAAATCTCTGCGGCAACTTCTTCGGGCAGTACGGTGGCGCCTAGAACTTCGATGGCCGCTCCTCCTCTTTTGCCCTCCACCACTTTCAGAAGGGGAGCCGACTCGCTAACGCTCTCGGCAAAGCCGCGGCCCATGAGGCGTTTGCCGCTGGCGATGGTCGAAAGTGGGTACCTGCCGGCTTCAGCTCTCGCCGCTGAACCAACTACATTTCGAGTGCTCTGATCTCCCACCGAGCCTCTGGAGTTTGGATCGGCAAATCGCACCACCGAGGGGACCATACGCTCTTCCCCAGGGGCGGCCAGTATCCGAGGACCACTCGCATCGCAGAAGGCGACAAGCGAGTTCGTGGTACCAAGATCGATACCAACTATGGGGTCAGCGTGATCGGACATCTCCTGAGAGTCTAGATGGTGCGTCCACCTCCGCTCGGCACAGCCCCCGCCGCAGCGATTCCACGCCTCGGTGCCGCCAGTTGTTGACCACGCCCACTTCAACCCCGAGAGCACTGGCGACTTCTTGATAGCTAATTCCCTGACAAACGGCCAGACGAATCACCTCGGCCAGATGGCTGGGCATACTCGCGAGCACCTCTGCCAGTTCATTGCTGTCGATGGCGGCGGCTGCGGTTCGTCCGCTTTGCGATCTTCGGTCCCGCAGAGTCACCTCTTGCTCCCTTCGACGCCGCTGGGCCTCCCGCTCACTGGTACGACCAATCAGATGCCGCATCGACTCTGCCAGATAGGCGCGGGAGATGGTGCACTCATCTGTTCCGCGCCAGGTGAGCAGGTAAGCAAACAGGTCCTGCACCGCATCTTCGGCAAGGGCGCGATTGCGTGCGCCCGTGAGCCGGAGAAGTGCCTCTCGATGCTCGCAGTAGAGTCGCTCAATGCGGGCTGCTCGCTGCGGCGAACTCGAACTGACGGTCGCACGGAACTGAGTTTCCACTTCCGGTTTCTTTTGTCCCAACGTTGCACCAGCAGTGCGCGTTATAGCGACTACAAAACCGCGCCAGCACTGGGGAGCGGCTTGTCCACCACTCACGCACTCTGTGAAAAATGGGGCGGAGTGACTTCGTACTTCCACGCACGATCTATGGCGTTCGCCAAGCGAACTCGCTGTCAGGACGGATAGCAGCAACTTGAAAAGGGAGCGAGGCTGCTTCGGCGTCAGCGCGAACTTGCGGGAGTGCTGGCTTCGGGCAGTCGTTGCAGGGCATTCTGAAACCTGCCTTGCGACGCTGCGGCAAGAACTGACCGCAAGCGCGCCAGCCCCGGCTCCCAATGGGGAAGTCGCAAGGTCAATGTGCCCTCAGCGGTTAGCGCCACCACTTCGACTCGGTCCGCACTCGTGGTTTCCTCTGGTGGAGTTGCGAACCACCCCGTGCTCGCCACGGCCGCGCACAGGTCGGCGCACTGCGCGGGCGTGAGGGGAGTAGTCCAGTTCGTAATGCGATTCAGTGCGGTAGCTCCCCCTCCGTATGCGAGCGTGCCGTCCACAACCTCATACAACTCATACTTGGATCGCGATGGTTCGAGTGACCACATCCACAGGGCAACACCGCATTCACCGGGCGCAAACTTCCCCGTTGGTGGGACAACTGTGGTGCAGGAACCAAGCCCCGTTACCACGACCATCATGAGTGTGAACCGCAACGAGAAGCATCGCAGCAATGCACGCCGCGCCATCAGCACTGGCAACATTCGCGATGCCATCGCGCTCACGGCGAGACAGCAGGAATCGTCTGCTGGTTGATGCTCGGCACGCCACCCGCACGATAGGCCGCATATGGATCCGATCCAAAGTCATACCTATGCGCATCAAACTCTTGGGCGGTGAGGTCGTGGGCCCATGCCATCATTCCCAAAGTTCGCACTAGGCGGGTGGCCGCTGGATCTGGGGAGTCGGTCAACTTCCACCGGCGCGCAAACCACCACTCCTTCTGATCATCCCGGAACCAGAGAATGTGGAGAACCTCATCCTCAGCCGGCTGCAGTGAACTGGGATTCCCCCGACCATCGGCGCTTTCCACTGCCAAAAAACCCAGATTGGACGCTAGCGCCCTCATGTCCGCCACCTGCGACTCACCTAGCACGCGGACACGGGCGGGACGGCGATTGAACTGGATCGAGGGCCCTTCACCGGCGAGCAACATGCCATCTGGCATCAGTACGAACTTGCTTTGCCTGGCTTCAACACGCAGGCCTTCGCGAGCTGATGCTCCTGTAAGTATGGTGGCGTCGATGATGAAATCGTCGCTGGCTCCGCTGAGCCTCGCTGCGCGTTCTGGGGCACAACCGCCGAGAGATGCGAGCAGCAGCACCAGGAGGCACGAGAGCAATCCGCCGCAGTCTCTCCCTGATACATCAAGGCGGCAGCTGCGGCTGCGCCGGAACGATTGGCATTTCTGGGACACCGAACCCATGGCGCGAGCCTACTCCAAAGCAATCGCTTGGGTAGGCTTCACGCCCGATGAGAACCAGCGTCCGATGGCTGAATGACTACCTAACTCCCGCTGCCAGCGCCGAAGAGCAGGCCGATGTCCTTACCGATCTGGGGTTGCCCTTGGACGGCCGTGAGGAGCTGGAAGGCGGAGATGTCGCCCAAGAAATAGAAACAACCAGCAACCGCGGCGACTGCCTGTGTCACATCGGACTCGCTAGAGAAATCGCGGCGCGAACCGGGCGGACTCTGGTGGACCCCTGCGCCGATCTCCCCCTGGATGATGCGCCGCTCGACCTCGCGGGCTTCACACTGCACAACGCTGAACCAGCCCTCTGCCCCTACTACACGGCGCGGGTCATTCGCGGCGTGAAGGTCGGCCCTAGTCCCACTTGGCTGCGGGACAAACTTCGCGCCATCGGGCAAGTGCCTCGCAACAACATCGTTGACGCCACCAACTTCCTTCTCTTTGAGACGGGGCAGCCATCGCATGTCTTCGATCTGGCAACTCTCAAGGGGAATCGCCTCGAAGTTCGCCTCGCCCGTGCTGGCGAGTCATTCCTGCCCCTAGGTGATGGCGCCAAAGAGATTCTGCTGCGAAGCACCGACCTAGTGATAGCCGATGCCGAGCGGACCGTTGCCCTCGCGGGAGTGAAGGGCGGTGCTCTCACGGCAGTACGCGACTCCACAGTAGACATCCTGATCGAAGCGGCCACATTTGATCCACTCACGGTACGAGCCACCAGCCGCAGTCACCAGCTTGCTAGTGACTCCTCCTTTCGTTTTGAGCGCGGAGTCACACCCCTGCAGGTGGACGCTTCAGCCGAACGATTAGTGCAACTGATTGTGAGTGTGGCCGGTGGAGAACGCATCCGCGGGGCTGCCCGCACCGGTGCCCCATTGCCAAGTCTCCTCCAAGTCTCCCTCCGTCTGGCGCAGATTCGCCGCGTGCTGGGGATAGAGGTGACTGCGCTGGAAGCAACTGGGGCGCTGACCGCGCTGGGATTCATCGTTCGTCAAGGGGAGGGCACACTCGAGTGCACCGTTCCGCCGCAGCGCGGCGACATCAGCCGCGAGATTGATCTCATCGAAGAGATTGCTCGCGTAGTTGGCTACGCTCGACTGCCCGTGGCAGATCGGATCGGGGTGCGCACTACTGCCCCTCAACCATTGGTCGATGGGCCGCGGGCTCTGCGCAATCTTCTAGCCGGCATCGGGTACTGCGAGTGCGTCACCGACACGCTGGTTTCACCGGCAGCCGCAGCAGCGTTTCTGTCGGAAGGGTCCGCCACACTCCGGGTGGATGATGAGCGCGCTGATGCCGCGACGGCGCTGCGAACCAGTCTGCTGCCAAGTCTGCTGCGGGTTGCCCGCGGCAATCTCGATCGGGGTGAGACTGAGGTACGGCTCTTCGAGTGCGCCTCGGTGTTTGCCCTGTGCGGCAACACTCACGCTGAAAGGCGAATGGTCACGGGCATCTCCTGCGCAGGCAAGGATCAGGAGGAGGCATACCGATCGGTGCGCGGCGTGGTGGAGCGACTGGTGTCACGATTGATGGGACCAGATTCCGCGTTGACAGTCTCGCCCTCGAGCGCTCCCGGGTTCGATCACTGCGCCCGCTTCAGCGCGCGCGGCCATGCGCTCGGGGTGGCCGGATTGATCGGCGCCTCCGCTCGAGCAGCGTTCGGCCTGGAACGGACGGTCGCTGCCTTCGAATTTGACAGCACTCATTTGCTTTGCGCCTTCCCACCGGTACCAGTTGCCGGTGAGCCACCGGTGTTTCCCGCGATCGACCGTGACATCACGGCCATCGTCAGCGACTCGACCACTTGGGCAGAAGTTGAGTCGCTAGTTACTCGCGCATCGCTCGCACACTTTGAGTCGGTGGCATTCATAACTGCGTTCCGGGGACAGAACATCGGTTCGGGTCGTAAAGCACTTTCGCTTCGCCTGCACTTTCGCGCCCGCGAGCGAACTCTGCGCCGCGAGGAGGTCGATCCCCAGATCGCTGCCATCGTGACTGCGCTCAAAGAAACACTGAAGGCTGAGGTGCGATCATGAAACTGCGCCCGCTCTGCGAGGTACAACTGTGATGACCAGCGAAAGCGCTCTAACACTGTCGGCACAACTAACTCCATATCTCACAGCGCTCGCATCCAGACAGCCGGTTCCCGGCGGCGGCGCCGCCGCTGCGGTCACGCTGGCGCAGGCCGCAGCACTGGGAGCAATGGTGCTGGAGTACACCATTGGGAAGCCGAAGTTTTCCCAGCACGAATCACGCAACCGGGCTGCTCTGGCTTTCTTGCGAGGTTGCGCCTTCGAATCGCTTGAACTCGCTGACCGAGATGCCGCGGCCTACGCCAACCTTGAGGTTTTTCTGCGACTGGACGCACCGTCGCGGGCAGCAGCGCCGCAGTTCGCCCCGGCACTCGCCGAGGCAATCGCCGCGCCGCAGGCCATCGGTGATCTCGCTGCCGCCGTCGCCGACGCCACCAACTCCCTAACCGCCACCACCAGTCGCATGCTTCGCAGCGACCTTGCTTGCGCGTGTGAACTGGCTCGAGCCGCCACCATTTGCGCTGGCTGGAATGTGCGAGCAAATCTGCCGTTAGTGGCAGATGAAACCCTGCGAGCCTCGCTTCTGGCGTGGATTCAGGCGCGCGAAGGGGAGGCCAGTAGCGCCTGCCAGCGCGTGGCCAAGGCCTGTCTGTAGATCAAGTGCTACGCCTGCTACCACTTCTGTCTTTGGGACTTCTCGGCGCATGCTTTGCCCTCGTGTCCTGTGTGGTAATCGAGGCCCGCCGACCGCGGCGCGCCACAGCGGGCTGGGCTCTGGCAAGAGGCTGGCGATTTCACCCCGACGGACTCAACTCCTCATGGCGCGAGCATGAGTTTGCGCTGCCCGGCGGAGCCCGCGCACCGGCATGGCTCATCGATGGCGGCGGAGCAAGGGGAACGGTGTTGATGCTGCACGGATGGTCGCGATCGCGCATCGACTCTCTCCGGCGAATCGCTCCCTACCAAGATCGAGTCCGACAACTTGTGCTGATGGATTTGCGCGGCCACGGTGATTCGGCCGTCGCGCGAGCGAGCATGTGCGGCAACGAGGTGCGAGACATTGTGGCAATCGTGAAATCCCTGAGCCAAGCCAAGCCGGGAGAGCCGCTCATCCTGGTTGGGCACTCATTAGGCGCGGCTCTGGCGATTCGCGCCGCAGCTTTGAGTGAATCGGCCGTCAGCGGTGTAGTTGCTTACTCGCCCTACTCCACCATCAGGCAGCCACTCGCGGGCAGACTGAGTCAACATCGACTGCCCAGTGCTGCTCTCGCCTACTGCGCCCAACTAGTGCTGCACTGTTGGGGCGGCCGGGAAACACCTACTGAGCTTGCGGCGGCGCGGTTGTCCTGCCCCCTGCTGGTGGTCCACGGCGAGCAAGATCAAATCGTGAGTGAGAAAATCTGCCTAGCGATCGCCGATGCTGGCAGAGGAGTGTTCAGTCGCGAATCCGCAGTTCACGGCGAAGTTGGGGTCCAAGCAAACGCCTCGGTAGAGGCGGCGCTCGAACTCATGCTCCGGCGCTAGAACCTACTTCCGGGCGGAGGGTGCCAGAACTGACATGCGATACACCATGCCTCCTGGTGCAGGTCGTATCTCATAGACCATCAGACCCAAGTGGTCGCGCAAGATGGTGCTTGACAGTTCGGTGATGGCCGATTGAATTCCATCAGGAATCGCGGGGAGGAGTGCTCCGATGGGGTTGCCGGAAGGATCCAGGAATCCATCGGCGTCCGCATTGGCATTGGAGGCTTCTAGATACTGATTCTTCAACTGCTCCACGGTGCTGAGCAGGTCTAGATAGCCCCAGCCGATGAGTTCACCGGAGGGGGTGGCAGCAATAGCAAGCCGGTAGTTCTCACTATCCGAAAGAGGCCGAGCCGATTTCTCGGCTGCCGTTCGCATGGCCTGCTCGACTGAAGCAGACTCGCCAAACACCAGTGCCGTACCGGCGAATCCCAGAGCCATACTCATCTGCTCCGCATCGCCGCGGTAAATCGTCTGCCCCTGAAAATCCTGGGGCATCATTCCCGCCTGAGGAGCGATCATGTTGATGAGCGGTACGACGCTCTTCTCTTCGCTGCACTGAATCGCTGTCACGGACCGGGATCCCTCGGGCAGCTGCGCGCTCACCTGACTGAAAGACCAGATGGTTGGCCCCAGTGAGGAGAACGCCTTCTTGAGCGCTGGCATGTACATGGCGAGCATCGGCTCGAGCTGAGCTGCGTCACCATCTGGAAGCGCCGCCAGCGCGTCTTCAAACAACTGGGGCACGCCGGCAAAGTTGAAGTTCATCTGGTAGTAGGAACTGCAGTCATCTCCGCCCAGTACCGGAGGCACGGAGAGAGGCGAAGCCTTGCTGGCCAGCGCGATCAGTCCGGTTGGAGGACTCGACATGGAGATCCCCGACACCACCTCAATCATTCCCACGGCGCCATCCAGTTTCAAACCAAGGGAGAAGCCGTCCGCATGGCCAATGAAGGTCTTGAATATATCCTTGGCCATGGCCATCGGACCTGAAAACATCGGTGCCAAGAGCGGTTCAAGGTTGTTGAAGAGCAGCACCGCGTAGGCGTCCTGCGGACCGATCTGATCTATGGCAGCCTGAAACTGTTTCTCGTCGGCCACTGATTCGGCAGCCTTGCCATCGATTACATCGAGGGCATCCTGAAGTGCTCCCAGGCTGGAAGTGAATATGAACGTTGTTCCTTCACGCGTGTAGCAAACCGAATCAAAACTAGGAATCATCGAACCGAAATCCGGCTCCATCTGGGGACGCTGACGCGGCGGCCCGCCCGGAAGCGGACTGAACGAGTCATCTCCGTCGCCCTCTCCACTGGGAACGGGAATGACTTTGGCAGTGCGAGTACCGATTGTCTCTTCCTCGATCGAACTGCCGGTGTCGCGGGCAATCTCGTCGCAGAGAGCGTCGATGAACTTCTGGGCGGTGTCAGCCTGGTCGCCAAAGTCCATCACAGCAATGACGGCCGGAAGGTCGGCATCAAGCTCTTGACTGTGTTCAAAGAACATGGCAGCGCCGCAAGCTTTCGGCAGCACATTCAAGTCGGATGGCTCAAGACTCAACTCTTTGGCGCGCGCCTCCTTCGCCTCCTTGCTCGCCTCGTTGTAACTCTCGAGTGCCTTCTTGCCGGCATCTGATTCCAGCAACTGCCCCAGCGGAGTCGCCTTGAACCGGGCGGGGATTGCCGCGAGATCCTTGAAGGCGATGACTGCGAAGGAGTTGGCCGGAGCCAACCGCTCTATGGAGATCGACTCCTCAGCACGAGTTGATTGCGAAGCGAAGGAGAGAACCAGAGCAACGCTGGCGATATGGGATAGTTTCATGGGATTTCCTTGGGGAGTTTAGGAACCGCTTTTGTCTTTCAGTTGAGGCGGAGCATCAAAGTTTCGCCTCGGTGGCGGCTGATGATAATTGTGACCTGAGTTGGGATTGTTTTTGTCGTAAGCGAAAGCTTCACGATTGCGAACAAAGTCTTTGACATAGCGGGCGGGAATCGCAAAGCCCAGCGCCTCGCCTCCCAGAATGCCCATGTTGGTGATCCCTACGACCTCTCCCTTGGTGTTGAAGAGAGGTCCGCCCGAGTTCCCCGGATTTATGGGGGTGTCTGTTTGAATGTATGTGAGACCGTCGAAGTTGCGCTGGGTAGTGCTAACGACACCCTGAGTCAGAGATCGCTCGAGGCCCATGGGATTACCGATGGCAAACACCGGCTGGCCGATCTCGAGCTTGTCCTCCACCACAACCGGGGCAATGTCGAATGCGGCTCCCTGGGGATGCTTCATCTTGATGAGAGCGAGATCGAGGTGATTGTTTACCGCGACGATCTCCACATCTTCGATCTCAATGCGCTTGAGAGTGCCGTCACTCTGGGGAATCCACACCGTGGCGCGCAGATTGGTTTCACCCTGCACGACATGGGCATTGGTGATGGCGTAACCGTCGCGGTTGATGATGACGCCTGAGCCGAGACCGGCCGGAGTCGAGACCTTGATCACGGCGGAACCGATCAGCTTGGCGTGCTCTTTGGGAGAGAGCGTTACCGCGTTGACCGCAGTCGAGAAGACACTCTCCTCCACTTTGCGGGTATTGATGCCGGCATCGGCAGACTCGACGGCGGATACATCGCTCATCTCAAAGTTGAGTACTGAGGGCCCTACATCCAGCCACACTCGGCTGTCGGTGCGCTTGATCACTTTGCCATAAAGGCGGCTGCCGCTACGGAGGACAACCACATCGCTCAAGTCCTCGCTCGCCGCAGTTGGCGGTGTCGAGTCATCAGCCGCAGCCAGGGCGAACACCGACAGAATGGATGCAAGTAATGTGCAGTGGCGTATCATCAAGAACCCTTTCAATCTGGCTACTATAACACCCCATTCGCTAACAAATCCATGCGTAACGCACCTTCCCATACCACCGTACTTCTCCTCTTGCTCAGTGCCGTCAGCCCTGCCGGAGCCCAAACTGACACCCTGGCCGATCACTTCGGCTTTGACGGACTCGAAGTGATAAAGGTTGATCAGGCTGCTGGACCGTTCAGCGTGGTTGATCTCAATGGTGACGGACTGCAGGACCTGATCGCCGTAAACAATCGCAACAGCCGCCTCGATGTTCACTATCAGAAGCTCGGTGCGCTTCCAACTGATGCCGTCCCCGCCCCCCGCCGCCCTAACGAGTTGCCTGAGCACTGGCGTTATCGCAAGTCTGAGATTCCCGTCTCGGTGCAGGTCGGGGCAGTCGTGCCTTACGACTTTGACGGAGATGGAATCCTCGATCTGATCCTCGGCTCCAGCAGTCCGGGTCGCATAGTGTTCTTGCGCCAGAAGGCCCCGGGAGAGTGGGAAGTGGCTCGCAATCACACGGTGAAAAATCTGCTGGCAACCCGCGATTCGCTGGCTATCCAAGATGTCATCGGTGATTCGAAGCCGGAGTTGATCGGGCTCGCCGGTGGACGGGTGCAAGTCTGGCCGCTGGACGGCACGAATCTTGGTGCTCCCACCGAACTGAGTGCAGGAACCGCCAATCTCGTGGCCATGCTTCATGAGGACTTCGACGGCGACGGTACCCAGGACATTGGCGCGGTTGTTCCCGATGACGCCGCGCCGATTCGGGTTTGGTTCGGCGCCAACGCCGGCGATGGAAAGTCGCTTGGGTCACAGCACCGATTTGAAATGCCGCCCCTGCGCGAAGCCAGCTCCACTCGGCTTCCCAGCGAGAAGGGCGCGGCATTGGTAGTGATCGAGCGGCCCAGCAAGCGCCTTGTCATCAGCAGATTTGTCAACGAACAGGTAACCCAAGCCACAGGTGGCGAGGGCAGCCTGCAAACTTGGTCATTCGATGATCCATCTAATCGCAAGCGCGACACGACTATCGCCGACATCAACGGCGACAAGCTTCCTGATCTTCTTGCCACCAACACCGAATCCAACTCCGTGGTTGCCTATACACAGTCGGTCGGTCGCGGATTCACGGCGGGTAAGAGTTTCCCGGCCTACAGCGATCTCGACTTCATTGCCGCGCGTGACATTGATGGCGATGGCAAGAGTGAGGTCTTCCTTTCCAGCGAGAAAGAGGGCGCCGTTGGTCGCACCAAGTCCGATGGTGGATCGTTGCCATTCCCCACGACCGTCCCCCTCGCAGGAGGCAGCGTTCCTACGGCACTGGGGCTGGTGCAGGTGGACGGGCGCGTGTGGGCAGCCATTGTTGCCAAAGACAATCGCACCTACACCCTGGAACTAGTTCCCACTGGTGACGGTGAGAAGGTGAGCATTCCTCTTGGTTCACTCAGTCGTTCTCCCGACACCGTTCTAGATGTGGATGCCGATCAGGACGGACTCGTTGACCTGCTGCTCTTCACGCCGGACAAGCCCATGACGATGCTGCGCCAGGAGCCAAAGGTCGAAGGTAAACCGCCCGCGTTCAAGCTTTTGGAGAGCAAGGACATGGGGCAGTTCGGTCTGGCACAGGCTGCCAATGCCGCCAACACTGCCGTGGCTGACATCGATGGTGACGGTAAGGCTGAATTGTTGGTTGCCGACAAGAACTTCATCCGCGCGCTGCGCTACACCTCCGCGAGTGGCTGGCAAGTTGTGAATCAGATCAATGCACCCCGCGGTGACACCAAGTTGGTCTCGATCAGTCTCATGGGAGACAAACTGATCGCTGGGGATCGAGAGAATGGCAAACTGCTGGTGTTTGCCAAGGGCACCGATGGAGTTTGGTCGCAGACTGAGTCCATTGATGCTGGCGGATTCAAGTTCAACTCCATTGCGGCAGGGCACTTCTCCGGCGATAGCACCGATGCAGTTCTCATGGTCGGTGACGATTCATTCGGCGTATTGACTCTGGGTGGCAGCCGCGTCAAGTTGGAGGAGATTGGTTCCTACCGCTCCGATGTCCCGGCCCGGGTCTCTCACGAAGTGACGACCGGAGACCTGAACGGCGATGGACTGATAGAAGTCATCGCGCTTGATGCCGGCGAGCAGATGTGTGAAGTGCTCACCGTGTCCGAGACCAACCGCCTTCTCTACGCCCTCGGGTTTGAGGTGTTTGAAAGCAAGATGTTCAGTGGCGGCGAACCTCGACAGTTTGAGCCAAGCCAAGGTGAAGTTGCGGATGTCACTGGAGACGGCGCTAATGACCTACTGCTTCTGTGCCACGATCGCATATTGCTGTATCCGCAGGCGACTGCCCGTGGGGTGGCTAAGAAGGCCGCGGGAAATTGACAGAGCCCCACCGCGCGCCGATGGGGAGTGATCAAACGGCGGCGAATCCCCTCTTGGGCGAGGCGGCAGGCCATGGCGCTGCAACGGGGCCTAGTGATGCGGCGCTGCTCGCACTTCTTGATGTCGCCAAGCACCTAGGGGAGTCAAATGACCTTGACTCCGTGCTGTCCACGGTGATCGACGCCATGCGCGATCTGCTAGCTGCCGAGCGTGCCACGGTCTGGGTGCACGACCAGGCGGGCGGCGAACTCTTCACCCGCGTGGCGCACGGCCTAGGAACTGGCACCAACGAAATCCGCATCCCACTGAATCGAGGCGTCGTGGGAGCCGCGGCACAGAGCAGAGCAATCGTCGAGGTGCCCGATGCCTACGCGGACGAACGCTTCGATCGCTCCGTTGATCTCAAGACTGGTTTCAAGACTCGTAACATTCTGGCAGTTCCTCTGCTAGATGATGAGGGCGAGTTGATCGGAGTGGCTCAGGTGCTCAATCGAATGCCGAGCGAGTCACCCGCTCGCGATCTCTTGCTAGCGCAGGGTCTCGCCTCGCAGGCGGCGGTCGCGGTGCGCCGAGCACGGCTGCTTGAGGATCGAATCACCAGCATTCGACTACAGGAAGAGCTCGAGGTGGCAAGATCAATCCAGCAGGGTTCGTTCCCTACCACCCTTCCTCAGATAGAGCGCTATCAGGTCGCCGCTCGCAGCATCCCCGCGGAAGAGTGCGGCGGCGACACCTTCGACGCCATCCCCATCGGCGTGGCCGGCATCGGAAACCCCAATGAACCAGCCACAACTGTGCTCTTCATGCTGGCGGACGCTACCGGGCACGGAGTCGGCCCTGCTCTGAGCTCGATGCAGGCGCGCAGCATGGTGCGGGCAGCGGTACGGTTCCAGCAACCGCTGGGACGGCTGGTGAACGAAGTCAACAGTCAGTTGTTCGATGATCTACCACGTGGTCGATTCGTAACCGCTTGGCTGGGAATCCTCGATACCGCGCGAGATGAGATCGAGTGCTTCAGCGCCGGACAAGGGCCAATCTTCGTCTTCCGCGCCGCGACCGGATTGTTTGATCCCATTGACTCTGATGCCCCGCCTCTGGGGATCATTGCCGAGGACTTTTGCTCGGGCACTACCCAGCGGATCCACCTCTCCGTGGGCGACATTCTTCTGGTGCTAACTGATGGCTACTACGAAGCGCCGGACTCATCGGGGCAGTTGTTAGGTGAGGAACCCATCTGCAGTCTTGTGCGAGAGATGCGCGCCGAGCATCCCTCCGCCATGCTGACTCGGATCGATGAGCAGACTCTGCAACATGCCGCCGCCGCCGCGACGCCCGATGACAGAACCGCCATTGTCATCAAGCGGGTCTCGTAGATGCCTCCCGATCCACTATCTCAGTGTGCCCCTGAGTTCATCGAAGCGGCACGCGTCCACGGCATCGCCACCCACCAAGCAAAGCTGGCCTATCGGGCCTTTCATCGGCAGGGTCAGCGAGCTGAGTGGATTGCGGCGTTGCCCGCCTTGCCGGCGACCCCGCTCGTTGATGACGAGACTGTGAAGTTCACTCTGCCCCTTCACGGCGGACTGGAGACCGAGAGTGTGGTCATTCCCATGCTGCACCGAGGTGGCGCGTTCAGCCGCACTCTGTGTTTGAGCAGTCAGGTGGGTTGCGCCATGGGCTGCCACTTCTGTGAAACCGGACAGATGGGGCTCATGCGTCAGCTCACTACCGCGGAAATAGTGCAGCAGCTCCACGCCGCGCGTTTCCTTGTGCCCAACCCCTTTGAGGGCAATGAGGGATTCGCCATCAAGAACATCGTCTTCATGGGAATGGGCGAGCCCATGGACAACCTAGAAGCAGTGCTGGGTGCCATTGCCGTGATGTGTGATGGAAACGGGCCGGGGATTGCCAGCTCGTGCATCTCGGTATCCACGGTCGGTCGCACCGATGGCATGCGTCGCCTCGGCGAGTTCATGCAAAAACCCGGGTTCCGCCGCATCGGGCTCGCTGTGAGTCTCAATGCTCCCAATGACGAGGTGCGGAGTTCGATCATGCCCATCAATCGCGCTGAACCTATGGCGTTGCTTCATGAGGCCATGCTGCAGTTCCCCAAGCGCCCCACCGCTGCCATTTGTGTTGAATATGTGCTGATTCCCGGCGTGAACGATGCGCCCGAACATTGCGATGAGGTGTGCGCGTACCTCCGCGACATCCGCTGCTCGCTCAATGTCATTCCCTATAACCCCAGGCGGAACTCCCCCTGGGGTGCGCCAGCTGAGGCCGATGTCGATGCATTCGTTGCCCGCGCCATCGGCAACGGACAGTTCACCAAACGCCGCCAGACCAAGGGTAGAAGTGCCATGGCGGCTTGCGGGCAGCTGGGGAATCAGAACATTCGAGCTCGCAAGTTCATTGCTGCCACAACTGGAGCAACCGACCCTGTGACTGGTTCGGCGTAATCTGAGGGCGTTGCAACTGGCTCCCAGAACTCGACGAGCCGTGGCAGCGAGTGCGGGCGTTCTCCTGCTCATGCTGCCGCTCATACTGTTGCTGACAAGCACGGACTCCCAACCTGGCGACCCCGCTCTCGACCGCGAATCTACGGAGACGCTGATCGTTCCCTGCAATGGTGACGGGGCCGAGGCTGACTCGAGTGTCATGGCGATTGACACCTCAGTCTGCCGCGCGGGACAAACCATACTGATATCCGAATGCGCACCGCGCTGGATCATCGAGCACGCGACCCTCCTCTGCGAGCCCTCCTCCGACGGTCGTGGTGTTGTTGTGCGTCTCAATGATGGCTCAGTGGAGCTGCGTGCAGTGGAGAGCGGCGATCTAGTTCACACCCTCCGAGGTGGTGACGAATCTCTCGAGCCCGATGCCGCTCGTGTGATGAGCGCCGCCTGCTCTCGTGACCACTCGTTGGTTGCGCTTGCTACCGTGGACGCCCACATCCATGTATTGCGGGAGGATGGAACGCCCCTCTACACCGACATTTCCCACGCCTCCCCTGCCAGCCCAAACCCCACCGAGTCTGTCCAAGTCTCGCTCTGCTTCGCCGGTCCCTGGCTCATCTCCGGCGGCTCGGATCGGTTGCTGCGCTCTCGGGACTCAGTTACTGGTGCAGCGGCCTCCCTCTCCCAGACAACCAGCATCCCCACGGTAATCGTGAGGTCCCCCGATCACCGCCGAGTTGCCATCGGATACCAGAATGGGCTGATTGAGATCCGGCTTCTACCAACACTGGAACTCCTGGCAGCATCGACTCCGACCTTATCAAGTGTGAAGCAACTCTCCTTCGGGCGAGGCAGAGGCATTTTCTCCTGCTCACTGGATGGCGCACTCCGCGTCTACGATGTCGACGCACTACAGGAGCTTCGGCTCCTATTGCACCCGGATTTCCCCGTTGAGCGGGCGTGGCCCCTGAACGATCACGAACTTCTGCTGCTCAGCAGAGATAGACGGATACTCATCTGGTGAATCCACTAACAGACTCAACCATGGCCATGCGAAATGTGGTTCTTAGATTCCTGTTGTGGATACTGGGCATTGCCGCAGTTCTGGGGATCGCCGCCCTCCTCGCCGACTGGGAATACTCCGGTGAGACTCTCGGCAGCGCCGTCAGCCTCGCCTTCATGTGCGCCCTGATCTTGCCCGTAGCCCCATCGATTCCCGGTGCCCAACTCTCATGGATCAGCATCGCTTGGTGCAGTTACCTTGTGGTGGCGGAATCCTGCTTCCTCATCGCCATCTGGAGCAATGGCAACTACGCCGAGCAATCAATGGGATGCGCCGGGGTCCTGCTCTTGTCGCTTGTGGTTGCGGCGACAGGGATCCGCCGTATGGATGGCGCGGACACCAGCACCAGAGTTGCAGAGAAGTCGCTGATGATCGGCTCCGGCATCGCCGCCGCCATCGGTCTACTCGCCCCCTTCAGCACGGGAGCGCAAACCGGGTTGCTAGTGTCAGAGTGGCTCACCTGCCTTGCAGCCGCTGTGGTTGTTGCTGCCTGTCTGACCGGTCTCGGATCCGTAAGCCGCATCAGACGCGCCGCCGTCTGCGCCGGTCTCATCACCTGCGCTCTGGCACTGGCGGGCTGGAGCAATCTCTGGCTTATGCTTTTCGTGGACAGGGGAATGGTTGTTGGCGCCGCCGCCACCGCGCTGGGCGGATGGAATCACGTGGATGACATTCGCACCATTTCCCTGGGGTTGACAACCATCGCCGTTTCCATCGGCGTCGGTATCTTCGCCAGCCGCTCCATACTTCGAGGCCTCTCCCGCCATCTGCCCGCACTCGCGGTGCTCATGACCGCCACTGCCGGCACGACTGCCACCTACCTGGTTGCATTCAATCCCAACATGAACAGTTTTTTGTGGCGAATCACCGGCGCCTGCATAGTGGTCGATGTCTGCGTTCTATTGGGCTGCTTGATTCTGCACAAACTCCACGCCGCGGAGATCGAAAGGCTGTCCCACTCCGAGGCACTCGGCGGAGCTCGCATGCGCTGCCCCCGCTGCTCCGCGGCGTTCTCCGCCACGGCTGGCGAAAGCACCTGCCCAACTTGCAAACTAGTCGTGATACTTGGATTCAAAGACAGTAGCTGCCTCTCCTGCCAGTACGACCTGCGAACTACCGCACAAGGCGCGCCCTGCCCCGAGTGCGGGAGAGTGACCCAGCCTCAGCGTGCCGTGGCGGTCGCCAGACAAGCCACACCCTAGACTTGGTCAAATGCCAGAGCCAGCCAAGAGCACTACCTCCTTCAGCGAACTCGAGTGCTCCGATGCCGCGCTGCTGCTTTCCTCTGGAGGCGCGATCCTCATAGATGTCCGCAATCCTGATGAGCATGCTGCCAGCCGCATCTCGGGCTCACTACTTATGCCGCTGCCCTCCCTCGAGGCTCGCGCAGTGTTCGCCCTCGCTCGCAAGGGCCGGGGGGTCGGTGACTCTTCAGCGAGCGAATCACCCACGCGGGTAGTCGTCCACTGCCGAAGCGGTGTTCGCAGTGCCACGGCGTGCGCGCAACTGACAGCGGCCGGCGCGTCCGACTGCATCTTTATCAATCTGAAGGGCGGCATCCTCGCCTGGACAGCTGCCGGACTTCCCACCTCTTCCGCCCCCGCCGCACCACTAGGAGAATGAACAATGGCAAGTGATCCCGCGACTCATTACGCAAGTTGGCCGAACAAGATGAAGTCGATGAAGGCGCAGGCGCCGCAGATTGGCAACAGTTTCGCCGCCATGTTTCAAGGACTGATGAAGGAGGGCGCGCTCTCGGTGAGAGAGAAGGAACTCATCGCCGTTGCCATTGCCGTCAAGGACCGCTGTGAGCCGTGCATCTACTCCCATGTTGAGAAGGCGCTCAAGTGCGGAGCCACTTCCGAGCAGATCATGGAAGCCGCAGGCGTGGCGGTGGTGATGGGGGGCGGTCCAAGCTACGTTTACGCGCCCTTGGTTGTCGCGGCCCTAGAGCACTTGCAGAATGCGGCACCGACTCCCACCGCGTGATCACACCAAGAGCGTGGCGGGATTCTCGATGTTGTGCCGGACCGTCTGCAGGAACTCGGCAGCCATGGCACCATCAATGACGCGGTGATCCAGACTCAGGGTCGCCAGCATTTCGTGACCGACCACCAGCTGATGATTGCGCACTACGGGCTGCTCGACCGCGGCTCCGCAGGCGAGGATGGCGCTGTTGGGTGGATTGATGATCGCCGTAAAGTTGTCTACGCCAAACATTCCCAGATTGCTGATGGTGAAGGTGGCATCGGACATGTCCTCGATTCCTAGACCCTTGGTGCGGGCCTTCTCCGCCAATGCCTTGGTGTCCAAGCTGATCTGGCGCAGCCCCTTTTGATCGGCGCTGTGAATGGTGGCGACCACTAGTCCCCCGCCCCGCTGGGCAGGGAGCGAGATGGCAACACCGATGTTTACCGCGCCGTGAATCACAATGCGATCGCCTGCCCAACTTGCGTTGAAGTAGGGATGAGTCTGCATGGCGATGGCACATGCTCGAACGATGAAGTCATTGACGCTCAGTTTCACACCCTGTGGTTCCAGCTGTCCATTCAGCATCACGCGCAGTTCGAGCACCGCGTCCATGGCGAATCGCATCGACACCTGATAGTGCGGAATCGTTGTCTTGCTCTCGACCAAGCGACGCGCGATGGTTTGCCGCATTCCTGAGAGAGCAATCTCCCTTCCAGGTACGACAATAGTGGGCTGGGGTAGTGCCACGATAGGAACGATCGCTCCCGGGGTGATTGCGGCGAGGGATCGACTGGGGATTTCGGTAATGCCCTCGGTTCCGGCGGCGCTGCCAAGCACCGCCGCAGAGCCCGTATCACCGAGGGGCATGTCCTCAGTTGACTCAACACCAGCGGCGGCAAGTATGTCTCTCTTGATGACGCGACCACCCGGGCCGGAACCCTTCAGTGTGGCGATGTCAATACGGTAGTGATCGGCCAACTTGCGCGCCAATGGCGAGCAACGCGCTGAGGACTCCTCGGCGGTTGGGGCGCGGGTCGCTTCGGGAGCGGGGCTTCTTAGGCTAGCGCCGCCACCAGCAGAACTCACTCCCGCAGCTGCGTTAGAGGCCGCTACCTGCTGAGGATCCTCGCCCTCCTCGGCAATGATGGCGATCAGGGTTCCGATGGGAACCTGCCTGCCCTCGGGCACCACCAAGCACGCGACTACTCCATCATCGAAGACCTGCATCTCCATTGTGGCCTTGTCAGTCTCGACATCCGCAACTGCGCTGCCGCTCTGAACGCGGTCGCCCACTTTGACATTCCAACGGACAATCGTGCCTGCCTCCATCGTGTCCGAGAGGCGCGGCATGGTGAGTTTGATTGACATGATTTGGTCCGCCTGAGCCTGATTCACCGAGCCCGTCCCTGAACTTCGCTAGGTGTTATAGGTAACGACCCGCACCGCTTCACAAATGCGGCGTGCATTAGGAAGGTACTCCGCTTCCAGATTCTGCGCATAGGGGGTGGGGACATCAGCGGAGTGGACTCGAACCACATAGTGGTCTAGGTCATCGAAGCAGTGCTGATGCACCTGCGCCGCCAGTTCCGATCCTGGACTTCCGAAACTCCAACTCTGATCGGCCACCACAAGACAGCCGGTTTTCTTGACGCTACGCACTACCGAGCCGATATCGAGAGGACGCACGGTGCGCATGTCAATGACTTCGCAGGAGATTCCCTCCTTGGCCAACTGCTCCGCGGCATCGACGGCAAAGTGGACCGGCCTGCCCCAGGATGCAATGGTGCAATCGGTGCCAACGCGACACACGCGCGCTTGGCCAAAGGGAATCAGGTACTCCGCCTCCGGAACCTCACCCTTGGCAGCCAGCATGCGTTCACTCTCGAGAAAGAACACCGGATCGTCGTCGCGGATGGCTGTCTTGAGCAGGCCCTTGGCGTCGTAGGGATTGCTGGGGATGGCCATCTTCAAGCCCGGCACATTGGAGAACAGTCCTTCGACGCACCAACTGTGGGTTGATCCGAGTTGTCCACCTGCTCCGTCATTGCCGCGAAACACAATGGGACACCCGAACTGTCCACCTGACATGTACAGCATCTTGGGCGCGTTGTTCAGAATCGGATCAGCGGCGACAAGGCTGAATGACCAGGACATGAACTCGACGATGGGCCGCAGACCCAGCATCGCGGCGCCGATGGCCATGCCCGCGAATCCTGACTCGCTGATGGGGGTGTCGATCACGCGCCGCGCGCCGAACTCGTCGAGCATGCCGCGGCTCACCTTGTAGGCGCCGTTGTACTGGGCCACCTCCTCACCTAGGAGCATGACCCGCTTGTCGCGGCGCATCTCCTCGCTCATGGCTTCACGCAGTGCCTCCCGATACTCGATCATCCTCACGCTCATGAGATTCCCTCTTTGCCCTCAGTTGCGGTAAATGACGGAGTGTTTTCCGAGCCGCCGTTCATGAGCGGCTGGCTCGAACCGGTATAGGGTCCCCATCGCTCCGCGTAAACATCACGGTAGAGATCGGAGAGTGGTGGCACGGGACTCGCATCGGCAAACTCCAGCGAATCGCGGGCCTCAGCCTTGGCTTGAGAGGTCAACTGCTTCCATGCTTCATCCGTCAGAAGGCCGCTTGTTTCCAGCCGGTTGCGCAATCTTTGCACGGGATCGCTGGCCTCCCACACCTCCTCCTCTTCACGGGAGCGGTATTTGCGCGGATCACTCATGGAATGACCCTTGTATCGATAGGTGCGCATGTCAACAAAGGCAGGTCGACTGTTGGCTCGAGCGCGGTCGCACACGACCTTCATGCCGTGATAGACCTCGAGTATGTCCATGCCATCTATCACCATCGAGTCGAGGCCGTATGCCTCGGCCTTCACGCGCAGATTGTGACCCATGGTGGTTCCGCGGTGGATGGAAGTCCCCATGGAGTAGCCATTGTTCTCGCACACATACACCACGGGCAGGTCGAACAGACCCGCGAGATTGCAGGCCTCGTGGAAGGCACCCTGATTGAGAGCGCCGTCACCGAGAAAGCAGAGTGTCACCCGCCTGTTGGTGCCGCCATCGATCACCTCATCCATGTACTTGGTACCGAAGGCAAGGCCCGCTCCCAGGGGCGTCTGCGCTCCCACGATTCCGTGGCCGCCAAACAGATTGTTGTTGCGGTCAAACATGTGCATTGAGCCACCCTTGCCCTTGGCACATCCATCGATGCGGCCATACATTTCAGCCATGCAGGCGCGGCTGGTCATACCCCGCGCCAGTGCGTGCCCGTGGTCGCGATAGGCCGTCACGATGGGATCGGTCGGTTCTACCGCCGCCGTGCAGCCGACCGCCACGGCCTCCTGCCCGATGTAGACATGGCAAAAACCGCCGATCTTTTTCTCCTGATAGGCCTGCATGCAACGAGTTTCAAACTCGCGAATGCGGTACATGTCCCGCAGCCAGCCCAGAAGAACCGGCGCGGGTAGCTCGGGCTTACCCGAAGCGTGACGGGAAGAACCCGCGGACGCCCCGTGAATGTCGGCATGCGAGGAACGGGAAGGATCAGTGAGGCTGGTCATGAGGTCCCCACCTGCAATCGGAGCGCAGAGTGGGAAGCCCCTAGTTATAGGGGTTATGACCCTTCTAATCAACCACCCCCGCCTACACCAGCGCTCGTCGGACACTCGGACATCCAGCAGGGGTGTCGATGAGTGTTGCCGGTGACGGTGGAGTGAGGCAAGACCAGTCGCCCAGAGTAAGAGTCTATGAAGTCAACTCGCGTATGCCGTGGATTGACGATCCGATGCCGGCGCCAGCGTCACCACGAGCTGCGCACCGCTCACGTACACTTATCTCACGGAACCGCCGCTTCGCAGTGGACTTGTCGGGCGCTCGCCCGCGACGCTGGAAAAGCGAGTTCCTATCAATAACAGAAAATGAAAGAAAGGTACGGAGAGAATATTCCGCTTGACGAAACGGTTATTTCCCCGGGGAGTATTTTTGACTCTGAAATGCTCGAAACATTTAAGTCAAATTAATCTCAAAATATTCAA
>SIAA01000042.1 GCA_009692045.1 Phycisphaerales bacterium | reverse complement strand
GCAGGCGACTTTGTGTCAGCAGGGCTATCGTCGATGGGCTTGTTCGCTACAGGCGAGGCGACTCCGTGAATGATTGCATTCACACTTCCCGCGGCGGTATTGGCGTCGAGCCATGGTTCCTTCAATCTCACTATTGAGTTCGTGTCCACCAGCACCGCCATGTTCGGTGCCATCCCCAAAGCTCGCCACGCACCATTGTTCAAGTAGTCAACCACCATGCGCGTCTTGGACTCCAGCCGCTTGTCCAGTTCGTTTGCCAGAGCCAACCGCTCCTCGAGTGTCTTGGGCTGCGCTCGAAGAACTCCCTGCCGCTCATTGATGCCAGTGACCCACTCGCCCTTGCCGGGTCGGTAAGGAGAGTCCGACCCCTTGGGGTGCGCCTCGACCGTGTAGAGAATCACCACATCGCAGTGCTCGCCAACAGACTTCTGCACTGCCTCTAGTTTGACGCAGGTCGTTCTTGACTTGGGGCAGGTCATGCTCGCAGTAACTATGAGGACTGGCTTCTTCTCCCAAAGAGTTGCCAGATCAACCGCCTCACCCTTCAGGTTTACCACCTGAACATTGGCGAGTTTGGCACCGACGGCCGCCCCGCCTGATCCGATCGCGCTCTCGTTTGCTTCGGCAGGTCGCTGCAGTTTGGGCTTGTTTGTCGCTACCGCTCCCTGACCCGAGACCGTAGAGGTGACTCCGAGCAGCAGAGCGGCCGAAATGGATAGCCGGAACAATAGTGTTGAGCAACTGAACATATGCATCAGCATAGACCTCATGCGTAAGATGGGGGAGATGCCTTACTACGCGAAACTTGGAAAGATCCCCGCCAAGCGGCACATTCAGTTTCGCCGCCCTGATGGCGGCCTGTACTCCGAGGAGGTGTTCGGAACCGAGGGTTTCGTGGGCGCGACTTCCACGATTTATCACCTTCATCCGCCCACGCAAGTGACGGGTTGGCGCACGCTCTACAAGTGCGCCCCTGAGTATGTAGAAGTGGATGTGATGCGCATGCGCCATACCCGCAGCGCTGCTATGCCTCCCAAGGGCGATCCAGTCACGGGAAGGGTCGTGCTCTTCGGCAACTCGGATTGCGAACTATCAGTGTGCGTTCCCGCGGAGCCGATGAAGTACCACTTCAAGAATGCCACAGGCGATGAGTGCCTGTTTGTTCATCATGGCAACGGCACCCTCTTCACCTCGTTCGGCACCCTCAAGTTCCGCGCCCGCGACTACCTCGTTATCCCCAAGGGAATTGTCTATCGCATGGTGTTCGACGAAGCGATGGATGGCGAACCCAACCCGAGGTTTCTGCTGATCGAGAGTGTCAATGGCAGTCACATCGTCCCTCCCAGTCGATACCTCTCTAAGGCCACGCGGCAGTTTCTCGAACATGCGCCCTACTGCGAACGCGACCTACGCATCCCTGAGTTGCCGCTCACCTATGACAAGTTGGGCAAGTTCGAAGTGCGAATCAAGAGTCGCAGCACCGTGCACGCCTATGACTACACCTATCACCCGCTCGATGTAGTCGGGTGGGATGGCTGCTACTTCCCCTACATCTTCAACATCGATGACTTCAGCCCCATTGTGGGAAAGCATCACATGCCTCCCCCGACCCACCAGACATTTGAAGCGCACAACTTCGTGATCTGCAGTTTTTGCCCGCGTCCGCTCGACTTCCATCCGCAGGCCATTGTGGTTCCTTACCACCACTCCAACTTGGACTCGGATGAGATTCTTTATTATGTCTCGGGCAACTACAAGGCGCGCAAAGGCATCGAGTCGTGCAGCCTGACCCTTCACCCCCAGGGGATTCCCCATGGCCCGCACCCGGGGACTATCGAAGCGAGCATCGGTGCAACGCACACCAATGAACTGGCGGTGATGTGTGATACTTTCCGACCAATGTTCCCCACTCGCGCCGCACTAGAGATGGATGACCAGGCCTATCCGCAGTCGTGGATCGGTGCGGCGGCACCCTTCGCTGCCACGAGTAACGGCAGGGCCATTGGTGATTCCAAGTCAAAGCCCAAGAACAAGAAGCAGGCATCTGGCAAGCAAGCGCCTAGTGCTTCAGCCGCGAACCCCAGTGGCAATGCGGATACCTGGTGAGATAATGGCTATTGGACTGAAAGGCGTAGTAATCGCGGTGATCGGATTGGCCGCCTGCACGCTGGCGGTGCTGCCAACTTTCGATCAAACACAAGCCCCTAAGCAAGATGCGCCTCCTGCCTCTGCGTCGAGCGACAAGCCACTGCCACCTCCATCATCACCACCGGCCCCGGCACCGGCACCCGTGGAACGCATAGCACCCAGCGGATTGAGAGTTGTAACCGTCGACTTCGGCGGCAAGCCCTTTGATCTGGAAGTGGCCGCCAATCACCCTGAGGTTCAGAAAGGTCTGAGCGAGCGTGCCGACATCCCCGAGCTTACGGGCATGCTGTTTGTCTACCCCTACCGCGACACTCTCGACTTCTGGATGCGCAACTGCCTAGTCGATATTGACATCGCCTTCATCGACGACAGTGGCGTCGTAACAGCCATCTACACCATGGCACATGAGCCGCTGCAAGGAGCAACAGAGACCGCGCCAGCGTATGAGGCTCGACTCAAACGATTCAGCAGCATCAAGCCCGTGCGGTTCGCCATTGAGACGCGCGCCGGTACCAATGACAAACTGGGAATCAAGGTGGGTACGAAACTCCCCATCGATGCGAGAGCCATCGCTCAACTCTCGCGGTGGTAAATCACGCAGCGCAAGGTTGAATCAGGCCGCGCACTTCGCTTCACCCCGCGCAAGGTTGAATCACGCCTCGGCACTCGCCTAGCCCTATGCGCGGCAGACCCGCTGCCTGGCAGTAGCCGCGCATGATTACCTCGTCACCGTCCTGAAGGAACTTGCGCTCGCTGCCATCAGGTAGGGAAATCGGCTCAGTACCGCGCCACGACAACTCAAGCATGCTGCCCCGGCTGTCCTTGGTGCTGCCGCTGACGGTACCGCTCGCTAGCAAGTCGCCGGAGCGCATATTGCATCCGGTCGAGGTGTGATGCGCCAGCATCTGAGCGAAGGACCAGTACATCTCGCGGAAGTTGGTGCGGCAGAGAACATGGGGCGCGATTCCCTTCTGCCGCATGGACTCAGACAGGATCGCCACTTCGAGATTTATGGGCACGGCGCGATCTCTCCCACACTGCAAATAAGGCAAAGGTTGGGGATCTCCCTCGGGACGCGGCAGCGCGGGCTCGGTGTAGGGCTCTAGCGCCTCCATCGAAACAACCCACGGCGAAACGGTGGTGGCGAAGTTCTTGGCATTGAATGGTCCCAGCGGCTGATACTCCCACTTCTGCACATCACGCGCCGACCAATCGTTGACGATCACCATTCCATATATGTGACTCCACGCGCGATTGACATCGATGGGGGTACCGAGTTGGTTCCCCGTGCCGATGATCGCTCCCACTTCCAGTTCGAAATCGAGCAGCCGTACCGGACCAAAAGAGGGAGGACCCTCATCCGTAGCACTGGTCTGCCCCTGCGGACGCCGCACCGGTGTCCCAGTAGGAATCAAACTGCTGGCTCGTCCGTGATACCCCACGGGAAGATGCTTCCAGTTGGGAAGCAGCGGATTGGTGGGACGAAACATGGACCCGACATTGGTGGCGTGATTGAGGCTTGCGTAAAAGTCGGTGTAGTCCCCAACTTCGCAGGGCAGTCGCATAGAGAGCCCCCACTGGGGCATCATCACCGACGAGCAATGCTTGTGATCGCGCAGAATCGAAGTTGCACCGGAGAACAAGCTCAGCAGCAAGGCTCGCGCCGAATGCCAACCCTCGGACCCGCACTCCAGAAACGCATTGAGCGACTCACCGGCCAAGGCATCCCGCACCCGACCATCCAATGAATCGAGCAGACCGCTCTCAGCCATGCAATGCAGGTCAGCAACCATGTCACCGATTCGGGCTCCCAGCCTGCGTCCCCGGCCCTCGGCAGAAAACGCGCCCAGCGCCAGATTGGTCAAGGGAAAATCGGTCTCCGGCTTGTTGGCTGACTCCACCCAGGACCTGCTCACTTGGCGATCTCCCCTCTGATCAACTCCAACTGAACCAGATCATGGAGCGGTTCAGCAAAGGAGCAGCTCCCGAACGAATGCGCGAATCGGCTGCGCGAGAGTTCGATGTCTGCAACCTGCATCCGCTCACCGCGCCATCCGATGATGGACTCGGAAAGCTCGAAACTCTCGAGGGAATCATCCTCCAGCAGCATGGTCAGCGCCTCGCCATCAATCTTGCGGGAGTGCAGCAAACATGCGCCGATGAACACATTGAAGAATCCAAAGTGAGTGGCAAGCGTGCTGGCATCGAAATGCCGCATGGCGCGGTGCAGACCCGCAGTGGCCTTGAAGGGGACACGCGCATGATTGCAGGCGGTGATGAACTTAGAGAGTGCTTCTGCCGAGGGAAACGCCGCCGCATTGGCACCGCCGGTGCGAATCTTTGCGCCGGCATCCATGTCCGCCAGTGCCGCGATAGCACCGCGTGGGTCCGAGTCGCAGGCGAGTTCGAAGTAGGGATAGACATCCTCGGGGAGACCGCGCAGTGCTCTCTCGATGGCGACGGCGCCGCTGGCCTTGGCCTCAAGCGCATCAATGCGAAGAGCGGGTGCTCCCGGCGCGGAGTGACGCTGGTTGAAGGATTCAATCGCGGCGAGGTCAGCAGCGAAGCCGGCGTCGTCAACTGGAACCGTTACCGCAGAGATGGCCCACACTCCTTCGGTGAGCGGCGGCTCGCACACCGGCGCAGCGGCGGCGGCTAGATCGCTCAGCTCATGCAATCTTGCCACCGGCCAAATCAGGCGACCGAGCATCCACGAGTTTGCACTCGCTAGATGAGCGGCGTAGTTGGAGACCACCGTTGACGCATCATGACTCGCCGGCGGATACAGCCCGGCATAATCCAAGATGCTGGACATGAACGCGTGCACACTTCGCATGCCGTTAGTTGTACGGCAGGCTGCAGGTTTCTGCTGAGGCAGCGCCGACTCAAGGGGAGCGGAGGGCGGAAGAGGCTGCTAGTTGCGATTGCAGTTGCGAGAGAAAGTCATTGGTTGCGGCCGAAATCGAGCGCGCTACTCCGCCTGCATCCTCAGAGGTGATGGGGCAGGTTGCCCCGATCGATAGAGCCTCGAGAACAACTGGAGTGGTACTCCCTGCGCTCAGCAGCCAGACTCGACCGCGGATTACCGCGCTGCCCTTGCCGAGCACGGGTGTCGGGAGCAGGCTTGGGACTGCGGTGGCATCGCTGCCCTTTACTGCCGGGCTCGCAGCCTCGGCGAACATCGCCGCGAGTTCATCGATGGTGATGACAATGGTGAACTTCTCTTGGCCTAGGCCAGAGCCGCTGGACACCGTGCGAAAGAGCCCACTTCGTGAGAGCGCAACTTCAACGGCTCCCGCCAACAGTTCGGCCGGAGGCGCTATGAAGCTGGCATAGGGATCCTGACGCATGCTCCCATCGGCGTAGACATAGGTGAACTGGGTGCCCCCGAAGGGCGGCGCTACAGAAACAGTCCCTATGAGCAGGCCCGGTGCGGCGTCGCTGAGTTTCGGTGATACTTGACTCTCAGCCGGCGTGTCGGTCAATCCATACAGCGATACCTGCTGGTAGGGTTGGGAGCAGCCGCAGACTCCTATCACCGTCATGGCCACCAGCAGGATTTGAGTAGTTGCTCTCACAAGAAACCTCTTAGGGCTGATTGACGGGCAGTCTTGGCGGCGGTTCACCGAGCAATACGCCAGCGGGATTGAGGCGCAAGCGCTCGGAGACATGGGACAAATCGTCGGCGATGCGATTCAGCTGCAGCAGCAATCGATGCAACTCCGGGGAATCCTGGAGCACGGTCTTGTTCAGATTGACGGCAAGCGTGCGCAGCGACTCCACAGCAACGGGCAGGTCAGCAATCAACTTCTTGAGATCCATCTTGGAGGAGCCCAGCACATCTGAGAGATCTGCCGTTGAGGACTCTAAGTTTTTCAGAGTCGCAGCGATGGCGGGATCTGCCAGCGTGTTTCGCAACTCCTGAGCTGCGAGGCCAACTCTGTCCAGAGTGCTGCGCGCCTCAACGGTGACGACCGCATCAAGGTCGCCCATGAGCTTGTGGGCGCTGCTACTCAAACCGGCAAAATCAACCTGCGCCAGCCCCTGAGAAATAGTCTGGAGTGCGCCGAGAATCTCATCAAACTTGCTCGGGGCGCTGGGAATGTAGAGGGTGTGGGGAACCCAGTCGATCTGGGGAGGCGGATAGCGCGCTGGATCCATCATCTCCAGTTCTACATAGCTGCCGCCGGTGATGCCGGCCAGGGTCAGGCGACACCGCAGGCCTCCGCCGATGCCGCTCTTGAGCAGCGACTCCAACTCATCGAGATTCATCCCCTCGGTGTCGGCGACATTGATGCTCATGGTGACCATCACATACTCGGAGTATGGCTTCGTCAGAAAGAGCGATGGGTCCTTGTAATCCTGGGAAGGGAAGCCGATTCCCTTCACCTCTCCGATGAGCACGCCGCGATACTTGGTGGGAGATCCAACCGCGAGCCCATTTACAGACTCTAAAATGTAGGTCTCGCAGAGCAGTACTTTTTGGAAGAGTCTCCCCTCGGCCACCACCGCCAGTCCCAGCACCAGCAAGGCCACGCTCGTCAGCGTGAACAGACCGACCTTGAAGGCAGCGGCCTGCCGCTTCACTGAGCCGCCCTTACTGGGCGCCTGTTCAAGAACGCTTGCACTGCCTCAACTCTACATTCATCTCGCAGAGCTTGGGGAGAGCCAATCCCCCCGACTCCGGCGCAGGCGTGATCGAGGATCACCATGCGGTGGGCAATGCGGAAAATGCTGGGCAGTTCGTGGGTAACGACTACGAAGGTAGTTCCGAGCAGCTTGTTCAGGTCAACGATCATCTCATCAAAGGCCGCGCTGGTGGAGGGATCCAATCCGGCGGTCGGCTCATCAAGGAAGACGATGGGCGGATCAAGGGCGAGCGCGCGCGCCACCGCAACTCGTTTCTGCATACCCCCCGAAATGGTGGAGGGAAGCTTGTTGGCGTCGCCCGCGAGGCCGACCAGCGCCAGTTTGGCGTAGGCCACGGCATCGAGTGCGTCGCCCGAGAGCGAGGTGAACTCCTCAAGTGGCAACCGCACATTCTCCAGAAGTGAGAGTCCGCCGAACAGAGCGCCGGACTGATACATCACTCCGATCCGTCGCCTAAGTCCGCCAACCGCATCGTCCGAGGCGCTCCGCAGCGGAGTGCCGTCAACGGTGATCTCTCCTGCTAGGGGCTGCAGCAGAGTGATGAAAGTCTTGAGTAGAGTTGACTTGCCGCAGCCCGATCCGCCGGCGATGATGAAAATTTCGCCTTGGTTCACGGCGAAAGTCAAGCCGTGCAGCACAACCTCCGTGCCGTAGCCCACGCTGGCATCTGCGAGGGTGATGACGGGCGGCCCATCCACGCTAGATCCCCACCATGAAGAAGATCCATCCCATGATGCCATCACTGATTATCACCAGAACGATTCCCGCCACCACCGCTCGGGTCGCCGAAGCACCCACCGCACCGGGCCCCTCTTTGGTGGCGAGTCCCGCCGCGCAACCGACACCCGTTACCAGAAGGGCGAACACTCCGGCCTTGAAAACTCCCTGGATGAGGTCTGATCCGTGGAGTACCCCCTGCAACTGCTGCACGAAGAAAGCGAGACTCACTCCTTGTGCTGAAACCACGACGAATCCACCAAGCACTCCCATGATGGTGGCAAAGAGAGAGAGAAACGGAGTGGTAAACGCAGCCGCCAGCATGCGCGGCAGCACCAGAAATCGCACTGGGTTGAGGCCGAAGGTGCGCAGCGCATCGATCTCGTTAGTCACCACCATGGTGCCGAGTTCGGCGGCGAATGCTGATCCAGTTCGGCCCGCCAAGACAATGCCAGTGATGAGAGGACCCAGTTCCCGAACCATTGCCACTCCCACCACCAGCGAAACCTTGTCGCCCGCGCCATATTGCTGAAAGGTGGGCATGGTCTGGAAGGCGATGATGAACCCGATGATGAATCCCAGCAAGCAGGTGACGGGAATCGCGTCGAATCCGGTGTGGGCTGCTATGGCAAGAGCATCGCGCCAACGCACGATCCGGGGTTGGCGCACGGCAGCCACCGCGCAAAGGAGAGTCTCCCCGGTGAACTCCATCAATCCGGCGGAGGTGTCGACGGTTCCCATGACGGCGAGCCCCACATCTTCGGCTACACCAACTTGCCGCGCTTCCGGAGGACGCGGAGCGTCGGCTGCCGTGTCGATCAGGTGCGCAAGTTCGGCGCTCGCTCCCCGCAGCAGGACAGTAGCCCCCGCCGCAGTTGCCAGCCGCTTCACCTGAGCGATCATGGCCAGTCCGGCACCGTCACAGGTCGTCACGCCAGTCAAGTCAATGTTCACCGCCGACACTTTGGCATCGAGGCGCACGCAGGAGTCCCAGAGCTGCGCCACCGTGATGGCACTCAGGGCACCGCTGATAGTGAGCGTAAACGCGCCCGATGCTTGCGCAGTCCAGCACGCGCTCGCAGGTAATGCGCTCGTCATTTGTGCTCCTCTAGGAAGTCGAGGCTGCGGCCGTATGACTCCTCAATGAAACACAGCGCCCCGATCGCCAGTGCCAGACAAATGCCTCCCACGATGGCGGATGCAGCGATCACACCAAATCCATTTGACTGCAGAGCAATCCATGCGGTTGACAGAATGGGCACGCTTCCCCGCACCATGCAGGGGGCGCTGGTGGTTGCAGTTGCGCGCATGTTGGTTCCGAACTGTTCCGCTGCGATAAGCATAAAGACGGCCCAGTATCCGCTGGCAAATCCCAACGCTCCACAACTCAGATAGAAGACCCATGCTTGGGGCGCGAGTTGTGTGCCGACCAGGTATCCCGCGATAGCCAGCGCCGTCAATCCGAGAAATATCGCGACGGCCACGCGGCGGCTACGCAGCCACTGGCTCAGCAGCCCGCTGCTCACATCCCCAAGTACCAAGCCGCCGTAGCACCAAACTACGGCAGTGCCCGCGCTGATCTGGTCAACCACACCCAGAGCGCGTGCGAGTTCCGGAGAAAACGTGATCAGGATTCCCACGGCATACCAGATCGGCACTGCGATGGTCACGACTGCCAGATATCGAAGCAAGGTGCGCGGAGGCCAGAACAGAAGGAGCAGGCTGCCGCGCGCGGCGGTGGATTGCTTCACGGAACTGAAGAGTCCACTCTCAACCACACCCACTCGCAGCACCAACAGGAGCAGTCCCATCACGCCACCTACCAAGTAGGCCGCCCGCCACTCAAAGCGCTCGGAGACGAACACGGCGAGAAGCCCTCCGCCAATTCCAAAACTGGCGACCAGTGTTGCGCCGTAGCCGCGCCCATGCCGACCCATCAATTCACTCACCAGGGTAATCCCCGCTCCGAGTTCCCCAGCCAATCCGACACCAGCGATGAACCTCAGCACCTTGTACTGCGAAATCGCATCACCTAGACCCAGCAGGTGCAGAAATGACAAGTTGCTCTGCGCCGAAACATCACCGATAAAGCCGTTGGCGATGTTGGCAACTGAGTAGAGAATGATCGAGCCAAAGAGAACACTGATCCGTCCTCGACGATCGCCGATCATCCCCCACATGAAGCCGCCCAGCAGAATGCCGAACATCTGCCAGTTGATGAGCGAGGCACCAAGTGTCTTGAAATGCTCGGGTTGCACCCCCAGACCTGCCAGACTCTTGATACGTACCACGGAAAACAGAATGAGGTCGTAGATGTCGACGAAGTAGCCGAGCGCGGCTACGGCAATCGCCACAATGGTCGGGCGTGAGAGGCGCATCTCCTCGGGCCGAATGCCGCTTCCATCAGGCAGTTTCAATTTCGCACCTTCTGAACAACAGTTTCAGCCACTCCGGCCCATCGAAGTATGGCATCGCGATCCTCATCCAAGGCGGGCGGCGCTTTCAATGCAACTGGGTCCGGCACACCGGCAAACTTGATCGGGCTCCCTGCCACGAAGAGCTTGCCGATCTGCGGATCACTGATCTGCCGAATCATGTTGCGGGCTTGTACCTGGGGGTCGGCAACGACCTCGCGGGCAGTATTCACGGGGGCGGCAGGAACTCCCGCCGATTCAAGTTGTGTGAGCCAGAACTCCGTGGTTTGCTCCGCCAATGCCCCTTCGATGACCTGCTGCAGCGCCTCCACATTTTCGACCCGAAGAGAGTTGCTGGCGAATCGGGCATCCGACGACAGCGTCGCCAAGGAGCAAGCCGCGCACAGTTTCCCAAAAAGCGCGTCGTTGCCCGCGGCAATCACCACATGGCTGTCCTGGGTACGAAACGCTTGAAAGGGCGCGATGTTGGGATGACGAGATCCCAGCCGCCGCGGTTGGCGATTCGCCGTCAGAAAACTAGTGAGTTCTGCCTCGAGCATGGCGACCTGACAATCGAGCATTGAGACATCAACATGACTACCGGCGCCCGTTCGCTGCCTCTTCACCATGGCGGCAAGAATCCCGATCACCGTGTACATCCCCGCCACCATGTCAGCCATCGAAACACCTACCCGCACCGGCTCATCCCCCTCGTGGCCTGTCACGCTCATGATTCCACCCATGGCTTGGGCCACGATGTCGTAGGCCGCACGACCAGACTTGGGGCCAGTAGCTCCAAACCCGCTGACTTGGGCATACACCAGTCTCGGCCAACGCGCTCTCAGTGTTTCCCAGGAGTATCCCAGCCGAGTGAGTGCTCCCGGCCTGAAGTTCTCTACCAATACATCAGCGCGGTCGAGAAGCGCATCAAGAATGATTCGCCCTTGCGCGCTCTTGAGGTCGAGGGCAATCGACTCCTTCTGGTGATTCACGCTACTGAAATAGAGACTCTTGCCGTTCACATATGGGCCGAATCCGCGAGCATCATCTCCCTGTGATTGAGCCTCGACCTTTATCACGCGCGCTCCCAACTGCGCGAGAATCAGCGTACAAAACGGCCCGGCAAGAACGCGGGACAGGTCGACGATGATGACACCCTCGAGAGGTCGTGCGGGATCTAGGTTGGTGGCAGGTTGCTCAGTCATCGGCGGGGTAGATTTAGTTGCGCCGGAGATTATCTCACTCATTTCATTTGGCAGTATCGTCGAACGGCATAACCTATCAGTAACCCCACATGACCGAAGATCACTTCTCCACAGGCGTGCTTCACCACACTGCACGCAATCTTGGCGCTCAGTTTGCCCTGACAGCTGCACTGTTCATCACCAGTTCCTCAGCGGCATGTCCCCCTGATCTCGACGACGATGGGTTGGTTGATGCGGCTGACTTAGGCCAGTTGCTCAGTCAGTGGGGAACGAGCGGAAGTGGGGACTTGGACGGGAATGGCGTGGTGGCGGCAGCAGATCTGGCTCAACTACTTGGATCATGGGGAGCGTGCGCCGCGACTCCGCTAGACGCTTCATTGGCATGCAACCAGCTTGGCTCCTATCCCCACGCCAACTTCGTCAACAGCTTCAATGCAGGCGCAACGATCACGGCTGGCATAGATACAACTCGACATGGCTTGACTGCCCAAGCGACCTGCAATCTGTGGGTATTGACCGATCGCACCGCATCGCAGTGGCAGGCGGATCCCTCGCTGACCGATGTGCGCGGAGTACCTCAGACGCTAACGCTCGCCACCGGGGGCCTGCCCGCCAACCGATTCACCATCACCGGAGCAACCACTCTGAGCGCGGATGCCGCGGATTCACTTGGCCGCGGCTACGACCTGGTTCTGGATATGGATCAGAGTGGCGCACTGAGCAGCGGTGATCTCATTGACGGTCTCGACGAGGTCGGATTCTGGGTGTTGAAGGATGCTTCGGCGAACGGAACGCATGCCACTTCGATTTCCACCTACACGGCCTCGGGAGCGACGGCGGGTTACACGGCCGCCAAGATCTACTACCCCACGGACATCGCATCGATGGGGAGCGTCCCCGTTGTCATCATCAGTCACGGCAATGGTCATCAGTACACCTGGTACGACTATCTGGGCAATCACCTGAGCAGTTGGGGATTCGTAGTGATGTCGCATCAGAACAATACGGTGCCCGGCATCGAGACCTGCTCGCTCACCACGCTCCAGCACACCGGCGCACTTTTTGCTCAGCAGGCCACCATCGCTGCGGGCGCCCTCACCGGACACCTCGATGCGACTCGAATCATCTGGGTGGGACATAGCCGCGGAGGCGATGGGATTCTGCGCGCGTACGACCGCCTCTTCGACAGCAGTTGGACCCCGCCCGCGGGCACCTTCACGCTGGCAGGTATCAAGCTGCTGATTCCCATTTCCCCCACCGATTTCAACGGCCGCGGCGGCGTCGGATCCGGCAGCGACCCTCACTCCTGCCCTGTCTATCTCTTCTATGGCGCAGCCGATGGAGATGTTTGTGGATGCCCCGATTCCAATGTTGCCGACAGTTTCAATCTTTATGAGCGGGCTCTCGGAGACAAGTCGAGCTGCTATATCCACGGCGCTGATCACAATGACTTCAACTGCTGCGGAGTGAACGACTTTGCCGGTCCCGCTGGCACGGCACTGGGCACTGCGCCGGTTCAGTCAATCACCAAGTCGCAGATGCTGGCCGCGATCCAGTGGAAACTTGGTCTTTCGGATGCTGCCACCGATTTGCTCTGGCGACCCTACGAGGACTTCCGCGCGGTTGGCAATCTCTCTACAGCTATAGTCGTGCGCGACTTCGTTCCCACCGAGAGCGGTGGAGGTTCGGTGATCGATGACTTCCAAACGCAGACGGCGGTGGCGACATCATCATCTGGTGGCATGGTCAGCGCCACGGTGACTGGCCTAGCTGAGAGCGTTCTCAACGACAACAACCTTACCTTCACCTGGGCCACGACTGATCCCCATAACGGTGCGACCCGCGTCGGTGTTGGCGACACCCAGCGCGCTGGTTTGTTTGAGTGGACTGCGGCCTCGATGATCGAGTGGAGTGTCACTGCATCTCAGAGTGACTTCGCCGACGATGTGTTCTTGCAACTGCGTGCTGCGCAGGGCACGCGGCATCCCCAAACCGTGGCGCAGACAACCACCAGCCTCACATTCACTATCACCCTCATTGACAGTGCCGGCGGTCAGTCGTCGGTCGCCGCGGGCGCGTATGGTGGCGGCATCCAGCGGCCCTATCTCCGCACCGGATACGGAACCGGATCGGGGTGGCAGGAGGAGTTTGAGTTGGTCCGCATTCGGCTCACGGACTTCTTGGCCAACGGTGCTCAGGTGGACTTGGCTCACATCGCCAAGATTCGACTCAACTTCGGCATTGGCTCGGGAACTTCCGTGGGCAGGCTTGAGATCGATGACATCATGACGAGTAAGGAATGAATATTCACATGCACCGCCGTACTTATTGCCTAGGAAGCCGCTTCAATGACCGCGCTGGATCGGCGCGGCTTCTGCTGGGAGCAGCCGCGTTTTGGGTGGCGAGTCTCGCGAGTGCTGCACCGCAGACGGCCGCGCCTGGAGTTACCGCGCCGGTTGCGCCCGTTGTCGCGCCGGCCCCCGCGATCAGAGCCGATCGCAGCGAGTTCCCTGCGTTACCCCGAACACCTTCAGCAATCATTGATGTCGTAGTGGCGCAACCGTTCGCTTTGGAACTGCCGTTCGAGTCCGAGTGGCGGGCTGATCAGTCTGTGGTGTCTCGAGGTTGGCTGGTGGTGCTGCGAGCTCCTGAGGCTCTGCTGATTCCACGGCAGACAGCCGAACCCGTCTTGTATGCCGGCTCGACCACTGCCATCAGAGTTGCTCACGGATACACCAGCGGATACATGGTGGCGATCGTCCCGGCATGTCATCCAGTAGATGAAGGTGGTGTGATTGATGCTGACGCGTGGGTGACACTGGCGGACACAGCCATCTGGTTCGGCTCCCCCCTGCTCCCAGAACGAGTCGATGCTCGGCTGATCGCTGAAGAAACGCTCGCCGCAGCCGCAGCCGGAATCACGGACCTGGGGAATGCCGCTGCCACCAAGGCTCTCGCCGCACGCGCGAGTCTCGTTCTCAAGGACCGTGCTGCGCTCGCAGCAGTCGCCCGCGAACTCGTGGCGCAGTGGGCGCCCGCCGAACTCGCAGAGGCTCCGCAGGACGCAGTAGTTCCCTGACTCCTGAGCGCTTGCAACCCGCCAATTCGATCAGATGAGGTTTGAGTCGTCTCCGGCAGCGCATACGCTCCGTGGGCTCAGCATCCCCTGCTCACATGCTCCTCTTCGCTACTCAACTCTCCAAATCGCACGGCATGCGCGAACTCTTTCGCGGCGTGTCGTTGACCATTACTGAGGGAGAGCGAGTAGGACTGATCGGACCCAACGGTTCCGGAAAGAGCACCCTGCTACGGCTCTTGGCCGGGGCGGAGCAGCCCGATGAGGGCGAGATTTGCAGTCAGCGGGGCGCGCTCATTGTCTATGTTCCCCAGCAGGATGAGTTCTCCCCCGGAGTGAGCGCGTTGCAAGCAGCAACCTCTGCTGCCATGGGTGCGGCGTGTGTTCACGGTGATCATCATGAGGCCGAAGCACTGGCGAGCGTGATCCTGGCGAAGCTGGGCTTCCCGGCGCCCCGTATGGCCGATCTGGTCGAGACCCTCTCGGGAGGCTGGAAGAAGCGACTCTCTATAGCGCGCGGACTCTGCGAGGCTGGTGGTACGCCGGATCTACTGCTACTTGATGAGCCCACTAATCATCTGGATGTAGAGGGCATCCGCTGGCTCGAGCAGTTTTTCCTGGGGCGTGCGTCCAACGACCTCCGCGCTGGTGCTTGTGTCTTCATCACCCATGATCGATCCTTCCTCGACGGCGTTGCCAGTAGGGTCATCGAGTTGAGTCCTGCCTATCCGCAGGCGCTTTTTTCGGCTGAGGGCAACTACTCGGAGTTTCGGCGCCGACGGAGCGAGTTTCTTAAGACGCAGTCGCGGGCCGAAGAGACGCTCGCCAACGAAGTGCGAATTGATGATGCCTGGTTGGCGCGGGGTCCCCAGGGCCGGCGCACCAAGGCAAAGAGTCGCATTGGTGAGAGCGCCGACCGACGCCTAGAACTCAGCGCCATTTCCGCGCGCAATGCTGCGGCGAGCGCTGGGGGTGCCGGCGTCGACTTCTCCTCGAGTGGGCGGCGCACGAGGCGGCTCATTCAGGCCGTGGGTATTTCCAAGGGGTTCCCGGGAGACAATGGTGCCCCGCGCGTTCTCTTTCGCGGGCTGGATTTGCAGCTGGCACCTGGCGACCGCGTCGGGCTGATGGGAGCCAATGGATGCGGCAAGACGACTCTGCTGCGAGTTCTTTGTGGCGAGCTCGCCCCCGATACCGGAACCGTTCGCTTCGCTGATCCCAAGCCGCGCATCGTGACCCTCAGGCAGCAGCGCGCCGACATCCCTCCCCAAACTCTGCTGCGCGATGCCATCGGTACTCATGGGGACTTCGTCGAGTTTCAGGGGCAGACGATGCACATCACCGCGTGGGCGCGGCGCTTCCTGTTCAATGATGGACAGTTGCTGCAGACAGTGGGAAACCTCTCGGGCGGCGAGCGCGCCCGGGCCCACATTGCTCGCATGATGCTGGAACCGGCGGACATCCTGGTGCTCGATGAACCCACAAACGATCTGGACATCCCAACTCTCGAGGTGATTGAGGAGTCCGTGGAATCTTTTTCTGGAGCGGTCCTGCTGGTGACGCATGATCGCTCCATGTTGCGGCGGTTGGCGGCCACGGTGGTGGTCATTGGGGCAGCCGATGCCAGTGTCTCAATAGTGGCAAGTGTTGACCAAGCGCTGGCGGCGCTCGAGAGAACTGAACGGGAAGTGCCAGCTGACACCCGAGGTGCGCAGGAATCAGCGCGCTCAGTCACTCCTTCCGCGATCAGCGGCGGCAGGCGCAAACTCAACTTCAACGAGCAGCGTGAGTTTGATGGGATCGAGGCAGCCGTTGCCGCGGCGGAACTGGCGCAAACTCAGGCTGAGGCGCGCATCGCGGATCCGGCAGTCGCCGGAGATCATGCCAAGATGGCCGTGGCGTGCCAGTCTCTGGAAGTCGCCCACGCCAAGGTCGCACGGCTTTACGCGCGCTGGCAAGAGCTTGAACTCAAGCGAGGCGGCTGAACAGCGCCGCAGGCTGCTGCGATACAATCACTTGCTCGCGGGCATAGCTCAGTTGGTAGAGCGTCAGCTTCCCAAGCTGAATGTCGAGGGTTCGAGTCCCTTTGCCCGCTT
>SIAA01000041.1 GCA_009692045.1 Phycisphaerales bacterium | reverse complement strand
TCGCTCGCTGATTCTTCCAAAGAACGGTGGGCGGCTCGCCGCCATCGACATCGTGCTGCTCTTCTTTGGACAGCGCATCGCCAAGGATTACGCCGGTGCAGCAGCGCTGGTGCCGTACTTCTTGGCTTGCGTCGTTGCCGTGTATCTGCTCGGCGCGTAGGTGGGCGACCCGTCTTTCGAGTTCGGGAAGGAATGTGTGGCGGATTCAACTGGTCAATGCAACGATTGCGATCTTGATCCTGCCCAAGACCTAGACAGTGTGAACGCTGCGGAGTCATCTGCTCGGGGCTCCGACAGTCCTCGCCTGAATTCCAGCGCGCCATCCGGCGCGCGCTCAGACAAGCAGCGCAGACTTGCTCGGCTGCGGAACTCGCCCGAGCAGAGATTCCGCCGCCTTCATGCAGGCGATAATCTGGCTTGAAGTGTTGAAAATGGGTCTACCGTCTCGGAACCATGCTCTGGACGAGTTTGCAAGCCGAGCCAAGTGCCGTTGAGTCAGCCATCGAAATGTTGCTTTGACCCCCCCTGAGCTCACAGCCAATACTGGGTCGATTTCATCCCCAAATCCGTCCCCCAAACCCGCCGACATCCAATGGGAGGTAGTCCCTCATCGCACCTTTCTATCGGCGACAGACTTATGTCCATGACCACCAAGACACACAGCGGCTCTCGCAGTTTCCGCGCCTCGCGCGCTTGCTGCGCGGCGACTCTCGTCGCACTCGCCTTCCCCGCGCTCGCACTCGCGCAATCGGGTGCGGTCTGGCACGGCCAAACTCCGCCCGGTCTCGTGACCCCGATTAACTGCCGCGTCGAAGTTGAGAGCGTGCTGGGATCGAGCCAAGACGCCGACATGGAGTCGCGTCCATTCACCGCAACCTCGACAGTGCGGTTGCAACCGGCCGCGCCACCATTCACCACGCTTCGCTTCGTCGACCTGTCGATTCAGTTTGGCCCGGGCGGTTACAACTTCGAGTTCTACTGCAGCCCAACGAGCGGCTGTATGCCGATGACGGTGGAGATCGAGTTCACCACCATGACACTCTCTACGCCGACCACGGTCACACTCGACGCGAGCGGAGCGTTCGCGCTCGCGGCAACGTTTGATGTGCAGACGGTCGGCGTGATGAGCGGCACCCAGACCGGTTCCTTTGATGCGTGCGGCACGATTCCTATCACGCTGACGGGACGATTCGATCACGCCGATTCGACCGCAACACTCGACTCGCTCTTCGCATCAGAGTTTCCCTTCCCGGCTCCGCACAGCGCACTTCCAATGGGTGTGACCGCGTTCACCTTCACCCGCTTCCTCTTCAATAAGGGCAACCGTCTCGTCGGTCCGTGGATGGCTGCTGATCCAGCCGATATCAATGCCGATGGCCAAGTCAACGGGCTTGATCTGGGCATTCTCGTGGCGGGATGGGGCAACGCTGGCGCTGCCGACATCAACAACGATGGCGTCGTCAATGGCACAGATTTGGGAATGCTTCTGGGCGGGTGGGGTTAGAGGGCGGGGCGGCGGCAGAAGCCCCGCGTTGCGGTGAGGACGGCTTTGGCGAGACTGCCGAGGATCATCCCGACGGAGAATCTGGTGATGCCAAGCAGCGTGGCTTTGCGCGAGTTCGCGAGTGGCGAAGTGCGCCGGCTTGTCGACAGGACTGAGACTTCCGAGAACTCGAGAGGCACTTCCGCGAAATCGGCGCAAGCGCAGGGATACGAATTCGCGTCAGCGCACGCGCTCACGTGGCGGACCAGCGTGCAAGTGCGCGGTGAGCACCGGATCACGCAGTTGTGCGCTTATCCCGTCGCGTCGCGCTTCTGCCAACGGGGTTCACCCTGGCTCTGCGTAAGTACGCACTGAGTTGCCCCGTGTGGTGCTGCACATGACGCAGACTGCAGATGGGCATCTCCGCGCGCGTGATGTTCATCCATGCACAAACCCGACGGGCCCGCGAGCGAACGGGTAGTTTCTTGCGCGAGCGATTCACGCACGCGCGTCTTCGTGAAACGCAGATAGGCGAGCAGTTCGCGTTTGGAAAATTCGCGGCTGGGGTATTCCTTCTCAACTTCCGCTCGACCCGTTGGATGAAACTTTGGATGCGTCTGCCATACATCCTCAGATTTCGCCGCATACAAGTCAGTGCAATAGAGTGTGTGATAGATGACTTGCCAGAAGGGATACTTCGCAACAACACCGTGCCACTGCTTCGGTGGACACTTGCGCACACACTCTTCGAGCATGGCGAAGGCGGCGTCGAATTGGCTTTGGATGATTGCGCAAAACCGAACGCTGTTCATGCATCCCCCGGCTCACGCCCGAGCAGTGGCGCGCCCGCGAAACCGATTCACATTCGCAGGGCGCTGGCTGTAGTTGCCTCGAACGCGCGGCGCTGGACACGCGCAGCAGTGCATCAGCATCGCACGATCTTGCGGTCAGGCGTTCCAGTACCGGTTTGCCGCCGCGATGGTCGCGAATTTGACGGCCACGGTATGGCCGATGGCGACGAGCATGGCGGGATCATCCGCGTAGACCGGTCGCGGGCGCTCGCGGGTGGCAGCGTCTGGCTGAATCGCCTTGATCACTAGCCGCGCCAGCTTGATGGCTAGTTGGCGGCCCTCCTCGGGGGTCTTGGTGATGAGAGAGTTCCCTGGCACGAGTTTGACTTGATCGGAGTTCATGGCTGGACCAAGAACCGACCACGCAAACAGCAAGCGTCTCTGAATAGTCGCATCCACATTGGGTCACAGAAACCGCTGCGGACGAGTTCTTTCTGTCGCGTCAAAGCGATCGGCCTGCCGTCGCCCGCACACCGCGGTTGCCGATCCACCAGCCGAGCCACGCCATCGGTACATAGGCGAGCGAGAGGTCGAGCAGACTAAACCAGAGTGGGGCCCGATCAGTGCGCCGGCAAATGGGCCCGCCGCGTGCGCACCTATCAGCCCGGTGGATTCCGAGCCTCGAGGGCTCCGTGAGCTAATCGGCATCTCACTGCGATTCGTGGATCGTTGGATCCAGCGCAACTGCTTCTGTCCGCAATCCGCGCGCGAGCCACGCGGCGATCAGCGCAAGCGGGATCAACATCACCAGCGCGATCCGCATGTCGTTGAGAGTTGACTGACCGAGCAACTCCAGGATCACACCAGGAGTTGCTTCGACAAACACCGCACCCATGAGTCCAGCGCAGTTCACAAATGCCACGGCGGTCGCGGCGACGCCAAGTGGCATGGCAGCGCACGCCAGCGCGAAGGTCACAACTGAGGTTCCCAGAAACATTCCCAGTATGAACATCTCAACCAAGACCTGCCACTGGATCATTGGCCACGGAATGAAGAGATCCATCGTGAGCAAGGTCGCCGCACCAATGTTGGACATGATCAGTAAGCGGCGCATCCGTGGAAGGGTGCGAGCGAAACTTCCAGTCAAGAGTGCGCTGACAGCGAGTCCGACCATCAGCGCCACATTGTCGTCGACACTTTCGTCGAAGGTCGATCCCCAAGCAACCAAGAGTTGCAGGTTCCAGAATCCAGCGAATCCAAAGACATTCCCCATCATGATGCCATAGATGAGCGCGCATCGGCGCACCTGCGCGTTCGAGGCAACTACAGCCAGCGCCGTGCGAATGTGAATCGGTTTCGCGGGCGCGCCACTGCTCGGGCGTGAGCCGGGATTCAGACCGATGCCGACCAGACACGCGAGGGCGGCCAGAGCCGTCAGCGCCGCGATCGTCTGCACGGTCGTGCGCCATCCGACCAGCGGAAGAAGTGTGCCAACAAGAAAGAGACCGCCGGCGGCGCCGAGTCCGAGCGATGCTTCGATGATGCCCATCGCCGGAGCAAACCACGCGGCGGGAAGCCGCCGCCTGACGACCAGTGCTGCTCCCGTGAACGCGAATGATGTGGTGACACCCGCTGTGAATCGTGTGGCGCCGACGGCGACGGGTGATTCGGCCCACGAGAGCAGCAACATCGAGAACGCGGCGAGGCTGGCGGTGATCCACAAGATGTGTCGGGCACCGTATCGATCGAGCAGCAACCCCGCTGGAATCTGGCAGAGTCCATATCCCGCCAGATAGAAGGCGGCGAAGAGCGCCGACTGACCCAGCGACATCGCTAGGTCGTGCGCGATCGCTCCCTGCAACGCGCCATACGAATGTTCGATGACGATGTGCATGAGCACGAAAGTCGTTGCTGCTAACAAGGCAATGAGCCCGCGTCGATGCGACGTGCGCGATACGTGCGCGTGTGCGTCTGCATCTGCGGTCGGCTCTGCGTTCGGCGCTGCGTTGTTCACCCCGATAGTGTGCGAGGGCAAGCGCGCCGCGTCAATACACGAACTGCCCACTGGCAAGTCGCGCCCCGCCCGTCGTGCATGACTATCAAAGGCTCGCGGGGGAGCGACTCTCGCCTCTCCCTCACTTGGCGCCGGTAGTGGATTCGGCGGCAGCAGAAGCGACGACATCTGGCGCGAACATGTCGGTCTGGTGATGGATCATCTTCCAACCGCCGCGCTCCTTGCGAAACACATTGGTTGCGCGAATGCGCACCTCAACGGGCTTGCCGCTGACAGGGCGGTTCTGCCAGATCTCATCGGTCACCGTGTAGCCCATGCAGATGCCCGCAACAACATGAACATGCTCGCCAACAACCTGACCTCCGATTTCCCGACTCGCGACATGCGCCCAGTCCGGACCGACGGCCTCCCAACCGGTCAATCGTCCGCCAAATGGACCAACTTGCGTCACATCGGCCTCATGCGACCAGACCACATTCATCGGAGCAACATCACCCGCAAACATCGCATTGAGCGCCGCGTAGTAGCCATCGCTCGCCGCCCGAACTGCGGCGACATCGACGGCGCGGACCTTTCGTATCTGCTCGGTGCGTGGGGAACAGCAGACGCAGCGGGCGACCTCGATGACAGTGGGTCCGTGGACGCCATCGACCTCGCCATCATGCTGTCCAACTGGGACTGAGAAATAACATTCTGTGGGCGGTAGAATGTCGACCTATGGCACGCTCAGTCACCACGCTCGGCCTCTCGGCCACGCTCGCATCCTGCACAACGGTTGACCAAGGCACGAACGGCGGGACTGTCTCCACCTACATCGAGCCTCATCGGGCGGTTCAGGTACTCAAGGACGGCAACGCCCGCTACCTGTCCGGCGATGTCCGCGCCCACGACTGGCTGCATGAGCGAGTCGTCCAGACCGGCGCAGAGGGCCAATCCCCGTCGATCGGCGTGCTGACTTGCGCCGACTCGCGCACGCCGCCCGAGTTCATCTTTGACCAGGGCATCGGCTCGCTCTTCGTCGTTCGCGACGCGGGCAACATTCTGACCGACACTGCTATCGGCACCTTCGAGTACGGCGTCACCTCGCTCGGCGTGCACACGATTGTGGTGCTCGGTCACACAAAGTGCGGTGCCGTCATGGCGACCGTGGCGGGAAGGGAACTGCCCGGCAAGATGTCGGCGTTCGTCGCGGCCATCAAGCCCGCGCTTGCCGGAGTGCCCAAGGGCGCCGATGGCGAGATGAGCCTCAGGGATGCCGAGATCGCCAATGTGCGCTGGCAGGCGGCCCAGCTACTCAAGTGCAGCGAGATCCTGAGCAAGGCGAATGACGAGGGCAAACTTCCCGTTTTATGCGCGATCTACGATGTCGACACCGGCATCGTGCGCTTCCTCGACTGAAGCCCGACAGCAATGCGCCCAGCGCGAGCACTCCCATGAAGGACCAGAAGATCCCCCACTTCGCCATGGACCTTCTTGTTCGGGAGACAGGATCCCAACTAGACGACGCGCGTTCGCGTCGTGATTCCCGTCGGTGCTAACGCCCGACGCGATTGCTGCGGCCGTTCACCGCGCCGCCTTCGCATCCTTGCACCACTTCGTGTCCACCTTCGCGCGGCGGAGCAGTGCTCCGAGCGGGCCGATGTGGTGCTGAAAGTGGCGCAGGTTGTAGACGAGCAGTTCTGCGCGCGAGAAGTGGAGCCATGGGAATCCCGCCTCGCCTCGCAGCGATGCTGGCGTCTCGCGCTTCACCGAGGCGGAGAGTTTCCGGCGACAGTGCGCTAGGTAGTCAAGCATCACGCGCTTGGAGATCTCTCGTGTCGGGAACTCATCCATGACATCCGCCATGCCACCCGGGTGGTACTTGGCATGAGGCTTCCAGTCTGTTGACTTGCGCGCGGTGTAGCCGTCGACGCCGTAGAGCGCGTGATAGGCCACATGCCAGAACTGCCAATTGCCGACCTTGCTGCGCCACTTCGTCCCCGGACACTTGCGAATGCACTCCTCGAGCATCACGAATGCTGCGTCGAACTGGCTCAGCACGATCCGCTTGTAGGTGGCATCTTGCATGGGGGGCACGATATGGCGGGACTCCACCGGGAACCCGCGAGGAATCTCAGAGTTTCCTCACCACGATCCAATCAGAATGGATGGGTACCCCACGCGGCCAGCACCGCGGCGAGATCGTGCCCGTCGACTGTGCCGTCCCCGGTGACATCAGCCGACGGCGAGTAACTGAGGTTCCACCATCCGAGGACGATGTTGACATCTGCGCCGTTGACAGTTCCATCAAGATTGACATCCCCCGCCTGGATCTCGCACGAATCCGGATGGGTATCGCCATCGATGTCATGCTCCGATCCGTTCGCGATGTCGATCTCATCAGCGACACCGTTACCATTGCAGTCATCAATCACCGCGGCGGGGGCGGGGATTGAGCCTCTGCTTCGTGGACCTCTTCGGTGAGATCGGTTGCGGTCACCCAGGATCCCGTCGAAGTCTTGACGACGACCTTGACTTCGATGTGGCTTGGGCGACTTCAGTCACGACCACCTTCTTTGTGAGTGTCTGCCCCTTGACGACCGTGTCGGCGAGGGCCGACGACGCACCAAGCACCACGACCACCATCACGAACGAGCAATTGCGGATTATCACTGTTTATTCTCCTGTTGACTGCCGAACCATCCGTGATGGTGCACCACTTGATCCCCTGGATACAAGAGATGCCAAAACAGACCGGCGCGTATCTCCAGACAAAGTCACCCGCGAACATCCCGTCAGGTACTGGTGTAGCGAGTCACCCGGGCGGTTTCACTCGGAACCGGTTCGTGGCAATTGCGCTTGACAGATACCTAGGCAAACCCACAGTGGGGACTCGCCATGCATTGATCCCGCACTTCGCGGGTGGGCGCGAATGTCGTGTACGCGGGGACCGCTGCTGTCAGCGCGTTCAACGATTGGGCGGGGTTGGTCCAACTCCCGATACACAGGAGTTCGGCGGCTGGCCCGCTGGTGCGTTGGCCCGCTGGCCCGCTGGCGCTCACCGGCCAGAATCCCCGCCAATCCCGCAAGTTCTGACACCCCCAGCCCCCCAGCCGGTTCCACTCTCCCGTTCCAAAGCAACAACCGGCCCGCTTTCGCGGGCTGATCTAGAACTCCCCCAACCGGACTCGAACCAGTCACCTGGCGGCTAACAGCCGTCCGCTCTACCGATTGCGCTATAGGGAATCGGTAAGGATCGGGGGGCATACTTTCTCCGCAGTTTGCCTCAACGGCAGGTCCCCGCAGCCCAGTCCGCGCCAGCCTCCTCCAGCGAGGGTGATGCCTCAACCCTCGCCTCTTCACCATCCATCACTGGAGTTCCCATGTCCCCAATGCCACACTCCCATTCTTCGGTCACCGCGGACATCGCCTCGCCCCACTTCGCGGGCACTGCAAATGTCAAGTTGATGCCCGCGCTGAGGCCCTTCACCAGCGCCGAGTTCAGAACGCTGTCACTGCATGTCAGCAATGCCGACTATCTCTACGACCACTACTGCAACCGGTTCCCGCGCTGCATTCCCATCACCATGTCGCTGGATCAGGCTGAGCTCACACTCGACGCGCCCGTAACGGTGGCGCTGGGAGCCGCGGGCGGGTGGCGTGACTTCGATTGGCAACCTCGTAGCAAGCGAGTTCCCCTTCATGATGCCGCCCGCTGTGGCTCCTGCTGGCACTACTGTCACTCTCTACCTCAAGTACCTCTTCAGCTCCAACAATCGACTCACCGGACAGATCGCCCATGTGGTCGCGGAGGACTTGAATGCCGATGGCGCGGTCGATGGCGCTGATCCGGCGCAGCTGTTGTCGGTCTGGGGCTGAGGCGGATTCGCGGGCGGTCAGTCTGCCCTCTCTCCTTACGGGCACTGCCCCGGTTCACCCTGCCCGCCCACCGGCGATGTCTTGTAAATCATCTTCCAGCCACCGCCGGGAAGTTCCGCCACAAACGGATCGGTGATCTCGCGGTCACTCGGCGCAGCCAGCCGCACCCCGGGCTCGATGGTCTAGGTCACGCCCGTGGGCGAGATCATGCTTTAGAAGGCATTCTGCCACCCTTGACCCTGCTCGAAAGCCAGCCCAGGAATGCTGAACGCAGTTCCCACGCGGGTGAAACTCACGCCGTCCGCCATGGCGATGGCGCAGGGATCGACTTCCTTTAGTGTCGTGGCGCCGCTCACCACGATCGGCTGACGCACGCTCCAGATGGCGCCGCCGTCAGTCGACACGATCGTCGAGATGTGTTCGGGAATGTCGCAGGCATCAACGAACCAGGAGCGCAGCACCGCCCCATGCCGCCGCTGGCGGTATTCACCGCCCGGTTGTTGAGCTTGATGGTGTGCAGATGATCGGGTCGCTGCGATCAGCCGGCCCATCCCACTCAACCAGTGACTTCACCTGCGGCGTGTGTGGGTAGCGGGCCAGCGCGCCGGCGGGGCCTGCGTTACTTCAGTTCGACGCATCATGTAGTACGCGTTGGTCAGCGTCACCTGATGCGGTGGAGATTCGTTGGAGTACGCCTCCGCGTCTCCCGGGCTGGCGCCCATTATGAATGTTCCACGCGGCACCAGCAGCATTCCGATGCTGCTGGCGTTGTCGAGCACGCGTCATGGCAGAAGGGAATGTCGCACACCGGTATCTAGTTTGTTACACTTTGCCATCGCCTCCGCCATAGATATGAATATGCCTCGAAGCACTCTCCAGGTAGTCGCCGCCTTCCTGATCGGCATTCAGGGAGTCTTTGGTGTTGCCCCAGGCCGAGTTCTTTGTGTGCCGACCGGGCCCTGCTCGGCACCCACCGCCAGCACTGCTTCAGAGTGCTCTCACTGCGCCGAATCTGATTGCCATTCGGCCGGTAGTCCCGAGGATGCCTCTGATGTCTCGAGCCATGATCATGGATTGTTTGACATGGCGGATCATCCCAGTGACGGATGCGGTAGCCACTTTCATGTTCCTCTTCCAGACGACGATCAAGCTCCAGCTGCCTGCAGGGCACGCGGTGACAGCCCCGAGCCAAGAGCGATCGTGCCCGCTGTTCTCATGATTTCTTCGCTCTCGCAAGGGTTGATGGCTTGGCGTGAGCGAGGCCTGTGTACTCACCCACCAGACTTCAGCGTTTCAGCGCAGGTGCTCGCGCTGGAATCAACGCGCCTGCTGATCTAGTCAGCTGCAACTCGCTCCGTCATCGATCGTCGAGCCTTCCGGCTCGTGCGCTGGCGCTCTTTCGTGATTCCGGGACGACGCATCATCGGATCGCCTTTCAGAAACTTGCAGGAACACTCTCCGTGACAATGCATCCCCTTCACGCCAGAAGGACTCGGGCAAGTGGGTTCTCAGGAGGATCCCGCAGCAGTTCCATGGCCGTCACCCTGATCCTGCTAGCGGCCGGATGCCAGAGCTATGAACAACAGCCGCTTGATTTGGCTGGCCACCGGGAGGCGTTTCTTGCCCGCACACCCGAGGGCACCGAAGTGCGTGACTTCGCAGCCCAACTCGCCGCACCTCCCGCCAACACCACATTCAATCTCGACGATGGCATTTCGTGTAGCGAAGCGGAAGCTATTGGGTTGGTTTTCAATGCCGACCTCCGTGTGGCGCGCCTGAACGCGGGAGTCACGAAGTCCACCGCTGAGAATGCGGGTCTGTGGGAAGACCCAACGCTGGGCGTCGATTTGACTCGGATCGTTCAGGGCACACCCCAGCCATGGAGGGCGTTCGCCGCAATCGGTCTTACCATTCCGATCTCCGGTCGGTTGGAGATCGAGAAGCAACGGGCTGGCCTTGAACATGGCGCAGAACTTGCGCGCGTGGCTCAGAGCGAGTGGAACACGCGGCTGGCGATCCGCCGTGCCTGGACTCACTGGACCGGCTTCATCGCGCAGTTGAATTCCACGCAAGACTTCATGGCGCGAGTTGATCCCATCCTTGTGGTCGTCAATGCCATGGAACAGACGGGAGAGATGACTCGGATCGAGGCACGGCTGTTCCGCATCGAGAGGGCAAGTGCGTTCGCCGCACTCGCGGTACTCGAGTCGCGCAAAGCCGAATCCGACCTGCAACTGCGGCAACTCATGGGACTTTCTCCGGACGCTCCCGCGAACTTTCGCGCTGATGGAATCGGGCCCCACTCCGGACTCATAGTTGATGCATCCGCACGAGCCGATCGCGAGTCGCTGGAGGCGAGCAGCCCCGCAATGGCGATTGTAATCGCCGAGTATGCAACGGCGGAGAAGACACTCGAACTGGAAATCAGAAAGCAGTATCCAGACCTTTCAATCTCTCCGGGATACGGCAGCGAGGACAATCTCGATCAATACCTGCTCGGGTTCAGCATCCCCCTGCCGATACTGAACGCAAATCGCCAGCGCATTGCGGAGGCGTTCGCACGCAGAGTAGTGGCTCGGGTGAACGCCGAGTCGACTCTGGAGCAGTTGATTTCCGGAATCCGTTCGGCTGGCATCCGCCTTCTCGCCGCCGCGCGCCAGCGTGAGATTTTCGAGTCCGAGATCGTCCCTCTCGTCGACGCGCAATATGCAGACGCGCGGCAGGTCGCGCAGCTAGGGGAGGTAGACACTCTGGTGCTGCTGGAAAGCCTCTCCCGGCAGCGGGTTGCCAGACTCACGCTGATCGAAGCCCGCTGCGACGAGGCTCTCGCCGCAATTGATGTCCAGGAAATCATGGGCCCCGATCCCACAGAACCTCCACCTCACTGAACCATCTCATGAACACCACACAAATCAGCCTCATCACCTCACTCACTCTGACTGCTGCCATCAGCATGTCGGGATGTAATCGCGACGCGGAGACGCAGGCCGAAGCCGACCAGCACGATCACGCCACCGCTTCCGGGAGCAACGATTCTCCTGCTCCTACGAATCGTGTCGAGATCCCCGCCTCCGTGCGGCAGAACCTGGGGATCACCTTTGCCAAGGTCGAGTTGCGCAACATTGCCCAAACGCTGCGTGTGCCTGGACAGTTTGAACTGCTACCGACGGCCCGCCGCGAGTATCGCACGCCGCTATCCGGGCGGGTCGAACTTCTCGTCACTGAATCGCTGAGAGTTGAGATCGGAACACCGCTCTACCGGGTTGACGCTTCAGAGTGGCGCGGCCTCCACGAGCAGATTATCGGGATGCAAGCCAAGGTCGACTCGATGGGGCCGTTACGCGAGGCGCACCGCCGCCACGGACGGAGTCTCGAGGACAAGGTGACCATCTGGGAGGATCGGCTCAAGCATCTTCATGATCTGCGATCTGCCGGTGCCGGGAGTACTTTGCAGTTCACCGAGGCGCGTTCCGCACTCAGTGCGACTCAGGCCGAACTCGCCGATGTGACAGAGAAGGATGCCGAACTTCAAGCTCAACAGAGGCTGGCTGAGGCCGAACTGCGTTCCTTGAAATCACGGCGCGAGTTGCTCCTTCGCAGCAGCAACTGCGCTGGTGCTGAAGGGGACTCGCGCCCGGGTCTGGAACTTGGTGTTGACGATGTTGAAGCCGCCGGGGAGTTCACCGTCTGCGCCATGGCACCTGGGATCGTCGAGTCACTCGGCATCACTCCGGGCGGTCTTGCAGAGGCGAACGGATTGATTCTCACGGTGGTACAGCCGGAGAAGATCCGCTTCCGCGCCCGGGGACTGCAGGCGGATCTCGGCCGCTTGCGCGACGGGCTTGCCTCCCGAATCGCGCCGCCGCAAGGCGGAAGCGTGCCGCTTCAGGATGCGATGAGCGGACAACTTCAGATCGGCCTGACCGCGGATGCCGATGAACGAACGATCGATCTCTTGGTGCAACCACAGACGATCTCGGTCTGGGCGCGCGCGGGTGTATCGGCTCACCTCGAGGTCACTCTCGACGGTGGCGTCGAGGAACTGGCTGTACCCCTTTCGGCGGTGATGCGAGACGGTGCGACGCCGATCATTTTCCGCCGCGATCCTGCCAACCCGGATCTGGCGATTCGTATGGAGGCGGATGTTGGCCTGGATGATGGTCGCTGGATCGCGATCGCCAGCGGAGTCGGGGAGGGAGACGAAGTCGTTATTGGAGGGAACTATCAACTGATGCTCGCCACCAGCGGCAGCTCGGCGAAAGGCGGCCACTTCCATCCTGACGGCACCTTCCATGAAGGGAAGGACTGATGCTTGCCAAACTGATCGCGTTCTCTCTTCAACGCTCCTCACTGGTAATCGTGATTGCCGGGCTGCTGCTGGTTTATGCCGGGTTCAAGGTCTCGGAAATGCCCGTTGATGTGTTCCCCGAACTGAACGCACCCACGGTTGTCGTCATGACCGAGGCTGGCGGGCTGGCGGCAGACGAGGTGGAATCCAATGTCACCTTCCCCATCGAAACCGCAGTCAACGGCCTACCGGGGACGCGCCGAGTTCGCAGTGCTAGCGCGACATCGCTGTCGATCGTCTGGGTCGAATTCGATTGGGGCACCGACATCTACCGGGCGCGGCAACTTGTGAGCGAGCGCCTGAGCGCGGTGCGGGAGAGCCTGCCGTCTAACACCCACGCGGAGATCACGCCGGTCACGAGCATCACCGGCGAGATAATGCTGATGGCGCTCTCGTCGCCCGATGGGTCGGTAAGCCCGCTGGAGATGCGCTCTTTCGCCGAGTTCGACCTGAGGAACAAGATCCTCGCGGTGCCAGGCGTGGCGCAGGTCGTGGCCATTGGCGGAGAGCTGCCGCAGTACCAGATAAATGTGAAGCAGGACCAACTGGCTCTGTACGGACTGACAATTGGCGATGTAGTTGAGGCCGCTCGCGGAGCGCACAGCACCGCCAGCGCCGGCTATGTTCCCAATGTTCAGAACCTCGAGCTGCCAATCCGCCAGATGGCGCGCGTCACAGACACCGAAGACATTGCGCAGACTCTCGTCAAGTATCACAAGGGTGCGGCAGTCACGATTGGGCAAGTCGCCGATGTGCAGTTAGCCCCCGCCCCCAAACGCGGTACGGCTGCGGATCGTGGACTACCGGCAGTCGTCGTGAGCGTGCAAAGGACGCCCGGAACCAACACGCTCGCTCTCACAGCGCAAGTCGACGGGGTACTCGATCAGGTCGAAAAATCTATGCCGCGAGGGATGATCCTCAATCGCGACCCGTTCCGCGCATCAAGGTTCATCGACCGATCGGTGAGCAATGTTGTCGGGGTCCTAGTCGAGGCGAGCGTCGTCGTGGCGGTCATCCTGATTCTGTTCCTGATGAACATGCGGGCCACCATCATCACGCTCACCGCCCTGCCGCTCTCGCTCGCGTTAGCCATGCTGATCCTGTGGGCATGTGGAATGGCCGTGAATGTCATGACGCTGGGCGGGCTCGCCGTGGCGATTGGCGAACTTGTCGACGATGCCATCATCTATGTGGAGAATGTGCTGAGGCGGCTCAAGGAGAACTCGGCGCTACCGGTGAATCTCCGACAGCCCTTCCTTGATGTCGTCGCCAAAGCGAGTAACGAAATCTGCGCCTCGGTGGTTTTCGCCACGGTCATCATTTGCATGGTCTTTGTCCCACTGCTGTTTCTTCAGGGCCTGGAGGGTCGCTTCTTCCAGCCTCTTGGCATTGCCTATATCACTTCTATCCTCGCTTCGCTGCTGGTAGCGCTAACGGTGACACCCGCGCTGTGCCATGTGCTTTTCAAGAGATCGTTCGGAGAGAGAGCGACGACCGAAGGAGCTACTGGATCTCACGCCGCCCACGATGGCTTGCTGGTACGGCGACTGAAGTCTTGGTACGGCCCGATGCTCCGGAGCAGTGTCAGCAATCGTCGCCTTGTGCTGGGTGTGGCGGGAGCGCTCACGGCGCTTTCGCTGCTGCTTGCCTCGACTTTCGGCACTTCCTTTCTACCTGCGTTCAAGGAGGGAACCTTCGCAGTGTTCCTCATGGCGCCGCCTGGGACTTCGCTCCAAGAGAGCAACCGGCTTGCTGTTGGAGTGGAACTGCAACTGGCCGCGATCGAGGGAGTATCGAGCGTCACTCGGCGCACGGGCCGGGCCGAGCGCGATGAGCATGCCGAGCCCGTGAGCAACTCGGAGATCGAGGTGACGGTCACGCCTGAGGCAAACCAAGATGCAGTTCGCGCCGAGATTGACCGAATCATCTCCAACATTCCCGGGGTCACAACGATGGTTGGCCAACCCATCGAGCATCGATTGTCCCATGTTCTTTCCGGCACCCCCGCCGCCATCGCCATCAGTGTTTACGGCGATGACCTCAACAAGCTTCGGGAGCTGGCGAAGGAGATCGAGGAGGCGCTGCGCAGTGTGCCTGGAACGCGCGATGTTGCCGCCAATCGCGAAGTCATGATCACATCGCTGCCGATTCGTTATCGCCATCAGGATCTCGCGGCGGCCGGACTCTCTCCCGCCAATGCCGCAGAGCAGGTGCAGCAGGCGCTGTATGGCGAGCGGGTGGCGGAAGTGAATCAAGGCGTTCAGCGCTACGAGATGGTGGTGCGTCTGGCCGAGAGCGAGCGAGAGCGTATTGAGCAGATCATGGATCTGCAGCTTCGTGGCATCGGCGGCGCACTGGTGCGCCTGCGGGAGGTCGCCGACATCGGTCCGGAGCGCACGAGCAATCTCATCACTCGGCAGAACGCTCAGCGGAAGGCCTTGATCTCGACGAATGTGGCTGACGGTTACAACCTGGGGCAGCTCGTGGCCGTCGTCCAGAGCAAAGTCGATCCGATCGTGCAGCGTGCGGGATACACCGTCCACTATGGTGGGCAGTTCGAAGCCCAGCAGTCGGCCAGCCGAACGATCTACACCATGGGTGCCGCTGTCGCGGTGCTGATGTTCCTGCTGCTCCAGTTGTCAACCGGCAAGAGCCGCGTGGCGATCCTGGTCATGGTCAACCTGCCGCTGGCACTGATCGGTGGCGTTGCTGCGATCTACATCACCGAGTCGCCGACGCTCATTGGCAACACCCTCGCGCTCCTGGGCCTCTCCTCATCGCGGTACATCGCTCCTGTAATCTCCATCGCGAGCATGGTTGGTTTCGTGACGCTTTTTGGAATCGCCGTCCGCAACGGAATCCTGCTCGTCAATCACTACGATCACCTTGAGAAGCACGAGGGCAAGTCCACCAGCGAGGCGATCATCCAGGGGTCGATGGAGCGGCTGGTGCCCATCCTGATGACAGCTCTTACTGCGGCTCTCGGGCTCATCCCCCTGGCGATGGCGAGTGGAAAGCCGGGAAGCGAACTTCTGGCGCCGCTGGCAATCGTCGTTCTGGGAGGCCTGCTCTCGTCCACTTTTCTGAATCTCTTTGTTGTGCCCGCCGGCTACGCGCTGGTGTTCAATGCCCGGCTCCCTGCGAAGTTCGTGTCCGCCCGCCCCTAACTCGAAAGATGATCATCATGCCAACACCTCACACCGTCGCCTTGTTCTTCATGTTGCCGCTCGCTTGGGTTGCCCTGCCATTGTCTGGATGTGACAAGCAACCTGCGGGTTCAGAGACAGCTTCCGCGCCTGAGGTCGGCGCCACTCACGACGCGCACGATGCCCACCCTGGTGGCGCGGTTATCCAGCTCGGCGAGCAAAGTGTTGGCGGATTCACCATCAAGGCATCGCGTGACGGCGTGCTCACGGCTGGTGGTGAGGCTCCGGTGGATGTGTGGATCACTGGCAGCTCTGCCAAAGTCACTGTGGTCCGGTTCTGGATTGGGACTCAGGACGCCAAGGGTTCAGTGAAGGCCAAGGCCGAGTTAGAGAAAGACAACTGGCACACCCATGTCGAAGTTCCTAAGACGCTGCCAACTGGCAGCAAACTATGGGTCGAAATCGTACCCAGCGCTGGCGAAAACATTGTCGCAGGATTCGAGCTTGGGAATTGAGACAACATCGAGGTTGATTCTCAGCAGCGGCATCGGGGTGTGGTGAACCCACCCCCGAAAACTCAGCCAATACAAACTAGGCCAACACTTGCAACCTTTGCAGAGAGGTGGCGGTATCTGGTTCTATGAACCGCATCTCACACTGCACCACTCTGCTCCTGTGCATTCTCTCGGCCCCGGTTGCCCTCTGTTCGGCGGCAGATGTGGAGATGACGCTGCTCGCGCACCCCGCCTCCGCCGCAGTAAAACCAGGTGCCACCACCGAAGTGTGGCGCTATACGGGAACCCAGATCTCGGG
>SIAA01000040.1 GCA_009692045.1 Phycisphaerales bacterium | reverse complement strand
CGGACCGAGCGAGGGTCACTTCGATGTGGCGCACCATGACCTGATTCGCCGGAGGGAACTTGAGAGCAGCAAGGTCATGCAGGCCGACCCAGCGGCACTCCTCCGACTCCAGGGGCATGGGGGCCGCGCCCAAGGGTGCGGGAGCGTGAATCATGTGAAAGCGGGGCGCGCCGGAGCCGCTTGCTGGCTCAAAGACGACCACCTCTGACCAAACCCCATGCGCAGCGGACATGGTGATGCCCGTTTCTTCCTGAAGTTCTCGTACTACGCACTGAAGAACCGTCTCTCCCTGCTCAATCCTCCCCCCGGGAAACTCCCAATAGCCGCCTAAGGTGTCGCCCAGTTTGCGCTTCGAGCAAAGAACTTGCACTGGTGCGTTCCCGTTACTGCCAAGCCTCCAGATGACGCCTATCCCTACTTGCCTAGGTTCTGGGACGATTTGGGGGGCTCCAGCCGAGCCTGGGTGCGGTGTCAAGGTCATAAGAGTGGTTCCAACAAGGTGTTAAAGAGATTGCAAATCATTTGGTTCCTCCATTGACCTACCGGGTGATTGCGCGATACTTTCCGAGCAGACTACTTCGCGGCTTTCAGGCCAGCGATTACCGCCGTTCGAGCGTGTCGGAGCGCTCGGACGGCGAGTTTTGTATCCGCTAACTTCCACCAAGCGCGACATCACTAGCGCGCGCTAGGAGAGGACGAAATGAACAACAGCTGCGCAGCGACAATGAGAAACTTTTTAGTAGCAGCGGTGCTGCTCATTTCGGCGCCCGCGCTTGCCGCGGGACTCTTTACACCAGAAATCAACTCTGGAGCGCTGTCGATGGTGGCGCCTGAATCGTCGTGGACCTCGGACGTGAAGTTTCAGGACGCTGGCGTCCCATCCAAGGTCGATGCAACTGTTACGCCCAAGCGCATCACAACCTTTGGCGAAGAGGGCTCATGGCGGGTCAACCTCCTCGCCGGATACATGAACAATCTTGATGGGATTCAATCAGAGCAGGTTCTGCTCGGCTTCTCCTGGTTCTGCCTCTCTGGCTTCAGCGTGGACGCGCAACTGAACGGCCAGTACTTCCAGCAAGACATCAGTGGTAACACCGGCGGAGGCGGCGCAGACATTCTGTTTCGCTGGCACTTTGTGCGCCGCGACACTTTCTCGGTTTACCTGGACGGCGGATTCGGAATGGTGTTCACGGGCAGCGATGTGCCCAGCGGCGGCGCCACTATGAACTTCACTCCGCAGGCAGGAGCGGGTCTCACATTCGCACCTGATCCCAGCGCCGACTGGCGCATCATGGCTGGGGTCCGCTGGTATCACCTCTCCAACGCGCGAACGGGATCGGGAAATCCCGGACTGAACGGCGTGCAGTGTTATGCGGGAATCACGCTGCCGTTCTAAAGGTTCAGCGATAGCCGCGCGGGTTGGCCGTGAACCACTGGGCGGCGTGGCTGCAGGTCTCATCCATGCTGGAGAAGCGGGCGCGCCACCCCAGCTCTGCGGCGATTTTCCTGGCATCTGCGATGAGAAGTCCCGGGTCGCCGGCGCGGCGCGGTGCGTCCACGCAAGGCACAGTGCGACCCGTGGCGCGCTCACATGCTTTGATCACCTCGAGCACGGAGTCACCTCGGCCAGTTCCGATGTTGAAGACCATGGGGCTGGATGGGTTCAGTTTCTCGAGCACGGCGATGTGAGCCTCGGCCAGATCAGTGACATGCACATAATCGCGCACGCATGTTCCATCGTGGGTGTCCCAATCGCGACCGAACACCTGCAGGGGAGGGCGCCGACCTAGCGCCGCGAGAATCGCACTGGGAACGAGGTGAGTTTCCGGCTCATGATCTTCGCCAAGTCGGCCCTGGGGATCGCATCCAGCAACATTGAAATACCGAAGCAAGGCGAAGGCGAAGGGCGTTCCGCTGCGAGTCTTCATGGCGGCGTGTGCGCGCACCATTCTCTCGACCGCTAGTTTGGATTCGCCATAAGGATTGACGGGATCCTGCCTACAGGACTCGGCTATGGGAATGAACTCGGCATCAGGACATCCATAGGTCGAGCATGTGCTGGAGGCAACGAGCCGCGAGACTCCGCAGCGGTCCATGGCCTCAAGCAAACCGAGGGAGCCAGCGAGATTGGCCCGCCAGTACTGCAACGGCAGTTCGACACTCTCACCGACATATGCCAGCGCGGCAAAGTGAATCACCGCTTCCACGCCGTGATCGGTGAGTGCCGCCGCGACGGCGTTGGCATCTCCCACATCTGCTTCCACGAAAGCCCCGCGGGAGCCGGCGATGTTGACAACGATTTCGGCAGCCTTCCGATGGCCACGGCGCAGGTTGTCCAGAAGAACTACCTCGTGCCCGGAGGCCAGCAGCGACAGCGCAGTATGGCTTCCGATGTATCCAGCGCCGCCTGTGACGAGTACTTTCATGGAGTTCTAGAAGCAGTCGCGAGGGCAGTGGCTTGCTCCGAAGAAAGAGGGGCGGAGCAGGGGTCTGAGGCTTGATTCTATCAGACACTAACAGTCCACAGCCAATGCACTCCGCTTGCTCCGCTGGCGGTGAGAAGCGACAATGCCCCCATGTCAGAAGTAGGTTCAAGCGCGGCAGGAGGTCGCGACCAGTCAGTGGCGCCCTCTGCGACCATTCACTCACTCCGGTTGGCGGGCACGAACTCCCTAGCGATGCTGGATGCCAAGGACAGCAAGTTGACGCTATTGCGCGCTGCTTGCTCTCTCGAAGCCAGCCTGCGCCGCGAAGCCAAGCAACTTTCGGAGCGAACACAGCGTCCCGATGTAATGCGCGCCACCACGGGCGCGTCCAGCCTCGAGCGAGCAGCGGACGAGGCGGCGCAGTTGATCCGGCAGATCGACGAACTAGTTTCCAATGCCGCCCGTGTTTCCTCGGAACGCGGGCGCGAGGGAGCGGTTGGCGGCAGCTCATGACGGGTCATGAAGCGGGCACGCATGCTCGGCCTAGCCCTCAGCCCCATGCTCAGGGTGACTCGGTAGGTGCCGACGATGCAGCGGCGCTGATGAAGGCCTTGGGCGAGGCGCTTGAATATCGAGGAGATGTCACGGCCGAGTTGCATGATGGCAGCGCCGTCGAGGGCTACATCTTTGATGTGCGCGTGGGAGCAACGCCTGAGAGTTCCAATCTGCGGATCGATCCCAAGGATGGCTCGCCTCGGCGCAGCATCGCCATTGACAAAATCATCCGCCTTGTCTTCAGTGGCAAGGATGCGGCGGCCGGCAAGACTTGGGAGAACTGGATGCGGCGTTACCGCGAAAAGAAACTTGCTGGTGAGGCGGCTGGCATCGACAGTGAATCTCTAGACGAGTGATCCGATGGACTGTGGAGTCCGCCGCCTAGTTCAGCCGCAACTCACAAGTCGCGTTTCAACTTGCGTCCCGACTCGGGGTCGAGCAGTTCCCAGGGCAGTTTGCCCAGCATTCTCATGATCACGCTCCACGCGATGTCTTCATCATTGATGCTCAACAGGATCTGACGCACGGGGTCCTCTTGAGGCATCATCTCCAGCATGATGCCGGGGCCATGCAGCAAGCCTTCACTCGTTCCATCACTGGCGATGTTCAACCCGGCAAGGCTCTGCAGAACATCCGCACGACTACCGAGCGGTGGCATGGCCCCTAAGGAGCCTCCTTCGCGTGAAAGTATTACGAACTGGCGCATCCGTGAACAGGCTAGGTTAGCTCAACTTGGCGGGGTCTTCACGGGGATGCAGCAGGCGTTCACATCGGCTTGAGTCATCCAAGGCAGTGTCTCCAATCGGTGCCGAAATCGCGCGGGCAGCGGCTCTCCCTTGCGCTCCCACGGGGGTCGACTTTTCCATCTGCGGTGGATCCAGAGATACTGCTCCGGAGCCTGTCGGACCGCAGTTTCAATGCCACGGTTGTATCTCGCAGTTATGTAGAAGAGCGGGTCAGCTTGATCGACCCAGTCTTGCGGCTTGATCACATCCACGCAGGAGACCCGATAGCGGAACTGGCCGCATAGGCGCTGGGCGAGGCCGACCACGATGGGGACTTCATAGCGCATCGCCAGGAGCCCGATCGACTTGTAACTCGAGGCGAGCCGACCGAAGAATGGGACGAACAGACCATCATCTCCGGCATTCTGATCGGCGATGAACGCGACTCGACCTCGCGCTTCGATGATGCGCTGGACTTCGCTGGTGGCGCCCCACTTGGTCAGCACCTTCAATCCGCGCGCTTCGCGGGTCCTGACAATCCACTCATCAAGCCAAGGATTATCGAGGGGCCGCGCTAGGGCAGTCATGGGGAATCCGATCACACTCATGGTGAAGCCCAGTGCCTCCCAGTTGCCGCAGTGGCCCGTCACAAAGATCACGGGTTTGTCAGCGAGGGCGACCTCACTGGCCTGTGAGATGTCGCCCAACTCCACATGTCTGCTCCAGGTGCTCGGTCCGATCAGCCGGGGAGTTGCCATGCTCTCCACCATGAAGAGCTGGAACATGCTCTGGATAGAGCGCTCCGCCAGCGCATCAGCTTCCTCGAGCGACATCTGGGGAAACGATCGCGCGATGTTTGATCGGGTGCGCTCTCGGTGCCTGGGGCTCAGACGAAAGAAAAGCGAGCCCACTCCCGCGGCGGTGCGCATGTTCTGATTCACATCAAAACTGTGTAGCAGAGAAAACGAGCCGCGGAGAGCGGCGTACTGGGCCGCATGGATCGCTCGGGCGATTAGTTTCTGTCCCCTCACCCTGAGAACCTCAGCGCAGAGGGTCCCCGGTCAGTACCTGAAACCTATTCCAGTTGAGGACCGGAATCTGAGCCTCGCGTGCCTGCTCCACCAGTGAGTCATACAGCTCTCGCGAGGAGCGGGCGCGCTGGTAAGCGTCAAACTGAGCATCGGTTGCCTCGAGGGGAAGCGGAGTTGGGGCTGGGGGCTGCACACCCACTACCAGGAAGTCCAAGTCGCCCGTCAGTTTGGTCTCTCCATCAACCTCGGGGACAACGATGCCACCCCAGTCGAGGATTCGGCCGCGGATGTAATCGGCATCGAGTTCGCTGAGGCGGCCATCCGCGTCAGCGTCGAACTTGCCGTGCACGAGGAACCGATACTTGTGATCGGGGCTGTAGACCGCATTGGCGATTACATCGTTCTTGCCGATGGTTGTCCCCGTGCCGCGGCGGACAATGCGAGCGAGGCTGGAGTTCTCGCCTACGCGGATCACTTCGATGCTGGCCTTGCCATCGCGCTCGCGGCCCGACTTGGGATCTGTCTGGATGTTGATGGCGTCGTCGTAGACCTCGAAGGTCATCGTGGGACGGATGCGGTCGCCCTTGCCGAGCGAGATATAGACCTGGTTCTCCGTCTGATCCACGGTGACGATGTGACCATCGACCAGTTGCGAAGCGTCCTCTGGCTTGACCCGATAGGCGTCGACGGCGCTCTGCAATTCCTTGGCGCGAGTGGCCAGAACTGCAACATGCTCATTCAGTCCGTCGATCTCCGCCTGAAGTGAGGCCTCGCGCTGTTGCGCCTGTGCGGCGATTGCCTCGAGGTTCTGAGTGAAACGCGTCTTGAGGTCCTCGAGCTCGTGCTGCAGTCGAGTCGCAGCCTCAATCGTGGGAGCAACGGCGGCGCGAACCTCTTGAATGGCGCGAACCTTTTCCGAGTTCGCTACTTCGAGGCTCTTGGTCTGATCGTCAATGGCCTTCTTGTAGATTGCGACCTGTGCGCCAAGCTCGGTGACGCGGGCTTCCCCCTCCACCATCTTGCGTCTCATGTCGGAGAAGACACTTTTGAGCACATCGCCATCGGCTAGACCGAAAGCGCTCTTGATGGATCCAACGGTTGCGTTCTCGTCCCCGACCAACAGGGCTCCCGCATCGCGGCGTTCCTGCAGAAGCGCACCGACAACCGTCTTGCCACCGCTGATCTGCTTCACTAGTGATACCGCGTCACTGCCCTCCTCGGAAGCGTTCACCACCTCCAGCAGGCGCTTCTCCATGGTCGCGTGCGCGATCATCTGCTCGTCCAGAGCCATGTAGGCCCAGACGAACCCGCCAATGGCACCAACCGCCACAAACACGAACACCACCAGGGCGAAAGTGACACCTGATCCTGCGGTCCTAGTGCTGGCCATAGCAAGTTTGTCCTAGAGAGAGGGCTTTAAGAAGAGAGCGGGGGAGTTAAGAGTGTCTGCAATTCAACCCGCCTAGTCAAGTTGATGCTTCCTTTGGGGTTGCGAAAAGGAAGAATCTCGGTCACAATGCCCGATCTTCCTTCGCCCCTACCGAGGGGATTCCTGCAACCGAGGTCCAGACCAGTGCCGAATACCGACTCAGCCAAGAAGCGCGTCACCCAGAATGTAGATCGAGCAGCCCGCAATCGCTGGCGCCGCAATCGCGTGAAGACTCAGGAAAAGCTGTTTCTGGCTGCGCTTCATGACGGCGATAAGGTCAAAGCCGAGGCTGAATTCCGCAAGGTTGCTTCGATTCTCGATCGAGTGGGCACGACCAGCACTATGCACCGCAATACCGTAGCGCGTCGCAAGAGCCGACTTGCTGCGCGGTTGAACGCGCTCGCGAAGAAGTCATAGGCAGATGGCGAAGGCTCCCCGAGGGAGGGGCACCCAGCCCGCCCACGAAAACTCAGGCGACATTTCAATTGGCTACTGGGATCGATCCCGCCAGCCCCTAGAAATCCTGGCGCTTGTGACGCCCCTCGTTGCCGCGTACGAAGCCGGCCTAGTTTGGATTTTGTCGACAGATCGTGGCACATTGACCAACCGCGCCCACGAGGGCCTGCTGCGATTGTTCGAAGCCTTCGACATAGACGCGCGCGCCTTCAGCATGCCGGCGCTGGCCATGCCCGCCCTGGCACTTCTGGCTGTCTTGACGGTGCAGCAACTGCTGACGCGCAAGTCGTGGTCAATACATCTGCCTACTGTCGGATTCATGGCACTCGAAAGCGTTCTTGCCGCGCTGCCGCTATTGGTTCTCGGCGGAGTCTTGGCGCGGGCCATGCCCCTTATGGCAGAGTCATGGGCGGTTGCGTTCGCGAGCCTGCCTTCGATGGCTCAGCAGGCGGCTGAGCAGGTGCATGGACTGCCTCTGCTGGGCAAGATCTCTGTTGCCATCGGGGCAGGGCTTTATGAAGAACTTGTTTTCCGCATGGTTCTGATTCTGTTCCTACACATGGTGCTTGTTGATGTCTGCAAGGCGCCGCAACTGCTGGGAACCGCAATCGCCATTCTTGTCTCAGCAGCGTTGTTCGCTCTCTACCACCCGCTCGATGGCACCAATGGCGCCATCTCACCCCGGCGAGCCATCTTCTATCTGGTGGCAGGCATCTACTTCGGCATCCTTTATGTCGTGCGCGGATTCGGCATCGCCGTCGGAGCTCATGCCGCATACGACATTGTCGTAGTGGGCTGGTTCGAGGGCTGAGCGAGCAGTCGCGGCGCGTTCCGCCGTAGACTCAGGGCATGGCGGCAAACCCGAGTGAAATCACAGTTCTGGTTCTCGATGTTGATGGAGTGCTGACCGATGGCAGCATCACCCTCAATGATCACGGGGTTGAGTCCAAGCGATTTCATGTGCGGGATGGCGCTGGCCTGCGGATTTGGCGGCGGCTTGGGGGACGAGTCGCGGCGGTGACAGGGCGATCCGGTTTAGCGCTGCGGCACCGCGCCAACGAACTGGGTTTCGATCTTGTTGAGAGTGGTGTACGAGACAAGCGTGAGGCGTTTGGGCAGGTACTCGAGCGACTGGAGTGTGATGCCGGATCGGTCGCCGTTGTTGGTGATGACCTGCCCGACCTTTCGATGCTGCGATTGTGCGGCTATCCCATAGCCGTCGCGGATGCCTGCCATGAAGTTCGGGAGATGGCGGCCTATGTAACCTGCTGCCCCGGCGGCAGCGGTGCCGTGCGGGACGCCATCGAGCACATCTTGAAGGCGCAGGGACGCTGGGGCGAGGCCCTTGCGGTATTCGAGGCGGCATCGTGAGAGAAACCTTGCGGTGAAATGGCGACCCATCGGCATGACAGTCGGCGCATTCGCGGTAGCGATCGCGCTCGTACTGCTGGCGCGGGAGTTTGACTCCAACCTTCCTTCAGATACTTCGAAGCGCATTGCGGATGCCGTGCCCCTGGTCGAGCCGGGAGACCTGCGCCCGGGAGAGGGTTCTGGGGAGACCGCGAGCAGCTTGGTTGAGCTGAACTCCGGCGCCTGGGTGCAGATTGTCGGGCCGGATGGCAAACTGCGACAGCAATACCTCGCTTCCCGAATAGATCCCGAGCCGGACAAGTGGCTGGCCATGACCGAGCCTCGGGCAGTCTCCTACCTCGAGGATGGTCGCGTTGTCACGCTCAAGGCCTCGCGCGGGCGAGCCCATGTGCCCAACCGTGAACTGGAGTCAGGTCGGTTCGAGGGTGATGTGGTGGTGAAGGTGTTCATTCCGCTGGCCGGTCGCATGATCGATCTCGAGTTGGATGTGCCGACCATCATCATTGAGTCGCAGGTCCTGCAGTTCGATCAGGCCAACGGAGAAGTCACTGCTGATGGGGCTATTCGCATCACCACCGACACCGTGTTCTTCGAGGGAGAGGACCTGCTGCTGCAGATGACCCGAGACGGGAAGTCGATTGAGTTGTTGACGGTGGCTCGGCCGCTGGGTCCCATCATCATTGACCGAAGTCGAGTGGCGTCGGCCCGAGCGAGTGGGGGCGAGCCAGCCCCAGCCGCGTGCTTCTTCTCTCCTCGTGATGACGAGGAGGAGATGTACTTGTTTCAGCTTGAGCACAGTGTCGAGATCATTCGCTACGCACCCACTGGCTCTAGCCGCGCTCTGGGCGGACAGATGCGGGCCGTGCTCGCGCTGCAGAGTGATCTAGTTAGCGGAGCAGTCGCGGGCAGCCCGTTTGATGGCGCGATGCCTGTAGTAGAGGCTGCTGCAGGATCGATTCTCTGGGGACCACCCGCATTTCGCCTGACGATGCTGGCAGCTGCGGCAGCAACTGGTGCGGCTCAGCCCACCAATGATGACCTGTTGGTCATCAACTATCTAGGACAACTGTTGCTGCGGCCTGTACTCGACTCGGAGCCCAAACCAGCCAACTCCCGCGACATGCTGGTGTGGCTTGATCATGGCAAGGGAGTCATCGTTGATGACAAGGGTCGGGCTCTGCGCGCCGATTCACTCAAATTCGAGCTCGCGCGCGATGGCGAGCGCACTACACCGCGAAAGCTCATGGCGCGCGGAGCCGTGGCAGCAGCGGACGCGACTCAAGCCATGTGGGCGGGCGACCTCGATGTCAAGTTTGATCCGGTAGAGAGCGATCTCGCGGCGGCCGATCCCATGCTGGGGACAACCGCCATCAGTCAGGTTCAGGCCTCTGGGCCAGTGCAGTTGCAGATCTCCAATGGTGCCCGGGTGTTCGCCCAATCTGTGACGGCGCAGCCTGAGTCTGGGCTGGTCCACTTGGAGGGCCCCGATGTGTGCGTGGCTCGCGGCTCAGTTGCCATGGACAAACTGACTCATCTGGATGTCGATCAGGCGAAGCGTGTGGCTGCCACAACTGGCCCAGGAAGATTGCAAGTTCTCTCCCAGGTCGTTGTCGGTCCGGGCACCAAAGATCGCATGGAGCGTCCGGTTCTCGACGCTGTCTATCGGATGCAGACAACTTGGACTGAGTCGATGCGGCTGCAGGACCTAGCCGAGCAGGGAGCAGTTGTTGATCTCGTCGGCGAAGTTCATGCCCGAGCTGACCCTCGACCCAGCGAGTTTGATGCGCTTGATGCGGCAACACTTCATCTCGAGTTCGATCCCGAAACGGTCGATGGCAATGAAGCGCAGGGGACTCAAGCCGGCGCAGCAATCAAGAACCAATCTCCCTTCGATGCCGAGGCGGGGGCGAGCATGAAGCTGCGCCGGATGCTGGCGCGAGGAGCCGTGCGCCTGGAGAATCAGGTGTGGCAGGATGACGCGCGAGGCGGAGAACCGCGACTCTTTCGCATCGAAGGAGAGGAGGTGCGCTATGACGCAGTAAGCGGAGATGCCGATGTGCCCGGCGCGGGGCGGACGCTCATTCACAATCCGGCCGTAGCGGGGCAGCCGCCGAGTGAGATGGATGGAACTACGCAAACTAAGTGGACAGGTTCGATGACTCTGCGCCAGACGGTGGATGAGGACTATCGATTGTCCATCACGCAGGGCGTGGAGATGATCCATGCTGGCGCCGCTGCTAATGATGTGCTGACTCTTACCTGTGACAACCTGTTCGCCACACTGCGCCGACCCGAAGCTCCGGGTGCATCTGCTGCCCGAGCCGTCACTGATCCGCGTGCCATTGGCTTCGGCGGATCAGCGCGCATGCGCCGAGTGCGGGGGATCGGTCGCTGCTTCGTACGGGCGCGCGGATATGACATCGAGTGTGAAGAGTTCGACTACGACCTCGTCACGGCGACCGCTGTCCTGACGGCCAAGCCCGGACGCACAGTCGCTGTGCTCCAGCACGGGCAGGGTGCGCCGATTCGGGCCGAGCGAGTTGTATGGGACATGGCAAGTGGACGGATGCGCATGGACCGCGCGGGTGGTGCCGCCTCGCGCTGACGCACGCACGCCTCGCCGCGGTCAGCTCGGCCGCGGCAACTCTAGAGCCGGGTGCGAATCTCCCACAGGTCGGGAAAGAGGGGGCGAAAGAGGGTTTGGCGCAAGTATTCAGCACCCGCGCTTCCGCCCGTTCCCTGACGAAATCCGATGGTGCGCTCCACCATCTTCACATGGCGATACCGCCACTCTTGAATGCCCTCATCGAGATCAACGAGTAGCTCGCAGATGCCGGTGATGGGACTGCGCTCCCGGTAGAGCTTCAGCAATGCATCCGCCACCTCGGCGCAGGCTTGGGTGGGCGCACTCTGTGGCGCGTCGAACGCGCTGGCGGGAATGGCATGACCCTCAGCGGCGAGAAAGCGAACAAACACCTGCCAGAGCGAGAGTTGCCCGAGCCTCGCGATGATCTTGGTGTGCTCGAGAGATCCTGCGGGATAGTGGTCGGCGAAGCTCGCCTTGCGATTCCCCAGGAGTATTTCAAACTCGCGGAACTGGCAGGACTGAAATCCACTGGCGTTCTGCAGCAGCGAGCGGAAGGAAAGAAAGTCGATGGGGTTCATCGTTTCCAGCACATCAATCTGGGCCACCATGGTCTTGAGAATGGTGAGCATGCGCTTCAATGTTGCTCTGGCCGCGGGGAGATCGCGCTCGCCCAGCCGCTCGCCCAAGTAATCGCCCTCATGCAGCTGCTGCTTGAACCACAGTTCGTATACCTGATGAATGACTATGAAGAGGGTCTCGTCGTGATCGGGTCCGATGGAGACGGGTGATTGCAGCGAGAGCAACTCGGGAATCTTCAGATACTGTCCGTAGGTGAGTGCCATTAGACTGAGAATAGTGCCTCACGGAGAAAGGCTGTGCCGCGGTCCTTGGCATCCGCTCCGAAACGGCCGAATCCCGCGTGTTCGCTGGGAGCGCCGCCGCCCTGATACTCGTGAATCTGGATCGCGGCAGGGTGCCGAGCGCGCGCCCTAAGCGCCTCGGTGAACTCGCGCGCTCCCCGCACATCAACCCACTCATCGTGGGTGTTGTGAAGAGAGAGAACTGGAATCTCGCGCCAGCCGCCTAGGCGATTACCTTCGTCGGAGGCATCAGCGCCAGCAAGATGATCGATGGGATTGAGCGCCTCGACGATGCCGGCATCCCACATGGCACGGTGCGATTGGTGTTTCCATGAGCCGGTAGTTGACTCAAGGAGCGCTGCCCGGAAGGAATGGGCACGACACAGCCGAACCATGGTGACCATTCCCCCGGCTGACATGCCGCCGATGGCCACGCGATCCATGGCGAAGTCTCCCATCTGCCGCAGTGACTCAAGAATCGGATCGACCTCATCGACGGCCTGACTGACCACTCTTAGCGTCGCCTCCGGCGCTTGCAGGGCGGCATCGGAGCGTTCCCCGTGACCGGGAAGATCGATGGCGCAGGTGGCAACGCCAACTCGCGCAAGGCGCGCGTAACGACCCGGATCCAACTCCTTGTTCACGGACCGTCCATGAAACCAGAGCAGAAGCGGGAGGGGACTCGGCGGTTGAACCGTAGGCGGCGGCCTCACGATCACCGCCGGAACATCACTAGCGAGTCTCACCCATTGACTCATGGCCGTAAGTGCCGCCGTGAACTGCCCGCGCGGAGAGGGACTCACTCGCTAGCGCCAGATGTCGGAGGAGAAAGGGTGTCAACCTCTGCGGCCACTTGGGTAGAGAGCTGCGCATCCTCCGCGGATGGTGCATATAAGAGGACATGCATGTCGCCGCCGTAGTGGTGAACTTCCGGTCCCTTGAAACCTGCTATCCGGAACCTGGCATCTGGGGGGATAGGCGAGCGCAGCACCAGAAATGATTTGGCTGCCATCACCTGACGGCACCGCCCGACCTGTTGCAATATGCGCACCAGACTCTCCTCCTCCTGCATCTGAGGGTACGGGGGATCGAAGAAGATGATGTCGCAGGGGGCGGGCGCCGCGGCAATGGCGGTGGGAGCGAGCGCGTCACTAAGGACTGCTGTGGCGCGATCATCGCAATCGAGAGACTTGATATTCGCCCGCAAGTAGCGGGCAACCTCTCGGTCTCTCTCCACCAGAACCACGCGCGAGGCACCGCGACTGACCGCCTCCAAACCCAGCGATCCGACTCCAGCGAATAGGTCAAGAACTCGGGCGCCCTCAAACCAGCCGCGCAGCAGGTTAAACACGGCCTCGCGAGCCCGCGAGGAGTACGGCCTCGTGGAGCGTTCATCAGGGGGTGTGAGCAGAATGCGCGAGCGAAATTCTCCAGCACTGATCTTGAGCATTGGACGCGCAGCATAAGGCGACTAGATTGCCCACATGCACCCTACTCTGACTCTAGGAACTGCTTCCGTGAATTTGCTCTGTTCGGTGGCTCTATCGATGGCGGCTTCGCCGGCTGGGGCGCAGGCCGCCGCGGATGAGGGCATGCAGGCCGCCCCAACTGCGGTTGCACCCTCAACGCCAGTTCCATCGGATGCAGAGATGGTGCAGACCGGCATGGCTGCGGTGTTGGCAATGCAGGAGGGCCCAAACAAAGGCGAGTGGCCCTACGAGGGCGTGTACCGAGTGGGGGGACTGATTCCCTACGGCTATCGCATCGGCGGCACAAGCATCTGCGGTGAAATGCTGCTTCGCGTACCCGGCTATGGCAAAGATTCGACGCGTCAGGCGGCGATTGCGCGCGCGACTGAGTTTGTCCTCGGCGGGACCTCTGAGCCCCTGATGGGATTGGACAAATACGAAGGAGGATATGACGTCCGCGGTTGGGGTCTTTGTTACGGCGCGCGCTTTCTGCTGGCGTTGAAGGCTGCGAAGGTGATCCCCGCCGGCATGGAGGACAAGGTGGAGCAGGCGCTGATTTGGTACCTCAGGTCACTCCAAGAAATTGAGATCCCCAAAGTTGGTGGTTGGAACTATGCCCGTGATCCTGGGAAAGAGACACCCTCTGCCGCTAGCCCATTCATGACCGCGCCCTGCCTGCAGACGCTCTACCAAGCTCGCGCTCAGGGCTACCAGGTTGATGAGGGGGTAGTGGATCGCGCCCTCGCTGCTCTGCTGCGCTGCCGCACCGATGCAGGCAACTATGCCTACTCCGCCCAGGGGCAGACCAAAGAGCCAGAGAGCTCCCTACCCGGAGCAGTGGGGCGAATGGTCAGCGCCGAGTCGGCTCTGTTTCTCGCTGGAAAGAGCGACGGGGCGCGGGTAAAACGCGCCGTAGAAGCCTTCATTGAGTACTGGCCCGAGCTGGAAAAGCGCCGGGCCAAGAATGGCACGCACAAGGCGCCCTTTGGCGTCGCACCCTACTACTTCTACTTCGCCCATTACCACGCGGCGGCGGCGATTGAACTCCTTCCCGAGGCGGATCGTCCGGCGCTGCGTGCTCGCATCAAAGAACTTCTTCTGCGCACTCGCAGCAGTGAAGGAACCTGGGATGACCGCGTGTTTCCCCGAACCGCGAACTACGGAACTTCGATGGCCGTGATGAGCATCTTGATGCCAACTGCGCCGCCCGCGGCGCGGTGGGAGTCGGCGAGTTCAGCCGCGGCCCCAGCCTCGGTAAAATAAATTCGAGGAGTTGTTGCTAGCGCGTGCCTCTCTAAGAGATACGATTGGCTTCTTCGAAGCGCGGCTTCGAATCGCCTAGCAGGGTCTGCCATTAAGATGACACAAACTCAACAGCCCTCCTCGGATCCATCAGCAGCACAACCAAGTACCTCGCCCCGCCCCCGCGCCGCTCGCGCTGGGCTTGAACCGGGTTGGACCGTCGAAGACTCACTCGACCTTTACAATGTCCGCCAGTGGGGCAAGGGCTTTTTTGATGTGAACGAGGGCGGTCATGTGATCGTCCGACCCACTCGCACTCCGGGTGCCGAGATCGACCTGCTCGAGGTGGTTCGGGGCATGCGTGATCGCGGGCTCAAGACTCCAGTCCTGCTTCACTTCGGTGATCTGCTGGCACGGCGGCTCAATGACATGAGTGAGGCATTTCGGGGTGCCATCAAGGAGAATGGCTATCGCGGTGAGTATGTCGCGGTTTATCCGGTGAAGGTGAACCAGCAGAGGCGCGTGGTGGAGGAGGTTCGCCGCTACGGAACTCCCCTGGGCTTCGGTCTTGAAGTTGGTTCGAAGCCAGAGTTGCTGGCGGTGCTGGGCATGACCAGCGACACCCCCGATCGACTCATCGTCTGCAACGGATTCAAGGAGGATCGGTACATCGAGTTCGTGCTGCTCGCCGCCAAACTGGGGCGCAGCATCATTCCGGTGATTGAGAACATCACCGAGTTGAAACTCATCATGAAGTATGCGGATCGATTTCACACGCGGCCGCGCATCGGCGTGCGCGTGAACCTCTCGGCCTCAGGTGCGGGGCGGTGGCGCCACTCATCGGGCGTGAAGGCAAAGTTCGGTCTGTCGCTCACCGAAGTTCTGGAAGTGTTCGAGCTTCTCAAGGCCAATGGCATGCAGGATTGCCTGCAACTGCTGCATTGCCACATGGGAAGTCAGATTCATGACATCCGCAATATCACTCAGGGCGTGAGCGAACTCACCCGCATCTACGCCCATTTGGTCCGCATGGGCGCGGGCATGAAGTATCTCGATGTCGGCGGCGGCATGGGAATCGACTACGACGGCAGCCAGACCAGCTTTGAGTTCTCCACCAACTACTCCCTCTCCGAGTATGCCAGCAGCGTGGTCTACAAAGTGATGACCATTTGCGACGAGGAGGGTGTTGAGCATCCCACCATCGTCACCGAATCCGGTCGCGCCATGGTGGCGCAGCAGAGCGTGCTGGTGTTCGAGGCGCTGGGCGCCAATCGCCCCGATCGCGTGGAAGTCCCCAGTGCGCTCCCCGCTCCTGCGCCCGGCGAAGAGGAACTTCCTCGGGCGATCATCGATCTGTGGGATGCCTACCGCGCCGTCACTGAGCGCCGACTTCTGGAGTGCTATCACGATGCTCTGGAGGCGCGTGATGAATCCATCCGCACCTTTGCCGTGGGTTACATGACTTTGGAGCACCGTGCCCTAGCGGAGCGGCTGTTCTATGCAACCTGCGCCAAGATTCGCGACAAGTGCCGCGACATGAACTCGGTTCCTGAAGACCTCGTCGATATCGAGGCGAGCCTGAGTGACACATACTTCTGCAACCTGAGCATCTTTCAGAGTCTGCCCGACATCTGGGCGATTCAACAGCTGTTCCCCATACTTCCGATTCATCGGCTCAATGAGAAGCCCAGTCGCCGCGCCACGCTCGCTGACATCACTTGCGACAGTGATGGCAAGATTGACCGCTTTGTCGATGATCACGATGTCAAGAAGTGCGTAGAGTTGCACGACTTCGTCGAGGGAGAGCCCTATTACCTCGCGGCGTTCCTGGTGGGTGCCTATCAAGAGACCCTGGGCGATCTGCACAATCTATTCGGCGACACCCATGTTGCCCATGTCAAGCTTGATGAGAACGGGCAGTGGTGGATTGACGAGATTGTCGAGGGCGACTCCGTGCGCGAGGTGCTTGGTTATGTGCAATACGATGTGAATCGGCTCTCGGCCGAGATTCGCCGCGAGTGCGAGCGAGCAGTACGGCAGAAACAGATGACGGTGTCCGAGAGTCAGGAACTGGTGCGCGCCTATGAGAGTGGTCTCTCGGGATACACCTATCTCGAAACTGACGATTGAGCCGGATATAGAAAGGGCGATTGCGCCGCGAATGCGCGGCGAAAGCGGGGGTGATCAGCCCACTCAGTCCTGCACAACGCGCAAGGCAACCAGGTCTTGAACATCTACCAGCCCCACGGGGCGGCCATCGCCATCCACCACCGGAACCTCATCAAGACGCCGCTCGCGCATCAACCGCACCGCATCGCGGACCAGTGAGTCAACGGGCAGGCTGATCGGTCTTGCCGACATGACGCTGGCGATAGGAGCCACCAGCGCCTGTGC
>SIAA01000039.1 GCA_009692045.1 Phycisphaerales bacterium | reverse complement strand
GGCCGTGGCATCAGCGGCCTGTTCTTCCGGCTTCATTGACGGGACTTCGTGTTTGCGCTGCTTCATCATCATGCCCCAAACTTCTTCTTGAACTGTTTCCATACGCCTTTGCCTTCAGTGACAACCTCCACATCGTCAATCTTGGCAAGTTCCCGCAGCAGCTCACTCTGACGCTCGGTCAGCTTCTTGGGTACGCGAATCTCCACCGATACCAGCAGATCGCCACGCTTGCCGCTGCGCAGATTGGGAAGCCCCTTTTCAGGCAGCCGCAACAACTCGCCATGTTTGGTGCCGGCAGGAATCTCCAGTTGGCTCTCGCCGTCGAGCGTTCCCACGCGGATGCTTCCCCCCAGTGCCGCCTGTGAGAAGGCGATGGTGCGGGCGCACACCAGATCATCCTCAGCGCGTTCATATTCATCGTGTTCGGCGACATGCACCACCACGTGCAAATCTCCGCGCGCGCCCTCTCCAGCGGGTGATTGCTCGGGTGGCGGGGGCTCGCCCTCTCCCGCTAGGCGAATCACCTGGCCTTCGGAGATTCCTGGTGGGATCCGAATGGAAAGAGTGCGCCTCTTGGTCAGACGCCCCGCAGCGTGACACTCGTGGCATTTGTCCGCTATCACCGAGCCGCGGCCAGAACAGTTGGGACAGGTTGTAACCATGCGAAACATGCCGCCGAGCCCGGCCTGCACTACTTGACCCTGACCGCCGCAGGTGGGGCAGTGAATCGGCTTACTCCCGGCCTTTGCTCCGGTACCGCTGCACACGCCGCATACATCGACGCGGCGAAAGGAGACCTCCACCTCACCTCCGCGCAGGACATCCTCGAGTGTCACCTCGATAGTCGTCTCGAGGTCAAAGCCTCGTCGAGCACCGCCTCGAGATCCAGCGCGTCTGCCTCGAGGTCCCTGGCCACCAAAGATGTCGGCGAACATCGAGAAGATGTCCTCCGAGTGCATGCTGTGGAAATCATGGCCCGGAGTTTGGCGCAGTCCGGCGCGACCATGCTGGTCATAACGGGCTCGCCTCTCCGAATCGGAGAGCACCTCATACGCTTCAGCGCATGCCTTGAACTCCTCCTCAGCCTTCGGATCACCGGGGTTCCGATCGGGGTGATGCTTCATCGCCAGACGGCGATAGGAACGCTTCACCTCCTCGGCACTCGCGGTGCGCTCGATACTGAGAATCGCGTAGTAGCAGCGCTGGGCTGGCATTGTTCGAACGGTCAGCTGACAGACTCGGCCAGCGGCTTGGCATCATCCTTGAGTTCAGCGATCAGGACATCGGTGGTGAGCAGAAGTCCGGCAACGCTGGCTGCATTGCGCAGCGCCGTTGTAGCCACCAGTGCGGGATCGATGATTCCCGCCTTGACCAGATCCTGGTACTCGCCCGTCAGCGCATTGAAGCCAAAGCCATCCTTGCCTTCGAGAACGCGGTCGATCACCAGATCCCCATCTTGTCCGGTGTTCACTGCGATCTGATGGCAGCAACTCCGCAGGGCGATGGCGATGATGTCGTAGCCGAATCCCTCATCGGATTCGATTTTCTTGCGGGCACTCTTGACGGCGGGAAGGGCACGCAGGAATGCCACGCCGCCTCCGGGAACATAGCCCTCTTTGGCAGCGGCGCGAGTGGCGTGGAGGGCATCGTCGACCCGATCCTTCTTCTCCTTCATGGCAACCTCAGTAGCGGCGCCAACGGACACGATGGCTACGCCACCGGTCAGCTTGGCCAGACGCTCCTGCAACTTCTCGCGGTCATACTCACTAGTTGACTGCTCATGCAGAGTCTTGATCTGGGCAGCGCGAGCCTTGATTTCCTTGGGCTTGCCTGCGCCTTCGATGATGGTGGTGTCATCCTTGGTGATGACAACACGACGCGCGGTTCCCAACTCATTTAGCTGAACATCCGAGAGGTTGCGGCCGAGATCTTCGGCGAAGAAGGTGCCTCCCAGAAGAACAGCGATGTCGCCCAGCATGGACTTGCGGCGATCGCCAAACCCAGGAGCCTTCACGGCGCATACCTGGAGAACTCCACGCAGGCGGTTCACCACCAGAGCGGCCAGTGCCTCGTTCTCCACCTCTTCGGCGATGATGAGCAGCGGCTTCGATGCTGAAGCGACCTTGTTCAAAAGTGGCAGTAGATCGGCAAGGTTGGAGATCTTCTTCTCGAAGATCAGAACAGCGGCGTTCTCGAGAACGCACTCCGCCTTCTTGGGATCAGTGATGAAGTAAGGGGAGAGATAGCCCTTGTCGAAGGACATTCCCTCTACATAGTCCAGGGTGGTTTCCGCAGTCTTTCCCTCTTCGATGACGCATACGCCATCGGCGCCGACCTTGTCAATCGCCTCGGCGATGATGGAGCCGATTTCGGCGTCATGGTTGGCGCTGACGGTAGCGACCTTTTGTAGGTCGGCCTTGCCTCGGCACTGTGCGGCACTCTTAGTGATGGCAGTGCAAGCGACTTCAGCAGCGGCATTGATGCCGCGCTGGATGGCCACGGCATTGGCTCCGCTGGCGATGAAGCGAAGCCCACCATTGAATATGGCGGCGGCAAGAATGGTGGCCGCAGTAGTGCCGTCTCCGGCGATGTCCGCGGTCTTCTTGGCAACCTGATGCACGAGCTTCGCGCCCATGTTCTGGAAAGGCCCAGAGAGTTCGATCTCCTTGGCTACGCTGACGCCGTCCTTGGTGACGGTGGGGGCACCGAAAGATTTTTGAATCAGCACATTGCGGCCTGTTGGCCCCAGCGTCACGGCAACCGCATGAGCGATTTGGTCAATGCCGGACTTGAGTTCGGCGTGGGCTGCGGTTGAGAACATCATTTGCTTCGTTGCCATATTGTCGTTTCCTTGCTGGCGTCGCTGAGCGCGCCGCTGATGGAGTCTTGATTCGCCTATCGTCTTAGCCTTCGATTACGCCGAGGAGTTCGCTCTCGCGAACGATCAGGTGCTTGACAGTCTTGATCTCGACCTCAGTACCTGAATACTTGCCGAAGACGACGGTGTCACCCTTCTTCACAGTGGGTTGCATACGAGTGCCGTTGTCGAGGAGCTTGCCCGGGCCGATGGCCACGACCTTGCCCTGCATTGGCTTCTCTTTGGCGGTCTCGGGCAGATAAATGCCGCTGGCGGTCTTGCTTTCGGCGGTCAGTGGCTTGATGAGGATTCTGTCTTCTAGTGGTCTAACGGATGACATTTGGATTCTCCGATGTGTTGTGGTTGAGAGTGTCAGTCAGATAAGGATTCGGTTTACTCGGTGTTGACTATCAGGGATCAGAAGCCGCCCATGCCGCCCATGCCACCCATGCCGCCCATGCCATGGTCATGGTGCCCACCAGCGGGCTCGTCATCCTTGGCCTTGGGAGCCTCAGTGATGATGCAGTCGGTAACGAGCAGGAGGCAGGCGACGCTGGCGGCGTTCTGCAGCGCAGATCGGTCAACCTTGGCTGGCGTGATGACACCATCCTTGATGAGATCGGTGTACTCGAGTGTCAGTGCGTTGAAGCCGCAGTTGCCTGTCATCTGCGCAACCTTGGCCACGACAACCGAACCCTTTTCGCCCGCGTTGTCCGCGATCGTTCGAGTGGGGACAGAGAGCGCAGCCTTGAGGGTGTCGATGCCAAACACTTCGTCTCCGATGCAGTTGGCGCGCTGCTTCATTACCGCAGGGATAGCTCGGATGAAGCTGACTCCTCCACCTGCGACGACGCCCTCGGCGACGGCGGCTCGGGTGGCATGAAGCGCATCTTCGACGCGAGACTTCTTCTCCTTGAGTTCGGTTTCGCTGGAGGCACCCACCTTGATCTGGGCCACACCACCCGCCAGCTTGGCAAGTCGCTCCTGCAACTTCTCACGGTCGTAGTCGGAATCAGTTGTCTCGATCTCACGGCGAATCTGGGAGCAGCGGCTCTGGATGTCCTTGGTGCTGCCGGCACCTTCGATAATCGTGCAGGTTTCCGCGGCGATCTCGATGTGCTTGGCCTGCCCGAGTTGAGAGAGCGTGACCTTGTCCAGCTCGATTCCCAGATCGTTCATAATGGCCTTGCCGCCAGTGAGAGTAGCGATGTCCTCGAGCATGGACTTGCGGCGGTCTCCGTAGCCAGGCGCCTTCACGGCACAAACATTGAGTACGCCGCGCAACTTGTTGATCACCAGCGCCGAGAGCGCCTCGCCCGAGACATCTTCGGCGATGATCAGCAGCGGTTTCTTAGCCTCGACGACCTTCTCGAGGAAGGGGACCAGCTTGGTGAGCGAGTCGATCTTGCCCTCATAGACGAGGACCAAGGCCTTGTTGAACTCGACCAGCATCTTGTCAGGGTTGGTGACGAAGTTGGGACTGAGGAAGCCGCGATCAAACTGCATGCCCTCCACCACATCGACGATCGTCTCGCGACCCTTGCCCTCCTCCACGGTGATGACGCCATCCTTGCCGACCTTTTCAAAGGCCTCGGCCATGATGCGACCAACTTCAGCATCGTTGTTGGCAGAAATCGCCGCGACAGCTTCGATTCCGCCGCTGATGCTGGCGACCGGCTTGGAGAGATCGCCGATCGACTTGACGGCCGCGAGTACGCCGCGCTTGATTCCGCGGGCAAGAGCGTTGGCATCGACACCAGCGGCAACATGCTTGAGTCCGGCGCGGAAGATGGCCTCGGCCAGAACTGTGGCGGTAGTTGTTCCATCGCCGGCATCATCACTGGTCTTGCTGGCAGCCTCCTTCACCAGCTTGGCGCCCATGTTCTCGGCCTTGCAGCGAAGTTCAACTTCCTCAGCGACTGAGACTCCATCCTTAGTGACGGTGGGGCCGCCCCAACTCTTATCCAGAACGGCATTGCGACCACGAGGCCCCAGGGTGCTCTTGACTGCTGCGGAAAGTTTCTCCACGCCCGCGAGTAGGGCCTTGCGAGCATCGTTGTCGAATGTGAGTTCTTTGACTGCCATGGTTGAGGTCTCTTTGGAAGGGGAGTCGATTACTGACCGAGCTAGGCGCAACGCGCCGAGAGTTAGTCCAATACAACCGCCGTGCCAAACGGAGGGCATTGGCCGAATAGTTGAGACCTGCGAGGCATCTTGGGATGCCGGTGGGCAGGGCGGGGGATCGGGGCAATGGGCGGTTTTTGAGGGTTTTGCGAGAGTTGCCGGATCAGGACCCGTGAGGTCGTGGGCTTGGGGCTGGCAGAATCAGGAATCACTCGCTCGGGAGCGGCCGTAGGGCTAGGGCGCCTGCCATCGTGGCAGTTGGCGAGGACTCCAGAGCGCGACTCCAGCCCCAGCTTCAGTCATCAGAAAAAACTTGGTCTGAGGCCCGCTGCATGAGGGAACGCGCAATCCACCACGCGTTCAGAGTGGTGTAGACGAGTCCGCAGATCACGGCGAGAAGAAGCACGAGTGCCAGCAGTGTTGCCAGCTCCGCCAGATCCTCATACTGGATGGGAGGCAGCTTGTTGAGAATGGCGGCGGCAGTCGCACTGGCCACCAAAGCAGCACTGGAAATGAAGAGCACTTCGATGCTCTGCCGACTCTGATGAGCACGGCGGAAGTCACGGCTGCGGCGACCGAGTACAGCGAATGCTCGGCGAAGTGCGAAGCCACCCAGAGTTGCGCCCGAGAGCGCCACGGCAGCACAGACGAGTTTGGCTCCCACCATGTCGAGTCCAAGAAAGGGGCGCTGCCTCAGTTCGATTGTGAGCAGCAGACCAATCGCCAGCAGGACGAGGAGCATGCCCCACACCAGCATGGGGCGATACCGGCCTAGTTCGCGGTGCAACAGTTGGTCATCCTGAAAATGGAATGAGAGCGCGGCGGCGAACCCAGTGAGGATCGCCCCGCCAGCGATCGATGCGGCGAGTGCATCAAGGAAGGGTTCGGTTGGCTGCGTGCCCGGCATGACCGCGCGAATGACAACGGGGAGCGTTGCTGCGACGAGAGCGATGAGAAGGGAGCCATTGGCAATCACCAGTGAGAGGCCATCGCGTGCAGGATTCTTGAGAAGCACAAACTTTCGTGCCGACGGATCGATGGTGGCGACAGCGCTGTTCATGACATGGGTGCCGCACTCCGGGCATCGCGCCAGGGCATCGAGGCCGCGCAGGTCATACTTGCACTTGATGCAATGGAGGTCGAAGGCGATCCGATGTACCGGCATTGTGACGAAGATATACCCTGCGCGAAGATGAGAACGCCAGAGAGCCGAATGAGCAGTGAGGGGGCATGAACCGGGCGATTGTGCTTCTCTCTGGTGGCATGGATTCAGCCGTGACGCTGGCCTACATGCAGCGGTCCGGCTTTGATTGCATCGCACTATCTTTCGACTACGGCCAGCGCCACCGCGTGGAACTTGAGGCGGCAGATCGTGTTGCGACATCGCGGGGAGTAAGGGAGCGAGTCGTGCAGCACATCGACCTCCGGGCCTTTGGAGGAAGTGCGCTCACCCAAGAGATTGCGGTACCTAAGGATCGCGACTTGGGGGGCACGACCGAAATCAATGGAGTGGGGCCTAGTGAGATTCCCATTACCTATGTACCGGCGCGCAACACCATTTTTCTAGCCTTGGCTCTGGCGTGCGCTGAAGTGCGCTCTGCGCGTGACATCGCCATCGGCGTGAATGCCGTTGACTACTCGGGCTACCCCGATTGCCGACCTGAGTTCATCGAGGCATTTGCACGACTCGCCAACTTGGCAACGCGCGCGGGCGTTGAGAGTGCCCAAGGAGAAGCGGTGGGTTCAGATCCTGCACGGGGGCGCGATTCGCGGCGCGGTGCGATTTGCATCCATGCGCCATTGCAACGCTTGACTAAAGTCGGCATCGTCCGCCTCGGGCTGGAACTGAAAGTTGACTTCGCACTGACATCCAGCTGTTACGACCCACTTGCTGGTGGACGGCCCTGTCAGCACTGCGATGCCTGCGTGCTGCGCGCGCGCGGTTTCGCGGGTGCGGGCGCAGCCGATCCGCTGCTCGGTTAGCGCCGGCGCCGGTGTTTCGCCCTACACTCGTCCTTGGAATCGAGTGCTCGGTGTGGACTTGTCAGGCGCCTGCCTGTGACACGCGAGCTGAGTATTCCGCTCGAGGGATTCCTGTGCTCCACCAACTTCTAAGTCCAGTTCCCTTTGCACAGGTGCTTACGGCGCTGCTTCTAGCCATTCTGTTCCTGCAGTCGGGCTTGGATAAGGTGTTCGATTACAGCGGAAACCTCTCCTGGCTGCAGTCGCACTTTGCGAAATCGCCGCTTCGAAGTCAGGTGAAGGTGATGCTCATCGTTGTCACCGTCGCCGAAGTGCTCGCAGGAGTCCTGGCTCTGGTCGGAGCGGGGCAGCTCGCCATGACGGGGCAGAAAAGTTGGGCCATGTGGGGGGCGCAGCTGGCAGCGCTAGACATCGTGCTGCTCTTTCTGGGGCAGCGAGTCGCCAAGGACTACGCCGGAGCCGCCGCACTTGTGCCTTACTTCATCCTCTGTATCGGCAATGTCTTGCTGCTCACGCTCTGAGTTGAACGCAGCCTCATCTCGGATTTAGGTCAGACTGAGGACGAAGCGCACTCTTAAATGTCGAGATTCTTCACATCGAGAGCGTGCTTCTCAATGTAGTTGCGGCGCGGCTCGACCTCTTCACCCATCAGTGTTGTGAACAACAGGTCAGCCTCGACCGCAGCAGTCATCGAGATCCGCAGGAGCGTCCGCTTGGATGGATCCATAGTGGTCTCCCACAACTGTTCCGCATCCATTTCTCCCAGGCCCTTGAAACGCTTGATATCGATTCCGCGTCGGCCTACCTCATGTAGGCATCGCAGGATCGAGGGGATGTTGGCCGCTTCCACCAATTCTGGTTCGCCCGACTTGCCCGGTTCAGGATCGATCTGCCACGCGTAAGGGGTTGGCAGTTTCTCGCCGGTTACCGTCTCCTCCTGTACCAATGCCCAATCTTCAACATTGATTCCCCAAGTGGCGAGCAGGGTGCACAATCGTTGTAACTCGGTGTTCTCATGGAGCTCGCGCATGCTGGCAGTAGTGCCATTGCCGCCGGTGAGTTCGTCAAGAACTAGTCCTTGGGCGCGCGCCCGCGTGCGCGCCTCCTCCTCGCTGAAGCACAGAGCATCGCCGGCTCCCCAAACCACATGGAATGAGGGCAAATGTCCCTGTCCGGTGGGGTCATGGCGGCGCGACTCCAAAGTGCGCATGAAGGGAATGCCGCGGCGCTGACTGACGGTCACCAGCTCGTCCAGCCGGTGCAGCTGCCGCAGCAGCTTGCGCAAATCATCGCCGGCAATCACCCGTTTCACGGTGCCATCGGCATTGCGCAGCACGAAACTGGCGTGGCGCAGGGCGATCTCCGCGAGCTTGTCAGACATCTGACGATCGTTGAGCACATACTCAGTCATCTTGCCGCGTGCCAGTTGATAAAGCGGGGGCTGGGCCACATAGATCTTGCCCTGGCGCACCAGCTCGCGCATCTGCCGGAAGAAGAATGTCAGCAGCAGGGTGCGAATGTGGCTGCCATCGACATCGGCATCAGTCATGATGATGACGCGGCCGTAACGCAGCTTGGAGATATCCATCTCGGCTCCGATGCCGCACTGGAGTGCCTGCACCAGAGTTTGAATCTCCTCGAAGGCCAGAACCTTGTCGAGGCGGCACTTCTCTACATTGAGCAGCTTGCCGCGCAGGGGCAGGATGGCTTGATGGACATGATCCCTGCCACCCTTGGCGCTGCCGCCGGCGCTGTCGCCCTCGACGATGAACATCTCGGTGGATTCGACATCACTAGATGAGCAGTCGGCAAGTTTGTGGGGCAAGCTGCTGTTGCCCAACTGGCTCTTGCGCTTTATGAGTTCGCGTGCCTTGCGGGCTGCCTCGCGCGCCTCGGCCGCGAGGACTGCTTTCTGGCAAATGCGCTTGGCATCAGCAGGATTCTTGTCGAGCCAAGCCGCGAGCTCATCTGCCAGTGCGGCAGCGACGAAGCCCTCGACCTCTTCGTTCAGCAGTTTCTCTTTGGTCTGATTGTTGAACTGGGGATTGGGCAGTTTGACACTGATGATGGCAGTAAGCCCCTCGCGCAAGTCTTCGCCGGTAGGAACAAGATCGCGCACCAGGTTCTCGCGTCGGGCATAGGCGTTGATCACGCGAGTCAGCGCGCCCTTGAATCCCTGCAGGTGAGTGCCGCCATCGGGGTTGCGGATGTTGTTGCCAAATGCCAGCAAGTTTTCGTTGGTGGCATCCGTGTACTGCATCGCCACATCGCAGCGCATGCTCAGCGCTGCGTCCTCGCGGGAGACCACTATGCAGGGGCTCCAGATGGCCTTGCCGAGATTGAGATGCTTCACATAGGCGGTAATGCCATTCTTGTCGTAATAAACCTCTTCGCGGCGGCGCCCCTTAGAGTCGACGCGCTCGTCAATGAGCTTGATGGTCACGCCTGGGTTTAGATAGGCCAACTCGCGCAGTCGCTCCTGCAGCGACTCATAGACGAAGCCCGTATCAGGGAACACTTGAGAATCGGGCAGAAAGCTGATGCGAGTTCCCGTTGATTTAACACCTTCAGAGAGGACATGAAGCGGCCTTGCCACCCGACCGCGCTCAAAACTGATCGCATAGGAGGAGCCGTTCTTGTGAACCTCAACCTCGGTCCATTCGGAAAGCGCATTCACGCACTTGACCCCGACGCCGTGCAGGCCACCAGAGACCTTATATGCATTGTTGTCAAACTTGCCGCCCGCGTGCACCTCGGTGAGGATCACCTCGACGGCGGGGCGACCGTTGATCTTGGGATTCTCATGCTTCATCGGATCCACGGGCATGCCGCGGCCGTCATCGATGACCGTGCATGACCCATCAACACCGATCCTCACGATTACCTGCGTGGCGAAACCCGACATTGCTTCATCGATGGAGTTGTCCACGCACTCGTAAACCAAGTGGTGAAGCGCCAGAAGACCGGTGCCACCCACATACATTCCGGGGCGCTTGCGGATCGCCTCTAGGCCCTCGAGAACCTGGATGTCTCCCGAGGTGTAATCGCTGGGAGGTGGTGCTGCCGCGGGGGCTGTTGTGGGCTCTGTCATGGTGGTCGAGGTAGCCACGGCGGGGACCCTCGGGGGGCATTGCATTCTATCCGAAATGGCGCAAAACCGAGACGCGAAGGTCGCAATCGCCAGAACCTTCGCCAGCCTCACTCGTAATATGCAGTTCGAGGCTTTGACGGGTCGATAGTCAACAGTTACCCCCACACCAACAATGAGTGTTCTGCATGTTCAAGGTGGCGAGGGGATGATCCAATCGGGGGATTCCCAGTTGTCAAGTTTGGTTCGCCAAGGCCTCTTGGCTAGGCGATCTTTCGTCGCCCTGGCCGCACTCGGCGCTGGAGTTGCGCTGGTTGGCTGTGATGTCACACAATCGGTTCAAGCGTCGACACCGATAGCACCTCGAGCCGCTCCCGTAAAGACTTCCGCTGCCAAACTTGCGCCTTCTGAGGTCGGGCCGATGCCAGGCGTGCTCGGCCGCGCCAAGTGGAGCAAGGGGCAACCTGTCGTAAGCCTGATGAATCCGATGGTTCCCGTGAGGTGGATCACCATCCACCACGATGGCATGACTCCCTTCGTCGCTACCGATGAACGCTCAAGCGCGGGCCGCATCGAGTTGATTCGCAATGGTCACCGGGGCAAGGGTTGGGGAGACATCGGTTATCACTTCGCCATCGATCGCGCCGGGCGCGTGTGGGAAGGCCGCCCGCTCAAGTGGCAGGGCGCGCATGTGAAGGATCACAACGAGGGCAACATCGGCATCTTGGTGATCGGAAACTTTGACGAGCAGTCACCATCGGCGATGCAACTGAAGGCGTTGGAGAAGCAGGTAAAGATGGTGATGCTCAAGTACAAGATTCCTGCCTCGCGTGTGAAGACCCATCGCGAGTGGGCCGGCGCCAAGACCGCCTGTCCGGGCAAGAGTTTGCAGAACTATGTGACGGGCTGGCGATCTCGCGGGATCAAGGCCTAGCTCAGTCGTCGGATTGCCAGTTGCGCTGCTGCTTGTTGGTTGAGGTCCGTTCCTTTGACTCCAAGCGTCGCTCCTTGGAGGAGCGCGTCGGCTTGGTGCGGCGGCGCACCTTGGGACTTCGCGCCGAGAGCAACACGAACTCGCGCAGTCGAGAGAGACACTCATCTTTGTTCATTCGCTGGGAGCGATGCTCATCGGCTGTGAACTGAAGTCGATCATCGGCAACCAGGTGGGCACTGGCCTTTAGGCGTAGGCGTGCTTGTCCCGCCAGAGAAAGCCCTGTGATCGCCGTCACGGGAATCCAAAGAGTGGCTCGACTCTCCACCTTGTTTACATTTTGGCCGCCGGGTCCGCCGGAGCGAGAGAAACTCCAGTGCAAGTTGCGTGCTTCGACGGACGCGCCACCGGAGAGCACAATTTCACTGGCACCAGAAACGGGGGCTGGTGTGGTGGGGGATGGCTTGTGTGCTCGGCGTTCGCTCATGAACTGAGGTGGGGTAGGCTCCCGTCGTGTATTCAACCACACTTGTTTCCTTCGGGTTGGTGGCGGCCACAATCACAGCGGCCTTGAGCCAGGAATGCTTGGGCGCGGGGGCGTCTCCCACCAAAGCGGCTGGTGCAAGAGGGATGGATCCGCTGGCAGTACTCGAGCAGACTCAGGCCTTGAACGAGGTTGATGCACCGGCCGCGGCGTTGCTCGATCGACCGGAAGATGACTGGATGCTGGTGATCCGTGCCGGCGCATGGTTGAGCAGAGTGAACGGCACCTATACGGCATCGCCTGGGAGCACCGGGGTAGTCGTTCAGAACGAGCTTCAACTCGACAACTATGAGGCCGCATTTCTGGGGGAGGCGGCGATGTCATGGGACAGATGGCGTATCCAGCTGGCTGGCTTCTCGTTCGCGACTTCCGCTACCAGCATCGCCTCGTCCGACGCCACAGTTGCTGCGATGAACATAAGCGCTGGCGACGCGCTGAGCAGCACTTTCGATGCCTGGAGCGTGGCGGGCGAGGTTGCCTATCGCATTTACCGCCCGCTTTCTGATCAGCCGCTGCCGTGGAACCCGCGGGTCAGCGGCGCCGACAACACCACGGCTGATGGCCATTACAAGACTGATCTGGGTTTCGCGCCCGTGATCGGGGGCAGAGGGCTATATCTGAATCAAGGGATCAACGACCTCACCACGGGCGATCAGGTCACCAGCGCGATCGCCGCGGCGTATCTCACCTATGGGTTCGCTGTTGATATCCGTATCAATCTGCGTCCGCACAACGATGTCATGAAAGAGTTGGTCGTGGAGGCTCAAGGTCTCTGGGGCACCGGCTTCGATTCGGGTGAGTGGCTGGTTGATGTTCGAGCGACTGCATCGCTCATGTTTACCGATAGTGTCGGGCTCTACCTGGGATATCGGTTGCTGAACTTCAAGGCCGTGGAGTCAGGCGCAACATTTGATGGCAGCATTCAGGGTTTGGTCGCGGGTCTGGCGTTGCGCTTCTAGTAGCGAAGATCCGATGAGCCCGCGAATCCGAGAAAAACTGAAGCAGGTGAAGGCGCAACTGAGTCGCCTCGGAGCCGTGCCCAAGGTGAAGGCGCAACTCAGCCGCCTCGGCCGAGCCAAACTGCGCCACTCTTTGATGACGAAACTTCCTGATCGCTTGCTGGGGGGCGTGCTGAAATCAAGGCATCTTGCTCGCAAGATTCATGTCCGCGAAGTTGAGTTGCAAATCGCCAATTGGCCAGCGGCGTTCAGCGGCATCCGCATCGCCCATGTGAGCGACTTGCATGTGGGAGAACTGCTACCGGTGGCGCGTGCTGTTGAGGTGGCGCAGCTCGTCACCGGGGCGCGTCCTGATCTCCTCGCCTGCACCGGTGACATGGTTGATCTGCACATTCATGGAGAGGAGCCTCTGGGGGAGGCACTTCAGGCATTCGCGGCAGTGAGTGCTCCTCTGGGTCATTGGCTGGTGCTGGGGAATCACGATCATCTCGATGACGCGCAGGAGGTGCGCCGACTGGCGCGACTTTCGGGATTCACCGTGCTCGATGGGCATGTGAAATCAGTTGCCCCGCTTCAGACTCATGCAAAAGACGAAACCCGCTTGCGCATCGGAGGAGTTGACTGGACCAGCACTCTTCGCCGCAGCGCCGCTTCGGTTGATGCACTCTGTGACGCAGCTGGTGCGCCTCACATTCTGCTGGCGCACAATCCCAAGGCATTTCGGCGGGCGGCGGCGCTGCAGATTCCCCTGGTTCTCTCGGGCCACACTCACGGAGGGCAGTTCTCGCTCCGGCGGGCGCACAGCACCAAGTCGGCGCGTGGCAATCGGCTTCTGAGTGGTCACTATGTTGATGGTGACTCAAGCCTCTTTGTGACCACCGGGGTTGGTGCCTGGTTCCCGCTGAGGGTGAACTGCCCGCCCGAGGTTGTCCTTCTGACCGTGACGCGCGCCCGTTAGGGAATGCTGCGTATCTTGGAGGCATCACCACTCTGGGGTTCATTGCCCGACATAGCGATCATAAAGTGTGCGCGCCAGAATCGGATCAGTAGAGCCTCGAACGATGGCGCGGCCGTCACTGAATACCGCCAGCTCGATCTCGCAGCCGCTCTCACCGTGAACCCCGGCAAGAGTTCCTACCAGCAGATTGTCGCGAAGGGCGAAAGTGCCGTGGGCACTCAGAAGATGAGCGAGATGTAGAAGGGGAGCACGCATTCCCTGCGGCTTGGGCCGCACCTGCACCGCATTGCGTCCGCAGAGAATCTGCGCGTCACAGTCGAGTGAGCCACCGAGAAAGTCAAACTGCCGCTGATTACAGCAAGGGCATTGAGGTTGGCGAGCAGATGCAAGTGGCATGCGCGTCGTGCGATTGGTCCAACAGTCGAATGACCATAGCGATCGGTCGATTGCCTCTCGATTGCCGGTGAGCCACTTGATGGCCTGTACACACTGATGGGCGCTCACCATCACAACCGCACTCATGAGGATTCCCGCGGTGTCGCAGGTCTCGTTTTCGCCGAGAGTCGACGCGGTGGGAGAGTTGCTCCAGGGGAAGGCGCAGCGCAGGCAGGTCTCGCCCGGGAGTATCGGCATCGACATGCCCCGTGTGGCGATGGAGCCGCCGTAGATGAGGGGGATGCCAGCCTCCACGCAGGCATCATTCAGCAAGTAACGCGTGGGGAAGTTGTCAAGGCCGTCAATCACCAGGTCAACCCCGCGCAAGTATGAGCGCACATTGTCAGGCGCGAGATGATCGACCCATCCGTGGCAGATGATGCCGGTGTTGATAGCCCCGATGCGGCGCTTGGCGGCCTCTGCCTTGGGGACTCGCCCCGTCCCATCGCTCTCGCAGTAGAGAGACTGCCGCTGCAAGTTAGTGATGTCCACCACATCGCGGTCAACAATGGTCAGGGTTCCTACCCCGGCGCGAGCTAGGTTCTCAGCACTGGAGCAGCCGAGCGCACCGCAGCCGGCGATGAGTACATGAGAGTCAGAGAGAAGTGACTGGCCGCGGTGACCGATGCCCGCGAGCAACTCCTGGCGGTGATAACGGCTGTGGGGAATCTCGGACACATGGGGCACTGTATTCGCCCGCTAGCATTGCTTGTATGTCACAGGGACACGCTCGAGTAATGGCTGCTTGTGCTCAGCGGGCGCTGTGGTACGGGGAGTTGCTTGTCAGGGACATCCCCGCTGAATGCTTTGCCTTGCAACCACACCCGGGCATGAATCATCCCGCCTTCATATTTGGGCATCTCTCCCTCTATTCGAGTTTGCTGCTGCCTCTGGTGGGGCGCGGCGAAGCCGCAGCAAACCACGAGCGACCCGCTTGGCAGGCGCTCTTCGGAGCGGGAGCGGCGTGCGTCGGCGATCCCCACCTATATCCGCCCAAGGATGAGTTGGTGGGAGCATGGCTCGCGGGTTACCGGGCTGTTGTTGAGGGTATGCAGACGATGGATGACAGCAGACTGCTGGATGTGAACCCTATCGAACGCATGCGAGAGAAGTTCCCGCAACTGGGAACAGCACTCAACTTCCTCATCAACAATCATCAAATGACCCACCTCGGGCAACTGAGTGCGTGGCGACGGGCACGCGGCATGGGCCCGGTGTTCTGATGAGAGTTGTCGGGCGATCGATGCCGGCGATCATCGTGCTGCTGCTCGCGTCGGTGTCTTGGGCGAGCGCCCAGGGAACAATGGGAACGATTGCCGATCCCATGGGCCTTGCCGAAACGCGTGAGGTCATCGAACGATATGTGGATGTGCCCTCTGATCGGTGGGAGGCCATCGAAGCCGCCCACGGTCGGTATCTGGAGAGGGTGAAGGCCCTGCGCGATGGTGCCGTGACAGAGTTCTTGGCGGATACCCAGGCCCTTTGGATGGATCATGATCTTGCCAAGATTGAGGCGTTCTGTCGCCAGCGCAAAGTTCTGCGCAAGCGGGCATCGGCGCTCGACAGCGCACTGTTTGAGGAAATCGCGGTGGCACTGCCCGACTCCAGCATTGGTCTCGCACGCGCTCGTCGCGCCCGTGAGAGGGCTAGTCTTACCGAAGGGTGCTTGGACCGGCGCTGGGGTGATGAGTTGATTACTTGTGCTCTGGCCCATGTCACTCCCGAGGAACGGCCAATCGTTCTGGATGGGCTGGTGGCAGTTGAGGAACGCCTCACCAAACAGCTGCGAGAACTGAGCGATGCTTCCGCCGATTATGAAATCGAACTCGCGCGCAAGCTCGCTGCCGCGAACCTGCTCGTTGTTGATCCCAACGAGCTGGCTGAAGCGGAAATGAACGAGTACATGGAGGCATCCGGTCGGATCTACTCGAGCGTTTACGAGCCCTTGCTCATAAAGGGCCACGGGGGAGTGGTGATGCAAGCGGAGGCGCTCAAAGCGCTTCTTCCTCGGCTGACTCCCAAGTCGGCGCTGAACCTGCGCCGGGCGTTTTGCCGGCAGTTCTACGCAGACATCAGCCAGCCCTGCCATCCGGAAGTCGAGCGCTTGGCGGTCTCGATTCTGCGTCATCGCCTGATCACAGCGGAAGAAGCGACGGTGGTGCGAGGATTGTTCGATCAGTGGTTGACCGCAGAGTGGAGCCTCATCTGTGAACAAATGAAACTGCTCGACCACAGGGCCACTCGGGGAGAAATTCTTTATAGGGCGTATCCCCCCAGTCACGAGGAGTTGATGGCGCCGGTAGAGGCGGTTGGGGAGAAACGCGAGCGAGTGGCGGTCTCAGCCCGAGCGGCTATGACTGCGATGCTGGGCGAGGAGCGCGCGGCGGACCTGCTCAAGTTGAGTGACGCGAGCGCTTCGCAACTGTTCCGAGGCAAAGATGAAGTGGCACTCCTGGCGGGATCAGTAGTGGCGCTGGAGGAGCCTGATCAGGGTGACCGGTGGCGGGAGTTTGAGCCACATGTGATCACACCACTGGACTCAGATCGAGATCGCATTGCGCGGGTGCTCGAGCTGGATGAAGCGGGAGCGGTGGTGCTTGGCGCACTCTTTGCCGACTTCGTGGAGGCAGCAGAGCAGGTGAAGCAAGAGTTCACTAACGCCCAAGCGCTCAGCGAATTTGACCATGAATCCAACGCTCCCAATCGAGAGACTCTGGAGAAACGAAAGTTGGTGGCCGCAGAATCGGTGCCGGCGATTCTCGGGGCGCTCAATCAGATGTTTGACAGAACTCGCGCGGTTCTCGCCCGCGGCGATCAGGCCGCCCTTGTGGAGGGGCTGCGGGGGCTGACAGCGATAGAGCTTGGGATAGGCGGTGAGGGTGATGTCCCGGACGTGTTCCTGATAGCGCAGGGGCGCTGTTCCAGCCTTACTAGGGCCGCAGCGCGAACCCGCGTGACAGCCGAGCAGGAGCGGCAACTCGCGCTCCTGATGAGTTCACGAAGCGAGGCGCTAGTGACGGCTATGCAGAGGCGCTGGGAGGTGATCGCGGGGCAGTTGCATGCGCGTCTCGAAGAAAGGCTGCTATGGTCCAACGCTCAAGCAGCCCTCCCTACTCCTGATGGCAACCACTACGTGCTGGAGAATCGGGCGATCAGTCTGCGAAACCGGCGCAAGAACACCGAGACGAGGAACGAGATTCGTGCTCTTTCGACCGAGGTATTCGACCGATGGGTAGAGGGCGTTGACGCAGACACCGCCGCGCGGGCCCGTCGAGAGTGGAACTATGAGAGTGAGCCGGGAGTCTGGATTCCCGACGAAAATGTCGATCATCATGTGTCCAACATTCTGAGAGGTGGCGGTCTGGTGTTGACGGACGCGGAGAAACTATCGATCGAAGAAGTTGCCCTCGAGTGGCGCGCCGCCTACGACTCAGCCTGCCAAGCGATGGCGGGGGCGCTGCATGAGTTCCAATCACAGCCCGCCTCCGATTGGATGGTGAGCAACAAGTGCCTATCAGACCTGATCGCTGCCCGATTCGTGCGTGACGAGGCCAGCTACCGCGCCATGCTGAGGTTGCAGCGCATCCTCGGAGTCGAGCGCGCCCGAACAGTCGCTGGGTTCGACGCGCACCTGAAGCAGGTGGGACAGAAAACGAAAGGCCTGTGATTGACGCGCCGTAGTTTGATTCTGGCGCTCGATCAGGGAACGACTAGTTCGCGGTCGATCATCTTTGATGGTGACGGAACGGTTGTTGCCAAGGCGCAGCGTGAGGTGACCCAGCACTTCCCCCAGCCCGGATGGGTCGAACACGATGCCACGGAAATCTGGTCGACCCAGTGGCAAACCGTTGTGAGCGCTATGAAGTCAGGTGGTATCGGTTTCAGCGACATCGCTGCCGTCGGCATCACCAACCAACGGGAAACAGTGGTGCTGTGGGATCGCGTTACCGGAGTTCCACTGGGCAACGCCATCGTCTGGCAGGATCGGCGCACGGCGGCGCAACTTGAGCAAATGTCAGAGCAGGCGCGCGCCCGCGTGGGAGCCGTGACTGGCCTGTTGCTCGATCCCTACTTCAGTGCCAGCAAACTGGTCTGGATGCTGGACCACATTCCATCGGCGCGAGCACGAGCAGAGCGGGGGGAACTGGCGGCGGGCACGATTGACTCGTGGCTGCTTTGGAATCTCACCCGCGGTGCGGTCCACGGGACCGATGTCAGCAACGCATCGCGGACCATGCTGTTCGACATCCGCGC
>SIAA01000038.1 GCA_009692045.1 Phycisphaerales bacterium | reverse complement strand
TGGGCAACCGCCTCGGCCTCAGTACCGGTGAGTCCGGCGCTCGCCACAGCAGCTGCCAGGGCTGCCGCATTTGGGCCGCTGCTCACCAGGCAGGGGATGCGCGCCACTTGCGCGGCGCGATCCTCAATGCCGCTACCGCCTGCGGCCGCGAGCAGCATGACAGGTGCGCGGGTGCGATCATCGACTGAGAAAGAGAGAAAGAGTTCGCGGACGAATGACAATCGTTCTTCAACCAGCACGGCATCGATGGGGAAGTTCCCCACTCGCATCTTCAGCATGCGTTCAGCTGCTTGGGCCGCTTGCTCCGGAGTATCGGCGAAAGCGATGCCTCCCATGGCGGCGCGTCCTGTCGTCCACGCTTGAATCTTCACGACTGTCTTGCCGGAAAGTGCCAGCGCGGCTGCGCCTGCGGCAGCGGCGGAGTCGGCTACCGCACCTCGCGGCACGGCGATCCCGGCCTGAGCAAGCAGCGATTTCCCTTGATATTCATGCAGTCGTGCCAATGTGCATCCTAGAGATGTCGCAGTCTAGCGCGCGAGAGTCGCCATCCCAGCCCGGCCGCAATCATGAACTCCGGCACATTCAGGGCGACGAACCACACCGGATGGGGAACAGTTGCGAGATTCATTACTGCCGCCACCGTGAACAGGAGTCCGACGGTCATGCTGGCAGCGAGGTGGCGTCCATCGTTGCCGCAAATCAGTGCGGCGACGAAGCTGCCAGCCGCTGTTGCGACAAAGTAACTCGCCAAGAGAGCGACGAATGCCAAGATGGGCATGGCCGCGATCGCCAACTTCATCGACTCCACATTCTGGGGATCGGTGCCCTCAGGCATGGGCCAGAGGTAGCCGAGGAGTCCTAGCCCTGCTAGATGAATGATCATGAACACCGCCGAACCCGCGATAACCGACAAGACCAGTTGTCCAATGCGCATGAAACTCTCCTGTCGAGTGAGTGTGTTCGTTATTGGAAGCCGCAAAGGTCCAATGCGAGCTCAGGGGATTGAGTCGGCGCGCAGGTATGGCCTGAGCGCCTGAGGGATGGCGATCGATCCATCCTTCTGCTGATGCATCTCCACGAGGGGGATGATGAAACGGGGGCTCGCCAGAACCGTGTTATTGAGAGCGAAGGCGTGACGAATCTTCCCATCAGCGTCTTTGTAGCGCAGATTCAGGCGGCGGCACTGGTAGTCAGCCAGGCGACTGGCGGAGTGTGTCTCGCCGTACGCGCCAGTGGGGACACCGGCACTATCAGCCTCACCGCGGCCGGGCATCCATGACTCGATGTCAACCATGTCCTCGTTTTTCACGCCGAGATCACCAGTGCAGCACTGCAGCAGGCGATAGGGAATCTCCAGCCGCTGCATCAACACTTCCACAAATCCGATCATGCGCTTGTGCCACTGACGACTCTCGGCATCATCAGCACGGCACACAACTACCTGTTCAACTTTGTCGAACTGGTGGATGCGATAGAGCCCGGCCGTATCTTTCCCCGCCGCGCCCGCCTCGCGGCGAAAGCAGGTTGACACAGTTATGTAGCGCAGAGGCAGCGACTCGAGAGGAAGAATCTCATCGGCATGAATGCCCATCAGGCCGACCTCGCCAGTACCGGTGAGGAACAGATCGTGGTTGGCACCGCGAGATGACTCGGCGATGTGATAGGCCTGCTCACGACCCGCGGGGAAAAACCCGGTGCCGATCATGCACTCCTCGCGAACGATCACGGGCACGCCTACCGCCGTGAATCCGTTCTCCTCCACCATATAGTCAAATGCCATGCGCAGAAGGGCCTGATGCAGGCGCATTCCCCAGCCGGTCAGGATGTAGTGGCGAGTTCCGCTCATCTTCACGCCGCGCTCGAAATCAACCATGCGCTTCTCGCGCACGATCTCCATGTGGCCGCGGGGATTGAAGCCGCGCTGTGATGCGAAACTTCTGTTGGTGTCAAACCCGACGGGATTCCAGCGGCTGATCTCGATGTTGTCCTCGGCGCCCTTCCCCTTAGGTACATCGGGAGCCGGCGGCTGCGGTACTGTTAGAAGAAGCGCCTCGAATTCCGGCTCCACCCGCGAGAGTTCCTGCTCGAGCAATGAGATCTCGGCCTTTATCGCCGTTGGCTTTGCCTCCAGCACAGCCAACTGCTGCTCCATGGCGCCGCGCGTCTCGGGTGCGGCCGATTTCAACTGCCCCTTCAACTTGCCGATGCTCGGGCCAGACTCCTTACCCAAGCGGTTTTGCTCGGCTCGGCGCGACTCCAGTTCAGTGAGGATTCGCCTGCGCTCCGAGTCGAGCAAGAGGAGTCGATCGAAGTCCACCGGCATGCACTTGTCGCGAGCGCCACACCGAAATCGCTCTGGCGTCTCGCGAAAAGCCTTGATATCAATCATGGGCGCATGGTAAGGAAATCCCGACCTCGCCGCCCGGAGCCTGCTGCCGTCAGGGACCGCGCTCGCGGTAGTCGGGCGGTGCAGCCCAGCGCAACTTGCTCAACAGGGTTTGCCAATAGGTGTGATCGGGGTTGCCGATCAGGCGCACCTTGCGTTCGTGCCGCCGAACCTCGATCCGATCACTGGCGTGGAGTGGAGCGACAGCGCGTCCATCCAGTACCAGAGTCGTACCCTCGTTGGCGCGCGCCACCTCGAAGGCAACACAGGTCTGTCCGCGCACCACGATGGGGCGAAATGCCAGAGAGTGCGCCGCGTTGGGAGTAACCACCATCGCTTCTTCGTCAGGATGAACGATGGGGCCACCGGCAGAAACGTTGTAAGCCGTGCTACCGACCGGTGTGGCAACGATTACGCCATCCCCTGCGATGTCTGGGCCATGTTCACCGTCGAAAAACACGCGCAACTCGATCATGCGGAAGGGGCGCCCCGCAGCGATAACGCAATCGTTGATGGCGGTACCGCCGAATCTCTCCTCACCAGTGGGGCTGCGCACAATCACTGACAGCGCCATCCGCGTCCTAATTAGAGGATCGGCCCCGAACACTCTGCTGGCGTGAACGCGCAGCTCGGCGGCATCAAACTCCGCCAGGAATCCAAGGCGACCATTGTTGACTCCGACCACGGGAATCTGTCGATCCAGCGCCCGCACGCACTGAGAAAGAAGCGTGCCATCGCCACCAACGGCCACGAGCAGGTCGAATTGAATGTTGGAGGGAAGTGCCGGGGCCTCAGCGGCAACCTCTGCCACCAGCTCGGCGTGCTGTCGCACCGTGGAGCGGACGGCCTCCACCGCTTCGGGGGCACCCGGGCGCGACATGTCGCAGGCGATCACAACCCGCGGGCGGGTAGTCATCAGGCCACCAACCCCTTCGTCATTCTCATGAAGGCAGTTTCCAGATCGACTCGCTCGGGCTGGAACCGTGCCACGCGAAATCCTTGTGCCACCAGTCGGCTGGGCAACTCGCTGATTGAGATGCCGCTGGCATCATCGATGGTGACATCGATGCGCTGCAGCCCATCCTCCCGAGCCAACGCCACCTTCGTCACGCCGCGAATCTTGGACAGCAGCTCCGCCGCGTCGGCGTGCCGATCATCCACCACGATGTGCACCACCGTGCCCACCCGCGCTCGACGCAGAAGTTCATCCATCTGGCCGGCGTAAACCAACTTGCCCTGCTCGACGATGCCGACCTCCGTGCATAGTTCAGCCAACTCATGAAGAATGTGGGAGCTGATGATGATGGTCTTGCCCATGCGCCTGAGTTCCTTGAGGAGCTCGCGCATCTCGATTCGCGCCCGCGGATCTAGGCCGCTGCTCGGCTCATCCATGAGCAAGACCTTGGGATCATGGAGCAGTACCCGCGCCACGCTGAGGCGTTGTTGCATACCGCGACTAAGACCATTGACATCCGCCATCGCCTTGTGCTTCAGTTCCGTGAGTTCCAGAGCTTCGCTCACAGCCTGTTGCCGCTTCTTGTGAGTCAATCCATAGCAGGCGGCAAAGAACTCCAGATACTCCTGAACCAGCATGTCCTCATAGGCGCCCATGAAGTCAGGGACATAACCGATCAGAGGTCTGATCAGGTGATTCTGGTAGCCCACTACCTTGCCATCAATCCGCGCCTCGCCCCAGGTGGGCTTGAGTAGGGTCGCCAGAATCTTGATCGTCGTAGTTTTTCCAGCGCCATTGGGACCAATGAAGCCAAAGCATGCGCCCGCTTCGATGGAGAGATTCAAGTTGTCGAGCGCCGTCAACTCCCCGTACTTCTTCGTCAGATTGACCGTCTCGATCATGGCCATCGCGGCACTAGGTTACATCGGCTTGGGGGAGAACCCTAAGGCTGTATGAGTGCGTCATCGAGCGGCAGGGGAAAAATCACGCGTACGAAGGTGGACCCGTTGGAGGGCGGCGTCACTCCTCCCAGTTTCACCGGCACGGGACACTGATCCAGATCGACAAACCCCTGCACGATCAGACATGGTCTGGTGAACCACATCGACAAATCAATGCTGCGGCCGAGCAGGCGTGAAATACGGGCATTCTCCTCATCATCGGGAGGATTCTTCAGATAGCGGGGCGGCTGCAGCATGTCGAAGAACCCCAGCATCTCCAGGAAAGTGTGCTGCCTGTCAACTGTCAGCATCGAGTCGATGCGTCCGCCCCAGACATCCGTGGCAAATGGAGTGAAGTAGCGCAACTTCAAGTCGTACTCCAGACCGCCTGGCGCGTCGATGAAAGGGCTCTCAGCTCCCGTGGGGTAGAGACTCGCCGCGATTTCCAGCGGAGTGTTCGCAGGCCACTCGCTCAATCGAGCGATGCGGCCTCCATTTGGCAGATGGGCGCTGGGCACGATCGGCCCCTCCGGTAGCGGCACCGCACGCCGAGGCGCTGAGCGAAATGGCCCGATATGAATCAGCGTTACATCGCGCAGAGGAATCGGCAGAGTGTGGCTGATCACTCCTGTCAGAAGCATGCGGGGCGAACTTCCCTGCGAGACACTCTGGATCAATGGGCGCGTCGGATCACTCGCTGCCGGCAACCCGCTCCAGACTCCTGTGGCGCTGCCACGCCATCTTGCTTCGAACATGGAGGCAGTGGCGCGGGCGGGCACCGAGTAATCCGCGGGAGAATCCACGGGAATTCTATATGTGCCAGGATCGGGAAACGGTTCGACCGACCCGCCGGGGGGAGCGCTCCAACTCGCAAGAATCGGTGGGATCGATCCGCCGTCTATTGACACATGCTCCGTTCCATACTTGGGCAGAAACGCCGAAAGCCAGATAGTTGCTCGCATTTCTGGGGCTGCCCCGGCGCTCTTGGGGGCCGATTCACTGCGCACCAGATCGATTACCGACAGGTGCTGGATCCGTCCTGCACCGATGCGGTCTGCTCCCCCGAAGGCCCAAGCGGCAGCAGCAAATACCAGTGAACATGCGCAAAATGCGGGCCACGACCACCGCTGCAAACTCAAGCGTCTGAGGATGATGAATCCCAGCGGTCCGGCCAGCGCCCAATAGAGCGCGAACACGACCATGGCGGTGAGTATCCCCACCGCAGTCTCGCCTCGCATACCGATTACTGTTGTAACAAGCTGTCCCGATCCCAGCAACGAGATGGTGCCGCCGCTGCTGTTCAATCGTGAGGGGTCGGAATTTTCCAGAGCTTTGTAATCAGCCGGACTCGGGGCATCAGCGCGGCGAGCGAGAAGACGATCCCAAAACACATCCGCCTGCGGGATCCCGCCCGGCTGCAGGCTCCGCTTCTGCAAGGCATCGGCATCAATCCCCACTAGAGCTATGCGGCCGCTTCCCCAGTCGCGCTCGATGGCGAATATCGACCCGTCGAGGGTTTCTGCTTGGGGCGCCAGTACTCCTGTGCGTTCATCGCGCGGGCAGGGGAACGACAGCAGTGGCCTCCAGTTCTTGCCGATCCCGACTACATCGAACAGATGAACTCTGGTAGTGGCCTTGGGATTCAGAAGCCCAGAATGCTTGCTGACCACTCCCAGCAGATCCTTCACCGGTACTCCGTCCACCACGCTGGTGCCGCCACTGGGAAGTACGGCGCTCAACGGATTGGTGTTAGATCCGTAGAGTCCCCATGGGTCGCCGGCTTCGGGAAGCACGATGATCAGGTTTCCACCCATGCCCACCCAATCGAGCAGCGCCTGTGCCGCTGCCGGTGAAAGCAGGCGCGGCTCGGCAGCTCCCCAGATGAGTGAATCAAGACTCGCGAGTCCTTCCCATCGATCAGGTAGGTCACGCGGATCGAGCCCCCGGGCGATGATGCTCACCTCATTCATCGAGGGGATCACGCTGAATCCAGTGGGCATTGCCGCGAAGGCATCGAGACCCATGCGACCCTCACCCACCACGCCGATGAGGTCCTGCTCGAGTTCCACGCCGACTGCCGCGTCAGTGGCCTGCGCGGGGCTAACTCGAGCTGAGACGATCTCTCGCACCCGCGCGCCATCTTGAAGTTGATAGGTGTGAACCGAGAACACATCGTCGTTGATATCGCGCGCGAATGAACTCGGAGGCAGGCGTGGGTAGAGCCAGAGCGCGGAGCCACTCCCGGGATCAAGCACAACGGTGCGCGAACTTTGGGTGATGTCGCCATCGGCGGTCGGAACATCGATGGTGACTTCGGCGGTGATAGATTCACTCAGTCCACTGGAAATCACCAGCTTCACGGCCGTCCAGTCCCCGGGCCGAAAGTGACTTCCCACGCCGAACTGCACCAACTCCACACTCTGCGCCTGTGCGAGAGTGGCACAGGCCAGCGAAGCTAGGTGAGCGCACCGCAGTTTCATCACCCAGAGGTTACGGCCGCAGCGCACCGATCGCCCCCAGAATCGCCGCCTGACTTCGGGCGCCATTGGCGAAGCAGCGCAACTCGAACTTTTCGTTTGGTGAGTGAGCGCCGTCATCGTCGAGGCCGAATCCCACCAGCATGGAGTCGAGCCCAAGGATGCGTTTGATCATTCCCACGGCGGGGATGCTCCCTCCTGCTCCGATCAGCACCGTCTTGCGCTTGTAGATGCCCTCCATAGCCTTGGCCGCCGCTCTCAGCATGGGTGAGTCTGCTCGCAGCAGCAGCGCTGGATTCTGGCCATGATTCTGAAACTCAGCGCGGCAGCCACGGGGCAGCCTCGCGGTGACAAAGTCGCGCAGAGACTGAGCCACTCGCGCGGGGTCCTGCCCGGGAACTAACCGGCAGCTCAGCTTGGCGCTGGCATGGGTGCCGATGACTGTCTTTGCTCCGGGCCCGGTGTATCCCCCGCAGATTCCATTGCAGTCAAGAGTGGGGCGGCTCCAGATGCGCTCCAGAGTGCTAGTGCCAGCCTCGCCATATCCATGGCTAATGCCGATGTCCCCTAGGAACTCCCCATCGGAGAACGAGAGCTGTTTCCACTCGGCGAGGATCGAAGCGGGCAGCGGCTCGATGGCATCGTAGAAACCATCAAGCATCACCCGCCGATCGCTGTCATGCATTTGCCCGATGATCGATGCCAGAACATTGCACGGATTGGGAACTGCCCCTCCGTAGCCACCCGAGTGCAGATCGCGGGATGGGCCATGCAGGGTGACCTCCATATAGACAAGCCCGCGCAGCATGGCGGTGATCGATGGCGTGTCGATGTCCCACATGCCGGTGTCACTCACCAGACAGATGTCGGCTTGCAACTCGCTTCGAGCAGAGTTCAAGAATGGCTCAAAACTCGGGCTGCCCGACTCCTCCTCACCCTCAAGGAATACGGTCACTCCGCAGGGGAGAGTGCCATGAACTTTGCGCCATGCGCGGCACGCTTCCAGGAAACACATCACCAATCCCTTGTCATCAACGGCACCGCGGGCCACGATCCGCTTCCCGTACTTCCCATCTTCCAAGTGCGGCTCAAAGGGTGGCTGACGCCAGAGCGAGATCGGATCGACCGGCTGCACATCGTAATGCCCGTAGAAAAGAATCCGCGGAGCTCCGGGCGGTCCGTCCATGTGCCCCAGCACCATGGGGTGACCGGCAGTCGCCCTAGTCGCGGCATTGAAACCCATGGATCGCAAGTCGGCCACCATCCACTCCGCAGCGCGGGCGCAATCAGCCTTATGCGCCGGATCAGTGCTTATGCTGGGGATGCGAAGCAGATCAAACAGCCGCGCCAATGCCTGTGGCTGATCCCTCTCCAAATGCTCGAGTACCGGTGTTAGTTCCATGCTCATGATGGGTGAAGTTAGCAGCGACTAGGCGGGGAGGGGTGAGCGGTCCCACCTCTGGGGGCGGATCATGGCTTTCTCCACGCCAAGAGGCTCGGTTGCCTAAGTCTCTATCGCCGTGGCATCATGTGCAGTCGATGACTAACCAACAGCCGAGCCAGTCGATGGTGAAGGGTGCGTGTGCCTCTCCTTTCCTGATGATCGGAGGTCTCACCCGCGCGTTCATTCCCAGTCGAGTCTTTCTGGCTTTCATCGCCATTCTGCTCCTGGCGAGCATGGGCCGCATCTGGGATGCATTCGCCACACCGGTTGCCGCACCAAATGGTCTGGTGTCGGGACGATGGACTCAGATAGAGCAGGACGCAGCCGCACAACAACTTCGCAGCGGTGTGATGTCCACTCTGGGATCAAGTGGCTGGCAGGCGATTGGAGCGCCGAGCGCTCTCGACCCTGTCACCGCCATGAAGGCACTGCGGGTTGCTCACGAGCAAGGGGTTGCTTCGGTAAGCACACAAGAGGGATACCTTCGCCTAGCCAAGGCGATTGATCAGGCGCGAGGCCGAGGACCCTACGAAGCCATGACTGAGGCGATCAGCGAATCCGCATTTGTGCTGGTGATTGCTCTGACAAGGGCGGACATTTCTGGATTCTTCACTGCGATTTCTCAGACGATGTTTCTCATCCCCAGCAGATTGTTTGCGGTTGCACCCTTTTTCACGCTCTGCTTTGCCCTGTGGTCGTGCGTCGTGCTCGGGCTTCTTGGCACCGCCGTCTGTCGCAGCGCCGCCTGGGACTTTTCCCAAGAGCGCACTCCATCATCACGCGCAGTCGTGGCGTGGGCTCGCGCTCGCTGGGGAAGCGGGACGCTTGCCCCGATATTCCCGCTCGTGGTTGCGGGAGTGTGCACGGGAATCGTTTGGTGCATCGGTTGGACAACAGAACTACCCGTTCTCAATGCGGTGGGAAGCGTTCTCTTTGGAGTCGCACTCATACTGATGGCATTCGCAGTACTGGCGTGCGTGCTAGTTGTCTTAGGGTTACCGCTGATGCTTCCAGCAGTCGCTTGTGATGGCTGTGATGGCCCCGAGGCAGCTCAGCGGTCGGGCGCCTATGTACTGGCACGGCCCTTGCTCGCTTTGGGTTGCTTCCTCCTCGGCACCGTGTTGTTCGCGCTGGGCACACTCGCGGCAGATTGGTTTGTCACTCAGGTCTTCAACTCGGCTCTCGATATTTTCTGCAGTACAGACCTGCGCGCGTCTATCCGCCCCCTCGTGGCGCTCCGGCCCTATCTACCTATAGAGGGGCCCTCACCGATGTCACTAGGAGGCACAGCAGCGGCAGGGGGTCTGGAGTTCTGGCGCAGCATCATGTCCTGCATCGTGGGTGCAACGATGCTCTCACTCGTGCTAAGTCTCTCGACGCGCGCATATCTCATCATCCGCCAGAACTGTGATGGACAGGACCTCGAAGAAGTAGAAGCCTAGGAGGGCGTCGGTACTACAACATCCCTCGGCCGCTGACCTCGGGCGACTCTTGTCTTAGTCGGCGCGCCGAACCGGGAAAGTGTTGAGGCCGCCCTTGAGAGAGCTAGCGCCCTGACCGAATCTTGCCCGCAGTTTGCGCATCTCCGGATCGTCGGCGCGAACAACATTCAGCTCTTCGCGGAGGAAATCCTTGCCCCCGCGACCGCCGCCTGGTCGTCCATCGCCCCCGCGACCGCCGCCAGGTCTGCCATCGCCGCCGCCACTCTGCTGATGTGGCTCCGCAACCTTGAGCGCCTTCAGCGAAAGCCCGATGCGCTTGCGCTCGGGATCAATGCTGAGAACTTTCACTTCCACAATCTGATCGCGCTTCAGCGATGCCACCGGATTGGGCAGGCGATCATGAGTGATCTCGCTTACATGAACTAGGCCTTCAACACCGGGCGAGAGCTCAACGAATGCGCCGAACTCAGTGAGTCGAGTGACGCGCCCGGAAACTGTGGCTCCCGAGACGAGCTGCTCGAAGGCAGCGACCGCCGGATCAGAGAGGCAGTTCTTGCGGCTCAATGAGATCTTGGGTTGAGCCGCGGACCTGTCAACGCGCATCACCTTCACATCAATCACATCGCCGACTTTGACGACATCGCCGACTTCCTTGACGCGCTCATAGGAGAGTTCACCGATGGGGATCAGGCCATCAATCCCGCCTAGATCAGCAAACGCTCCGAATGACTGGATCGACACAATGGTGACGGTTTTCGTCTGCCCGGGTGCAAGTCCATCGAGAATCTGCTGGCGGTTCTGGCTTCGCTCCCGCTCCAGCACCTTGCGGCGCGAGAGCACCATCCGCTCGCTGTTCCGCTTCAACTCAATGATCTCGCAGGCGATCTTCTGCCCCAGCAGCACCGACAAATCTTCGAGGTGTCTCACATCAGCATGAGCCGCCGGCATGAAGGCCTTGTGATGAGCCACCTCCATGTCGAGCCCGCCGCGGTTCATGCCCGTGCAACGAGCATCAACAACCTGACCAATGGCGAGCGAGCCCCACTCAGCCTTGGTCACAACTCCAGGTCGGCAGAGGATGAGTAGATTCTCAAAGGGATCGAGTCGCTCCACTTGGAACTCGATCTGCTCTCCCTCTGCTGGCGGCTCTTTGAACTGAGAGGCCGGGCAAACTCCGTGGCTCTTGGGACCAAACTCAACGAAGATGTCCTCCTTCGTTACACGGACAATCTTGCCAAGGCGCAGTTTGCGACCGCCATCCACGGGCCTCACGCCAGTTGGACGCTTGGGGCTCGATGGGGCTGAGCCCATCAAGTCGCCCGCAGTCAATCCTCCGAGCATGGCCTCGATCTCTGACTCGAGCGAGCTGGAGACCGTTGAGGGCGCTTGGGGGAGGGGAGTTTCGCCGCTGGCTGGATCGGGAGGCTGGTTCATGAGAGGCAGCAAAGACTACATAGGTCAGTCCCTTGGGGGAACAGCCGACCCGAGTAAGCCGTATCGACTTGTGTGGAGTAAGGGCGTCTCCCCGCTGACCGCCCGCTATGATTCGTCCCCTCTCGGAACCATGTAGGGTGCGAGATGAATCGACCCGAAGCACTCAGGAGCAACACCCGATCATGCCTGCCAAGAAGGCCGCCTGGGGCATCGAAATAGGTGCCAACGCCGTGAAGGCGATCCGCCTCGAGCGAACCGGCTCCGAAGTTGTGCTCACTGACTTCGCTGTAGTTCCTTACGCCAAGGTCCTCTCCACCCCCGAATCGGACCATGACGCTCTGGTAACTGCGGCTCTGACTCATTTCGCGCAGACTCATCAGGAGAAACTGAAGGATCCGATCGTGATCAGTCTCCCCGGCCACGCGGCATTCGCGCGTTTCGCCAAGCTGCCGCCGGTCGAGCCCAAGAAGATTCCCGACATCGTGAAGTTTGAGGCGGTTCAGCAGATTCCCTTCCCCATAGAGGAAGTTGAGTGGGATTATCAGGTGTTTACCTCGACCGACACTCCCGAGGTTGAAGTAGGAATCTTTGCGGTTACCAAAGAGCGCCTTCAGTCTCGACTGGCGCTCTACGCCGATTGCGGGATTCGCCCCGAGGCAATCACCCTCAGTCCACTGGCATTGTTCAACGCGGCCTCTTATGACCTTGATCTCGGTGTCAAACACAAGCCGATCGTTCTGCTCGACATCGGGACAACTGCCAGCGATCTAGTAGTGGCGGAGGATGGCCGCTGCTGGATCCGCACATTCCCCGTGGGCGGGTCTCAATTCACCGACGCCATCGCCGCGGGGTACGACCTGCCCTATGGAAAGGCAGAGAGATTGAAGCGAGAGGGCGCAACCAGCAAACATGCGAGGCAGCTAATGCACGCCATGAAGAGCGTCTTTGAGCAGCTTCTCGAGGAAATCACGCGATCTCGGGGTTACTACGAGACGCTTCACCGCGAGAACCCGCTGGACACCATGTACGCCGTGGGATCGACCCTGAAAATTCCAGGATTGCGCAAGTTCATCGGCCAGCAACTGCAAGTTGAGGTTCATCGCATGGATGAGTTCAAGCGCCTTCGGGTGGAGGGCAAGGAGGCTGCGGATTTTGCGGCGAATGCCGTGAATCTAGGAACGGCCTATGGACTGGCTCTGCAAGGAGTCGGACTGTCGAAAATCAGCGTCAACCTTACGCCGGTTCAGGCGATCCGAGCCAAAGTGTGGCGCTCCAAGGCGCCATGGTTCATGGCGACCGCAGCACTGGTGGCGGTCGCGGGCGGTGTCCTGCTGGCAAAGCCCATCCTCGAGCGCAGGGCGATCGATCGTTCGGGTGTCCCGTCTGTTGTGAACACGGTTCTCAGCCGCGGTAGCGATCTGCGAGCTCAGTTTGACGCGGCGCAAGGTCTCTCTGATGTTGGTGAGACCGCGCCGAACATGATGGCGCTGACTGATTGGCGCAGCGTCTGGCCGCAGATTGTCCGAGATGCCTACGATGCCACCGCGTCGGTCGGCCCGCAGTCAGCACTGCTGGGATCGGACATTGGTGCCATTCTGGCGATCCCCGCCAAGGATCGTCGGTTGATCACCATCATCGACCTGCACGGCAGTTACTCCTACAGCGCAGAGACGCAAGCACGGCGCATCACCGTAACGATGGACATCGAGATCACCAAGCCAGATCAAACCATCTTCCTGAACGAGGAGAAGAATGGCCTGCTTGCTTGGTTCTCGAAGAATGCGGTGCGCCCCCAAGTGCCCTACAAGATTCTGCTTGATCCTCCCATTGCTCTTCCCGAGGGCACTGATTGGGCCAGGACAGTTCACAAGTCAGGAACCGGTGCGCCCGCCACCGATGGCACACCCGCCCGCGGCGATACCGGTGGTTCCGGCGGTGCGCGTGGCCCTGCGTTCGGCGGCCAGCCTACGAGCGGGCGAGAGGGCGATGACCTCAGCGGATCAGGCTTCGGCACCTCTGATGGCGGCGGCGAGGGCGGCAGCGAAGGTGGAGGCGGTGGTGGCGGCGGTCCGGCCCTAGGTGGCGCTGGCGCAGAGGGCGGAGGCGGCGGCGTGATGCAAGGACGAAACAAGGGGCCGAAACCAACGGACGCCGTGCCTGGAGGCCCGAACGGACTGCCAGAAGATGACGCGCTGCCGCGCCGTCGTCGGGATGGTCCGCCACCAAGTGGCGCGGAAATCCTGGAGCTCGCCAAGATCGGGGCAATGCCCTCTCTGTTCGCCGATGGCGAAGAGTCATACAGAGCGAAACTGACTTGGACAGTCGAGCTCTTGAATCCCGCAGCCAATCCAACCCCAGCAGAAGGGTCCCCAGAGTAATGGCCTCAAAACTGAAGCTGAACCTTGGGGGATTGAAGCTGGACAAGCTCGACCTCAAGGGTGTGATGGCGCTTGTCAAAGGTCACATCATGTTGGTGGCATCGGCGCTGGTCATCACTGCGGTCGCGATTCTGGCGCCGCTCACCATGATGGAGATCGAGGCCTCAACCGCCGAAGTGGCCTCGGAACACGCCGCCAAGATGGCTGAACTCGCGGCGCTGGAACGAGTGCAGGTTCCGCTTCCCACCTCAGACGGATCAACGCAGACGCAGAACGCGCTCCTCAATCAGAAACTCATTGATGCCTATAAAGCGCAAGTAGGAAAGTTGAGTGACGACAGCATCGCGGTGCGCAAGGCGGCCGTTGCACTGAACCGTAAGGGCCGAAGTTCTGCCTTCGACTTCCGCGTTGCTGAGCAGAGTCCAGCCAAGCTGCGGCAGATTCACTTGGATGCCTTTGCGGCCTACAGCCGCGAATGGACTGCCCTGTTCGCCAAGGCCAAGGTTGCGGAGCCACCGACCGACGAAGAGATCATCGACTTCCTGCAGCGTCGAAGGTCGGCATTCGTGACGGGTCAGTTCAAGAAGGCGGACAGCGAGCCGCTCTCTGAAGATGAGCGCGTAAGGCTTTCCGCCGAGCTCGCACGGGCCCGTCTGGAGAGATACTTTGACTCGGCGTCCAGGGTGCGTATCTATGGTTCTCCACAGGACTTAGGTGTGCCGAGCAAGGCGCCCGCCAAGGCCGTTGTTGCCAATCTGTTTGAGTACCAGTGGCGCTTCTGGGTCATGGAGGACTTGCTAGCAGCATTTGCCTCCGTGAATGCCAACTCCCCTCCAACGAGCGCGCCGGTGAAGCGAATCGATTCGGTTAAGTTCCTTGGATCGAATGCCAAAGTCGCGGCGGATGACGCCGCTGCTTCCGGAGCAGGCGCTCCCTTGGACCCAAGTGCAGCAGATGCTGCGCCAGCTGGATCGCCCATCGACCCGCGCCAGAAAGTCGATGTCTCCCAGTTCGCCGCCTCGTTCACTGGTCGTTCATCCAATCAGCTTTACGATGTCTATCTAGTTGATCTGCGGCTCGTGGTGGAAACCAGCAAGATTCCTGCGGTGCTCGATGCCATCGGCGCGCAGAACTTCATGACCGTACTGAATGTCACGATGAGGCCAGCAGATTCATTCGCGGCCGCTTCGGAGGGTTACATGTTTGGGGCAGCGCCAGTCTCGCAGGTGCGATTGCTCCTCGAGACCATCTGGCTGCGAGAGTGGACCGCGCAGTTCATGCCGGATGCGCTCAGGAATCGGCTCGGCACTTCTGGAGTAGTCGCGGATAGGCAGGTACCGGGCCCGGCAGGGGCGGCAACTTCATCATGAGACCGGCAATCACATCTGAAGAAGAGGTAATGCACCCATGAAACTTAAGGGGATCAGTCTGGTCGAGCGCCACTTTGAGAAGGGGCTGGTACTGCTGGCTGTGGTACTCGTAGTTGGCATCGGTGCCTGGAAGTTTGTCCTCTCTGCGAACACCTTTGATATGGATGGTGTCTCAGGTGGAGTCGCCATCACCGAGATCGATGAAAAGCTCAGAGAGCGCGCCGAGCGCATTCAGCGCGGTCAGGCAGAAAACGCGCAAAGCAGAGTAGTTTTTTCCGAAACGGTGGCCCAGATGACTGCCGAGTTCACGGCTCGATTGGCGAAGCCAGTCTCCCCGGTTGGCGATTTGCCTCCTAACCAACCCTCACTTGCTGCTGCGATCACTCCTACGGGCAGTACCGCCGACACTTGGTATTACGAACCCAAGTTTGCTGCGGCGAAAATGGCGGGAGTGATCCAGACTCAGGATGCCATCGATCCCAAGGAACTCGATGGTCGACCCGGATTGACGGCGCGATTCCCTGCTGGCGGTCCCTTTGACATTCAGTGGGCCACACCTTGGGCCGTACTAGACATGAGAGGGATTCGAGCCGAGGTTGCCAAGTTCGACAACGCGGGCTCTCCGCAGAGAGCTGCTGTGCCCGAGCCGTGGTACGGCGGAAAACTCCCGGTTGCGGATGTGTTTTTCGAGCGTCAGACAATGATGGCGGACGGAGCTTGGGGCGAGCAGATTGAGGTGGAAATCCTCGAGGGCGCGCCCAGCTATCGAGATCAAATCGCGGAGGCCGATGCGGCCGTTCGTGAAGATCTCCTCGACCAACTGGTAATCGCTTCTAACCAGATGGAAGTTCTTCAGCCCCACTTTTTTGAGACCCGCAAGGAGCGCTTCGATGCGCCGCTTCCCGGTATTGAGGCTCCAGTTCTTGTTGATACCCCGGAGCGGCGCCAGTCGCGTGACCTCCAAAAGCGCTTGAGTCGCAAGCGAAATGATCTGACCAAACTGGAAGATGCTCTGCGCAAAGCCGGCGGCCCTTTGGAACCAGATAAGGAACCCAAGAAGACTCCCAAGGATCGCGGAACTGGCGGCGGCGGTGGTGGTGGCGGTGGCCGAGGCGGCGGTGGCGGGTTTGGTGGTGGTGGCGATGGTGGTAGCGATGGTGGTGGCGGAGCAATGGGAGGCCGCAATACCGGTGGCGGCGAAGCCAACGATGAGCAAGCTCGCGCCCGCAGGATTTCCCTTACCAAACGTCGGTCGGAGTTGAATAGCGAGATCAGCAAACTCGACGCGAGTCTGATGGCACTTGCCCCGGGCGATGCGGCCGCAGCCCCGGCATCAACCGATAAGGCTGCATGGGACTTGGATGAAGTGGTTGTGTGGGCGCATGATCCCAGCGTGGTGCCAGGGGCCGTCTATCGATACCGAACAACGGTTCGACTCTTCAATCCCTTCTTCACTCGGGCTCCGATGCTGGTTTCAGAGCAGGCCCCACTCGCTGATTCGTTGATCATTACTTCAGCGACCAGTGCTTGGGGCGAGCCTGTACGCATCGAAGATCCGCTTTCATTCTTTGTCACGCGTGCTTCGGCGGCGGATGGCAAGCCTGGTTCAGCGCGGGCAACCATCGAGATTTACCGTCTCTTCAACGGCGAGCGGCGCAAGTTGATCGTCACTGCCGAGCCTGGAGATGCCGTCGGTGGCACAGCTGATTCGAGCAAGCAAGCTGGTGCAGATCCCAACTTGGATTTCTCAACAGGGTGGTTCATTCTGGACATCATTGATGAGCCGACCCGCGATGCCAAGCCCGGGGACTCTGCGAAGCCGGCCTTTGTGCTGGTGCAAAAGCTCGGATCGGAAGATCCGGCGGTTGCGCTCGACCTGCGCAAGCCTTGGCTCGAGCTCGACAATGCCAAGCGGCGTCTGTACCTCGATGAATGCGAAGAAGTTGCAGCCGCTGCTACGCCCGCAGGTCTAGCGGGCGATCCCGCGACCGAACCCGCATCGCGGTCCAAGCTCGGTGGAAACTAGGCTCTAGACCAGAGTTTCCCCCAACTTGTGGGTAAAGTCGCTCATGGGAGCCACTCGCTTGACAGATTGCCAAAACTCGTTATCCTTTTCGATCCACGCGCGAGGAAACTCGTAATTGGCAAGGCCGCTTGATTGCGTCCTTGAGGCTCTTTGGCAACTTGGGATGTTGGTGTCGCGCACTGCGGGTTTCTGCAGTGAGCAATGACGACGATTGAGAAATTAATGAGCAGTCTGAGGGCTGCCTCTGCAGGTAAAACTGTGGAGGTTGTCGGTACCGCAAATACCGACATACCGTGTTCGATCCATTCGTTCATCCACAAGATGGACGGATCAAGGTCGGTACGGCTAAGCAACAAGGGCACACGGTGGATGCCTTGGTGTTAAGAGGCGATGAAGGACGTAGGAACCTGCGATAAGCTTAAGGGAGCCGGTAACCAGGCTTTGATCTTAAGATTTCCGAATGGGGCAACCCAACCCGCAAGGGTTACCTACACCTGAATGTATAGGGTGTATGGAGCGAACGCAGCGAACTGAAACATCTCAGTAGCTGTAGGAAAGGAAAGCAACAGCGACTCCGTTAGTAGCGCCGAGCGAAAGCGGACTTAAACAATTGAACCACGAACCGCCTGGAAAGGCGGACTACAAAGGGTGATAGTCCTGTAATGGCAAGATTGTGAATGGCTTCAAGTAAGGTCGGACTCGTGAAATCCGGCTTGAATACGGAGGGACCACCCTCCAAGCCTGAGTACTACTTAACAACCGATAGTGAACCAGTAAGGCGACTGAACGGTGAAAAGCACCCCGACAAGGGGAGTGAAAAGCACCTGAAACCGTGTGCTTACACAGCGGTCACGGCCCGTAAGGGTTGTGGCGTGCCTTTTGCATAATGATCTGGCGAGTTATTCTGTGCGGCAAGGCTAAGCGTTTACGACGCGCAGCCGAAGGGAAACCGAGTCTGACAAGGGCGAACAGTCGCACGGGATAGGCGCGAAACCGGTTGATCTACCCATGGGCAGGTTGAAGGGAGGGTAATTCCTCCTGGAGGACCGAAGCCGTGAACGTTGAAAAGTTCTGGCATGACCTGTGGGGAGGGCTTAAAGTGCAATCATAACCGGAGATATCTCGTTCTCCTCGAAATAGTTTTGGGACTAGCCTCGGGCGTCAGCCGACGGGGGTAGAGCTACTGAATGGACTTTGAGGGCCTACCCGGCTACTCGGTCCAATCAAACTCCGAATACCGTCAGCCTAGGCCCGGGAGTAAGTCTGTGGGCGATAATGTCCGCAGTCAAAAGGGAAACAACCCAGACCATCGGTTAAGGCCCCAAAGTAAATCTTAGTTGATAAGGTAGTTGGAATGCGATGACAGCCAGGATGTTGGCTTAGAAGCAGCCACCATTTAAAAAATGCGTAACAGCTTACTGGTCGAGGATTCCAGCGCCGATAATTATTGGGAATCAAGATTTACGCCGAAACCGTGGACCGCGTATGCGGTGGTAGAGGAGCGTCGCTGTCAGCGTTGAAGCTTTCCCGGTAAGGGTTGGTGGAGCGGCAGCAAGTGAATATGCCAGATTGAGTAACGATTAATGGAGTGAGAATCTCCATCGCCGAATATCCAAGGTTTCCTGGGCAAGGTAAATCCGCCCAGGGTTAGGCAGATCCTAAGGCGAGGCCGAAAGGCGTAGTCGATGGACAGTTGGTTAATATTCCAACCCCCTTGCATGAGGTTTGAAGCGTGCGTGACGGATTTTGAAGCTCGACACGGGACAGTGAAGCGTCCAGGCCGTATGGCCGATGTGGGGTAGATAAGTCTCAAGAAAAACCGCAACGCTACGAATGCACGGTCTGTACCAAAACTGACACAGGTGGATGTGGCGAATAGCCTCAGGCGCTCGAGAAAACGGTCGTGAAGGAACTAGGCAATTTAACCCCGTAAGTTCGCGATAAGGGGGCCCTACTCGCAAGAGAGGGCGCAGAGAAAAGGCTCTGGGAACTGTTTATCAAAAACACAGCACTGTG
>SIAA01000007.1 GCA_009692045.1 Phycisphaerales bacterium | reverse complement strand
GTCCAGGAGTTTCCCGGCGCTCTCTAAGGGATTTCCCACGGTGGCTCCCATCTTCATCTGCAGTGGGACATCCTTGCCGTCTACTTGCCCTAGGGGACCGGAAAAAATCACCTGAACCTTGAGCATGTCGAGCAGCGCCGCCGGGGTCATTGAGAGGATGTTGCTGATCTCATCAGAGACCCTCTGACCGGGTAAGGCGTTGGCGATGGATCGCGCTAGCGAGTCGAGCGGGTAGGTGCAGGTAATGGCGTTGGCCCATACTGGCTTGCGCGCCAGATCGATGTCGCCAGAGAGGGCGAGCTCCACGCTCCACTGCGTACCTGTCTTGCCCGCATACACGCCCCAATCGCTGTACTTGAGCTTGCCCGCGGTCACCGTCACATCGAGAGGATCGATGTGTGCGGGCACGGTGCGAGTAGTGGACTTCTGCACGATCGAGAGCAGGCCGAGCACCTGGTTGCTCTTGACGATCGTCACATCCCCCACCTCCATGCGCAGGTGACCATTGAGCCTGGACATATCGCCATCGAGCCGACAATCGAGGGAGTCGACGGTGAGGCGCAAAGGCGGCGCGTCCTCCACATCAGCAAGGAGCGGATTCATCGGTGCCAGCAGCTCCTGGCGGATTGTGTCATTGAGTGTGAGGGATGCTGTCAGCGGCGCCTCCGGGCGAATGCTCGCCACTCCAGCGGCGAGTGTCACCTTGGGCGCACTCAGTGCTAAGTATGGAGTAATAAGAGTGGCGGCGATGACACTGGTTTGCGTGCGGCTGGCAGTGCTGGCGCCGACAGCAGAGCTACCTCCAGCCGTCTCCACCGCTGACACATGAAGCGTGACGGTGTCACCGAGCACTTCGGTGAGGGCACCAGAATCATTTGCCAGAGCATCAGCCAGGGCCAAGGGGAAGCTGACGAAATCAAGCGTGCCCCCAATTGATGCGGCGCTGGGCGCCAGTGTGCCGTCCGCTTGCCCCATCGACTTCGCCCCGAACTTGGCGCTAATGGTGGATGCGGCCCCAGCTGTGGGCTCGATCGATCCATCAATGGCTACATCAAGCCTGGTTCCAATGGTGCTTGGGGATTTCATCTGCGCCGTCAGCGCACCAATGCGGATCGACTCTGCTTTATCCACGCGAGCGGTACATGGGGCTAACGATAGTGAGGCATCGATGGTCGCGTCCGCGAGGCGCATAGGAAGAGTCAGGGAGTTGACCGTCAGAGTCAGATCGATGGTAGAGACAGCCAGCACGGGATCGGCTCGGGTATTGCCTGCGGCGCTCGGTACCGGATCATTATCAATCAAGTTGGTGATTACCTCCGCAAACTCGCCGGGGCACTCCACACGAATCCGACTGTTCCGCAGTTGCAACGGCTCATCTCTCCCGAGCAACATCCCGAGCTCTCCTAACAAGCTCGCATCCAGTTGCACGGGCATCCCCGCCGCTTTCCCCAAGGTCAGCACCGTCGATCCCTTTATGGACAGCGCACTCTCTAGCGGTGCGCCCCTGACGCTCAGGTTGGTTAGGCCCAGTCTGCGCTTCTCATTACCAAAGGCGCCGATCTGCAAGTCAGCATCGATCTCACTGGCGCCGAGCCCTTCGCGGAGGTTGAACGAACGAAGCGTCACCTTGATGGGGACATCAACACCGGCGTTCTTTGACGAGCCGCCCATTGCTGCCCGCACGCCCGTGACATCGCCCGCTAACGCACTCTCCATGACTGCCAGCGGAGCCATGAGAGTGAGTGTGGTAGGCGCGATCGCCAACTGTCCCGCTTGCTTCACTCCGAGCGCGATCGCTCCTTTGACTCGGGGCAACGAGAGTGTCGAGTTGATAGTCAGATTCGGGGCGAACTGGCACGCGACTGTGATGGTGCCGGGGCCCGTCAGCATCGCACCGGCAGAACCCGCGCCCAGAGCCGCAGCGATCGCACTCTCGCCAGGCCCAATGGTGACCTGAGCTGTGACTGACTGCATTGGAGTCGAGGCAGCGCCGCTGGTGGCACCAAAACTCCACAGCGCCTTCCCACTATAGGTAGTTCGCCAATCGTCGGCGGTTGCGCTCGCTGTGCTCCCGGCGGCAGCGGCGGCGGCCGTACCCGCAAAGGTCATTTTCGCGTCGATCTCGCCGGCAGTCACCCCAATGGTGACAACCCCGCGTAGATCACGCGCGGCGAACTGGCCGCTCAAGTGGGGCACTGATCGCAATATCATTTCGTCAGCTTGAAGCGCGCATTTGATCTGATCGGGAAGCAGACCAGACCTCTCGATGGCATCACGAGAGCGCGTCAGGGGATCCATCAGTAACTTCAGCGGCACTTGCTCGCCCAGCACAATCGTCCCGCCGGTGAGTTCCTTCATTGCTTCGGGCGTGAGAAGCATTCTGGCATCCGTCGCGCTCAACTGCACTGATGCCTTGTCCCAGCCGATGGTGAAGTTGATGCTGGTAGAGGCATTTTGAGCAGCGATTTTGGCGCTGCCTCGCTGCGTCGCGCCGGAGAGCTCCAATGCCACGCTCATGCCATCAAGCCCCAACCCCGATAGAAGTCGCACGGTGCCCTCATCAAGGGCGTGAATCGTGCTCAGGTCCACCGGTCCAGTTGTGAGCTTCCCCTCGAAGGATGCGCTTGAACTGTCCGCGCTCCCAACTTGGAGCCGTCCATTCAGGTTGGCGGTAGTCCCCTGAATCGCGGTGGCAACACGCAACTGCAGTCCTGTGCCGATCGAATCACCAGTAGCAGAGACAGTGGTCCTACCCATGCGGAACTCATCGTTTGCAGAACCTATGCGCAGCGCGGCAGCAGGCAATGTCAACTCTCCAGATACGCCCACCGAGCCGAGGTCGAAGGGCGAGATCGGCAGCTGCAGCCTTGTGCTGTTGAATGTGACAGGCCAATCCTCGCTCGGTCGAACACCGATGAGCGGTTCGAGCAGCAGAGGTGACAACTGGGCCGTCACCACAGAACGCGAACAAACCACCACCATGCCGTCCGTTGAAAGTTCCCCGGCAGCGGAGGCGGACACTCGCTGCGACTTCAAGTCAAGAGACATGGTGCGCCCATCGAGTTTCAGCTGCAGATCGATGATCGGACCAAGGTCGCGCACGGGATCGACTACCGAGTCAGCCAAGTATGGCGAGAGCAACCCGCTGGGAATGTTCTGCAAAGATGCGGTCCCCGCCACCGCCAACTTTGACCGATCTCCCTCACCCCAAAGCGATGCTGGCTGAGAAACATTGACAGTGGCAGCCACCGTTGCCGGTACTTCAGTAGAGCTGCCGATTTGCGCGGCGACCTGCAGGTCGAGGCTCTGCGTCAGATCGCTCGACGAGGCGCGCACCACCAAGTCGCGCACATCAACAGGGGCACCACGAGCGGGAAGGGGCAACGCCTCGGCGCTGATGCTGGCGTTGAGTGAGGCACCCGAGGAGCGAAACTCGCCGCTAGGCCCGATCACTCCTTTAGCCTCTATATCGACTGCGAATGATCCGCCGAGGTCGTTCACGACAGAGGATCCCTTGAGGTTGATCGCTGCGTTTCCCCCGCTGATAGCGAGCGTCCCCCCAATGCCGCGAAGTGCCATCAGCCCGCTGTTGCCCTGAGCTGGCGACTGGGCCGTGGCTTCCAGAACGAAGTCCTTGAGTACCAAAGTAAAGTTTCGCAGTTGCTCGGGAAGTGCGGCCGACTCATCTTCGCTGCCATCATCCTCGGCGCGAAACAACCTGGCGATTGCCATCGCCCCCTCCTGGTCGTAGGTGGTACGAACTGCGCCGGAGCAGTCAATCTGTATTGGAGCACTCTCGCCACGCAACAGCTCCCATGCGCTGGTGGCTACCGAAGCGCTTAGTTCAATGGAGCCTGCCTCCGTGCTGGAGATCACCAGAGCTCTCACACTCTGCGGGCCGCTCCAACTCAGGTCGAGTTCTCCCACCGTCACCTCGCCTCGAACCCGCTCCTTGAGCACTCCAACAAGTATCGACCTTCCTATCTCGCCGCTCAGGAGGGTGGGAGTTGCTGCAATGAGGGTGATCAGCAACACCGACGTAACAGCGCCTGCGATGAGGAGGCGGCGAATCCGCTTCTCGTGCGCTCCCGAATCTGGCTGCGGCATATCTATCAATGTCACCTCAGTCAATGGACGCTGTTAGTGGCGTCGCATTGGCCATCATCCGATCAATGGCCAAACGCGCCTGCGCTCGCACCAACTCCGAGACCTTCACCTGATTCACGACCCGTCCATCCGCCAAGTTATCCAGTGTCCACAGCAGGTGCGCCTGATCGATGCGGAACATCGTGGTGCACATGCACTGGCAGTCAGAAAGTGCGTGCACAGTGATTCCCCGCTTGGTGGCCGCCCTAGCCAGTCTCTCCACCAGATGAAACTCGGTTCCAACTGCCCAGCTTGTATCTGGAGCGGCCGCCTCAATCACCTTGATGATGAACTCAGTGGACCCAACCAGGTCGGCGGCATCCACTACATCCTGCGAGCACTCGGGATGGACAACAACACGCGTGCCGTCATGGCGCTGGCGGATCTCCTCGACATGCTCCAACCGAAACAACTTGTGCACACTGCAGTGACCGGCCCAAAGCACGATTGACGCGCTCACCATTTGCCGGGTGGTAAGACCACCGCTGGGAAGTCGCGGTTGCCAAAGCGATACTTGCGACTTCGGTGAGGTCGCGGGCGCCCCAGAGGCATCGGTCGATGCCCCGGCTTGGTCAGCTTCGCGCCCCGCCATGGCATCCACATCGGTTACGAATCCCCTGCGCTTGGCAGTGTTGCGCCCTAGGTGCTGATCGGGCAGAAAAAGTATTTGCACGCGCTCGCCCGGGGAGAGAGGTTGATTGCCTCCCGCAAGAGCCCACTCCATCACGCGCTCGGCATTGCTGCTGGTGCAACAGGCGCCACCGCGGGAGCCAACCAGTGCCTTGACCGCAGCACTTGAGTTCACATAGGTGATGGGGATCACTCGGACGGCCCCAAGAGCGCGATGCGCCGCTTCCAGAGCATTGAGCGCGTCCTCGGCATCACCCGCGTCTGCCATGTCAGCCATGCTGCATCCAGCAGACAGGTCGGGCAGAATCACCGCCACTCTGCCCTCATTCAGAATGTCAGCAGTCTCGGCCATGAAGTGGACTCCGCAAAACACGATCCACTTGACACCGCGCCTCTCCGACTCGCTTGAACTCAACTGACTCAACTTCAGACTGTCGCCCGTGAAATCGGCGTGACGCACCACATCGTCTCGCTGATAGTGATGCCCGAGCACCAGCAAGTCCGAACCCAGTTCCAAGCGACGCTGGGAGATGGCAGCTCCGAGGGCGTCATCACTCATCTCGCGGTACTTAGCTGGAAGTTCGGGCTGCCAAAGCATGGGGGAGTGATTCTACGGTGAGCCCGGACCCTGTTACCTTGCAGTCGATGGCGGCTGCATCACAGATAACGGTTGCGTGCCCTGCCAAGTTGAACTTGGCGTTGGCTGTGGGCGCACCGCTGGCAAACGGCATGCACCGGATCGCCTCATGGATGATTACCCTGAGTTGGGGCGACGAACTGCAACTGCAGCGCTTGCCTCCTCTCTCACTCAGTGCCTTCGCCATTCAGTGGGCTACAAATGCGCCGCGACCTACGGAGATCGATTGGCCCATCAGTCGCGACCTTGCCTTTCGCGCCCATCAGGTTCTGGAGGCGCATGTGAAGCACCCGCTTCCCGTGCGCATGCGACTCGACAAACGGATTCCAGTTGGCGGGGGACTCGGCGGCGGCAGTTCCAATGCTGCGGCCATGCTCCGAGGGCTGAATCAACTCTTTGACCTGGGGCTGACCGCCAGTGACCTCGCTCCCATCGCGGCGGGTCTTGGCAGCGATGTCTCCTTTTTAGTCCGTGGTGGAAGTTCGATCGTGCGTGGACTCGGTGAGAGTGTCCTTCATCTAGACGCAACACCTGAGATCCATGTTGTGCTCGCGTTTCCGGCGGCCACTTGTTCGACCGGCTCGGTGTACAGAATGTTCGATGAGCTGCTGCCACAAACTCCTCGCTCGGAACTCCCCCGCCGCGAGGCTGAGGTACTCGCTCTCGCCCAGGCAGGCGCGCTAGACCCACACCTTCCGTTCAATGATCTTGCCGTGGCCGCGGCTCGCGTATCCCCTCAAATGGCGGCTTCGGCAGTTGCGCTCGGCAAGCTGTCCGGCAAGCCAATCCATGTTTGCGGCAGCGGATCGAGCCTGTTTTGTCTATGCGCCAGTAATGCAGAGGCATCTCTGCTGGCCTCCCGGGCTCACTCGGAAATCGGGCTCCCCGCAGTCGCTTGTGGAACCTGCCCCTCTGTTGACTGATCGCGGTGCAGGATGGCGCCCGATGCGGGGCTCTCCTCTATCCTGCACCGTTCATGAATACATCAACCGCCTGTACCAGCAGAGAGTTCGTACCAGCAGACTTGGACGCAACGGCTTGGGAGAACCTCGAGCCGCTATACCGGACCCTGCTGGAGCGCCCAATCCACTGCGCGGGCTGCCTCGAGACCCTGATCCTCGATCGGAGCGAACTCGACGCTGCCATGGGCGAGGCCGAAGCCAATCTATATATTGCGATGACCTGCCACACTGACGATCAGCCGGCCCGCACGGCCTTCCTGACATTCGTCGAGAAGGTCGAGCCCAATTTGCGCCGCGTCGGGTTTGAACTGGATCAACGGATCACTGCCTGCCAGTTCGTAGGCGATCTAGATCAAAGTCGTTACGGACAGTACCTGAGGGAGCTCGGAGTGGAGGTTCGTCTTTTCCGAACTAAGAATGTCGCGCTCGCCACCGAGTGCACCAAGCTCGATCAGCAGTACAGCCAGATCTCGGGTGCTATGAGTGTTCAGTTCGATGGACGCGAACAGACACTGGCTCAGATGGCTCGCTACCTCGAGGAGACCGATCGGGCTACCCGCGAATCTGCCTGGGTGACCCTCGCCAACCGCCGCCTTCAGGATGCGGATCAGATCAGCGCCCTCTTTGATCAGATGATCGTCCTGCGCGACCAGATGGGCCGAAACGCGGGCTTTGCGAACTTTCGTGACTTCCAACATGAACGAATGCACCGGTTCGACTACGCACCCGCCGACTGTTTCACCTTTCACAAGGCATGCGAGGAGCGCGTTGTTCCACTGATGCGTCGCCTGCACCGGGAGCGGACCCAGCAACTGGGGCTTCAACAGCTGCGACCGTGGGACCTGAAAGTAGATGTGCAGGGTCGTCCGCCGCTTCGCCCCTTCGAGGGATCGGAGCAGTTAGTCGAACGAACCAGCCGCGCCTATCACCGCATGGACTCCGAGTTAGGACTGATGTTCGATTCGATGCGGGGCGGTGGCTGCCTCGACCTCGAGTCGCGCAAGGGTAAGGCGCCGGGCGGATATCAGTATCAGAGGCAACGATCCCGCACGCCATTTATCTTCATGAACGCCGCGGGTCTACACCGTGATCTGACGACGATGGTCCATGAGGCCGGACACGCCTTCCATTCGATCCTCTGCAAACATGATCCGCTCCTTGCCTACCGAGGCAGTCCCATGGAGTTCGCTGAAGTCGCGTCCATGTCGCAGGAGCTCCTGACATATCCCTACCTCGACGAGTTCTACTCTCCTCTCGAGGCAGGTCGCGCCCGCCGCGATCACCTTGAGGGCATAATCAGCGTGCTTCCATGGGTGGCCACCATCGATGCATTCCAACAGTGGATATACACCAATCCCCAGCATTCGCAGACCGAGCGCACTGAACAGTGGCTGCAACTGCACGCGCGATTCGGCGCCGAAGCATCCTTTGAGGGTCACCAGCGCGCTCTCGAAACGGCGTGGCAGCGGCAGTTGCACCTGTTCGGACTTCCCTTCTATTACATCGAGTATGGGATCGCTCAGCTCGGTGCTCTGCAACTGTGGCTTCTCTCTAGGAGCGATGCGCACGGCGCGCTCGCGGGGTACAAGCGCGCGCTGTCCCTTGGTGGCTCCAAGCCGCTTCCCCAACTCTTCCAGGCCGCGGGTATTTCCTTTGACTTTGGGCCTGAAACAGTAGGCAGGCTTGTGGATGAAGTGGAACGGGAACTGACTTCGCTGCCTCTGTAGGTGATCGGCGCACCACTTGGGCCGCCCCGCTCCGGCAATCCACCCTGCGGGTATCTTTTCCTAGCCCGCTGCTCCCATTCCTCCAAGTTTGTTCACTCACTAGGAACACATCTAAATGAAATCAGTTCTCGTTCTCGGCGCTGGCAAGATCGGCCGAATGGTTACCTACCTGCTCGGCTCTTGTGGCGACTATCAAGTGACGGTTGCCGACTCATCGCGCGCGCACGCCGATCAGTGCGCCGCGAGCGACGCCGGTGTTGTTGCAGAGCAGGTCAGCTTCGATGATTGCGCTGCTCTCGCTAGGGTCATGAAGGGCAAGTGGGCCGTTGTCAGCTGCGCACCTTATCGGTGCAACACACTGATCGCCAAGTGTGCGAAGGAGGCCGGTGCCCACTATCTCGATCTGACTGAAGATGTGGGAACAACCAAGGCTGTGAAGGCTCTGGCGGTGGGTTCGAAGAGTGCGCTCATCCCCCAGTGCGGACTCGCACCCGGGTACATCTCCATCGTCGCTCACCATCTCTCTGAAGGGCTCAGTCCGCTCCTCGACCTTCGCCTCGGCGTGGGCGCACTGCCTCGCAATCCCACAAACCGGCTCAAGTACAACCTCACTTGGTCGACCGATGGCCTGATCAACGAGTATTGCAATCCTTGCGAAGCAATCTGCGAGGGCGAGAATGCGTTGCTGCAACCACTGGAGCATCTGGAGTCGTTCATGCTTTCTGGAACTCTCTTTGAAGCATTCAACACTTCAGGAGGGCTCGGCTCACTCTCTGAAACCTATCAGGGGCGCGTACGCAACCTCACCTATAAGACCATTCGTTATCCCGGCCACTGTGAGCTCATGAAGTTTCTCATCAAAGACCTGCGGTTCCTTGAGCACAAGGCTGACTTGGCGACTGTCTTCAATCGAGCCATTCCCGCAACCGATGATGATGTCGTGGTGGTTTTTGTGACCGCGACTGGCAACATTGGTGGACGCCTAGTCGAGCGAACGGCGGCCAAGCAAATCCTCGGGCTAACGCTAGGAGGACGGCACTGGACCGCGATCCAACTCACAACCGCGGCCGGCATTTGCGCCATGGTTGACCTGCTCGACCAAGGCAAGATCCCCGCCGAGGGATTCGTGCGCATGGAAGATGTGAACTACCAGGACTTCATCACCAACCGCTTCGGCCGTCACTACGCCTGATGCCTCAGGATCATTGACCCCCACATGACTCAGCCAGTTGGGGCATATCGTGCTTGCATGAGTTACGCCGCAAATGACTCGCCCCGGCCGACCGACTCGCACCCCATGACCCCGGATGAGTTTCGCCAGCACGCGCACTCTGTTGTTGATTACATCGCCGATTACCTGCGCGACATCGAACGGTTCCCGGTGAATCACAGCGTCAAGCCGGGGGAGATCCGCGGGCAACTGCCAAGTCACGCGCCCGAGGCTGGTGAGTCCATCGATGCAATCATGGCCGATATGGACCGTGTCGTACTGCCTGGCATCCTGCACTGGCAACACCCCCGCTTCTTTGGTTACTTCCCCAGCAACTCCAGCGGCGCATCGCTGCTGGGTGATTTTCTCTCATCCGGACTCGGCGTGCAGGGAATGTCATGGTCGACCAGTCCGGCCTGCACCGAAATCGAAACCCTCGCGCTCGACTGGCTCGCCGAACTGCTGGGGCTGCCGGCGCATTTCAATAGCGCGAGTGGTGGACATGGAGGCGGCGTGATCCAAGACACGGCATCCAGCGCCACGCTCAGCGTTATGGTCGCGGCTCGTGAGCGCGCGACCGCGTTCGCCAGCGATCGCCACGGGCTTCACTCATGCGAGCAACGGCTCACGGCCTACACCAGCGTCGATGCCCACAGCCATGTTGAAAAGGACATGCGTATCTGCGGGCTTGGTTCGAGCAATCTGCGGCTGATAGGGGTGGACTCGCAGCGCGCCATGGATGCTCAAGCACTAGCCGCCGCCGTCGCCGCCGACATCAGTGGCGGATACACGCCGTTCATGGTTGTCCCAACTCTTGGGACTACCTCTACCCATGCCTTCGATCCGCTGCGTGCCGTGGGCGAGGTGTGCCAGCGCCACTCGCTCTGGATGCACGTCGATGCCGCGCACGCCGGAATCGCCGCCATCTGCCCCGAGTTTCGCGGCATGCACGATGGTCTGGAATACGCCGACAGTTACAGCACCAATCCCCACAAGTGGCTAGGCGTCAACTTTGATTGCACCGCCCTTTGGGTGAAGGACAGACGCGATCTCATCCGCTCTCACACCACGCTTCCCGAGTACCTGCGCAATGCCGCCACCGAATCTGGCGCTGTCATCGACTACCGCGATTGGCATGTGCCGCTAGGGCGCAGGTTTCGTGCACTCAAACTGTGGTTCGTGCTGCGGCATGAGGGCGCTGAGGGACTGCGGGCCCGGATCAGACGTGATGTGGCGCTCGCGCAAGAGTTCCGCGGTTGGGTTGTGGCCGATCCCCGCTTCGAGATCACCGCGCCGGCACCACTATCACTCGTCTGCTTCCGCCTGCGGGGCAGCGATGCCGCCAATGAGGCGCTTCTCGCCCGCGTACAGACGCGCGGTCGCATCTTCATCACCCACACCAAGGTCGACGGCCGATTCGTGCTGCGAATGGCAGTTGGGCAGACGCAGGTACAGCACCGCCACCTGCAAGAAGCATGGACAGAAATCTGCGCCTGCGCTATGTGAGCCGCGCAGACCGGTGTACAGATCAAGCACCAATCACCAAGCGAAGTGCGCGAAGGCCTTGTTCGCATCCGCCATGCGGTGCGTGTTGTCCTTGGTCGTCACAGCCTTGCCTTCGCCCTTGGCGGCGTCGTACAACTCCTTGGCCAAGCGAAGTGCCATCGGCTTACCCTTCTCTTCGCGAGCAGCCACGATGATCCAACGAAAAGTGAGCGACTGCTGGCGCCGCCGGTTCAGTTGCATAGGCACCTGATAGTTGGCACCTCCGACCCGCTTGGAACGCACTTCGACGCTGGGACGAACATTTTCGATCGCCTTGTGAAAGACCTCAATCGCGGTCTTGGGAAGCGTCTCGAGTTTGTCCTTCTCCAGCCGATTCTGGATCATGTCAAAGGCGTCATAAACAACCTTTTGCGCGGTGGCGCGCTTGCCGTCGTACATGATGCAGTTGGTGAACTTCGCCACCAGCAGATCCTGAAAACGGGGATCGGGCTTTAGTTGGGACTCGCTAGCGGTAAATCGTCCTGCCATGGGAAACTCCTTGGGCTTGGCTCCGTGTGGAGACCTTGTTCACTGCGGCACGGGTTATGCATCCGTGGTCGATGCCGCGAGTTACTGCCTCGATGATGACGGCTTCGACGCCGCCCTAGTGCCACACCACAAAGGTGCAGCGATTTTCTAACCGAATCCCAAAGATCGGCGCCTATGCCTACTTCTTTGTGGCGGTCGCTGCCTTGCGCTTCACGCCGTAGAGCGATCGGCCCTTCTTGCGACCATCTACACCGAGGCAGTCGAGAGCACCCCGCACTACGTGGTAGCGGACACCGGGCAAATCGCGCACGCGACCGCCGCGCACCAGCACGATTGAGTGTTCTTGAAGGTTATGACCCTCGCCGCCGATGTAAGCCGTGATTTCCTTCCCGTTCGAAAGTCGAACGCGGCAGACCTTGCGGAGTGCTGAGTTGGGCTTCTTGGGAGTAACTGTCTTCACCTGCAGGCACACGCCACGCTTCTGAGGGCAAGCGTCAATGTCCTTGACCTTGCTCTTGGCTGGCGGATCGCGGCGGGGTGAACGGACAAGTTGGTTGATCGTCGGCATTGGAGAATCGGTGAGTTTACGGGGAGAGCAGAGCGTTTGCAATGCCTTTGCTGACGAGATATCAGGGATCCGCCGCACCGAATGGCCGCTGCACAGCGCGAACGCCAGCCTGATCCTTGCGGATGCGCCCAGCAATGGCTAGACTGCGCGACTCGGCGGAGATCCTGCCGAATGCCCCCTAAACCGAGACGAAGCCATGAATCCAGCATTTAGAACATCACCAGGTCGTAAGCGCCGTCGTCGATCCCATCACGCCATCAAGGCCACCAACACCCTCGGCTGCCCTAACTGCGGATCAGCCAAGCGTCCTCACACCGCCTGCTCCAGTTGCGGCTATGTTCGCCCGGGTCTGCAACTGAAGTCCCTAGGCGGCGAGTCATAACTCTTTCCGCAACCCTGAGCAACCGATGCGAATAGGCGTCGATGTAATGGGAGGCGATAACGCGCCCGATGAAATCCTAAAGGGTTGCATCGGGGCTCTCGATCGACTGCCTTCTACCGACACTCTGGTTCTTCTGGGGGAAGAGCGCTGCATCCGGGAGACGCTGCAAGAGCGAGGAATCAAGGATTCACGCCTAGAGGTTGTCCCCACTACCGAAGTAATCGGCATGGATGAACCCCCGGTAGACGGGGTGCGCAACAAGAAAAACTCGTCCATCGTGGTGATGGCGCGGATGGCCAGCCCGAAAATTGCCAATCATCTTGACGCTGTCATCAGCGCCGGAAATACCGGTGCCTGCGTGGCAGCAGCCCAGTTGCACATGCGGCGACTGCCGGGAGTGATTCGACCAGGCATCGCGGTCACCGTGCCGACCTTTGCCGGCCCCGTCCTGCTCATCGATGTCGGTGCCAACATTGACCCCAAACCGGCGCATCTGGCTCAGTACGGCGTGATGGGCGAGGTATATGCCCGACACATCATGGGCATCGCCAATCCTCGTGTTGCCATCATGAATGTGGGTGGCGAGGAGCAGAAGGGCACCGAAGAGATGCGCGAAGCGCGCGACTATCTCCGCAATGCCGAGGGCCCGAACTTCATTGGATATGTCGAGGGTCGCGGCGTGTTCGATGGCGAAGCTGATGTGGTGATCACTGATGGCGTAGTCGGCAATGTGATGATCAAACTTGCCGAGGGTCTATCAAAGGGCATCTTCAAGGCCCTGGCGCACGAGGTAATGGAAATCGATCCCGACCTGATTGGTAGATTGGATGTAGTGATCAAGAAGCTTTACGCCAAGCATGACTATCACGAGTATGGCGGAGCTCCGCTTCTTGGTGTCAATGGTTGCTGCCTGATCTCACACGGGTCAAGTGTGGCTCGAACTATCACCAACGCCATTCTTCGCTCCCGACAGTTCGTTGAGAGCGGAGTAAACGATGCCATCGTCCAGCGGCTGGCGACGGCCTCCGTCCCCACAACTTGAAATGAAAGCGCCTGCCCCGCTCTGCGGTGTACGAATAGCGGGAACGGGCTCGATGTTGCCCGAGCGGCGCCTTACTAACCAGGACCTCGAAGCTCTGGTACAGACATCTGACGAGTGGATTCTTCAGCGCACAGGAATTTCGGAACGCCGCATCTGTGATCTGTCAAAGGAGGGGACTTTCACGCTGGCCCGTGATGCCCTCGCCAAAGCGCTGAAGAGCGCCAACATGCAGGGCTCCGAGCTGGACATGATCATCGTGGCGACGGTCTCTAGCGAGATGCCCTGCCCTGCAACGGCAAGCCGAGTCGCCGATGCTGTCGGCGCCACGCCCGCCGGCGCCTTTGACCTCGTCGCGGCTTGCAGCGGCTTCGTATACGCGATGAATCTCGCCGACTCGATCATCCGCATGGGTCGCGCCCGAGCCATCGGCGTGATCGGTGTCGAGGTCTTGAGCCGCGTGGTCGATTACACCGACAGGCGGCTCTCCATCCTCTTCGGCGATGGCGCCGGAGCGGCTGTGCTCAAGCGCGATGACAATCCCGCCCTCGGCTGCATCCATCAAATCAGCAGCGGAGATGGCTCGGCATGGCAGACCCTCTACATCCCCCTGCGCCAGCAGGACATCCCCGAGTTCGATCGCGACAACCCCATCCGCATGGGCTGCATGCGCATGAACGGGAACGCGGTGTTCAAGTTCGCCGTCAACAAGTTCAGGGATGTGATCGAGGAATGCTTCCGCGAGACCGGCTTGAAGCACGAGGACTTCAGCCAGATCATCTGCCATCAGTCAAACCTGCGCATCATTGATGCCGCTCGCGAGAAACTGGGGATCCCAGCGGAAAAGATGCACATCAACATCGACAAGTACGGCAACACTTCAGCCGCATCCGTAGCTATCAGCCTTGATGAACTCTGGCGCGAGGGCAAGATCACCGCGGGGAAGCCCCTGCTTCTCGTGGCATTTGGTGGCGGGCTCACCTGGGCGAGCAGCGTCTGGCAGACCTGAGTGACCGAGAGCCACCGCGTGCCCATCGAAACTGTTTATCTCTGCCCGGGACAAGGCTCACAGGCGGTGGGAATGGGTCAGAGCTGGTGCAACGCATCGAGTAGCGCGCGCGCTGTGTTCGCGGAAGCTGATGCGGTGCTTGGCCCGCTGGCTGGAGCCCATGGCCGTTCACTCTCGGAAGTCTGCGCTCAGGGGCCGGCGGAGATTCTCAACAGAACTGACATCTCTCAGCCAGCACTGTTCACTTGCGCCATTGCCTGTGCCCGGGCACTTGATCAATCGCGCCGCAGTCTGAATCATGATCGAGCCGCCAATGCCCGCGCCGATGCGGTGGACAACGCTAGCTCCTGCTGTGCCAGCGGACTCTCCTTGGGTGAGTACACCGCTCTCTGTCTTGCCGGCGCGTACTCATTCACAGATGGTCTCCGCATCGTTGCCGCCCGCGGCGCTCTCATGCAGCAGGCGGCCGAACAATCAGGTGGCGGAATGGTGGCCCTCATCGGCGCTGATGACTTGCAGGCGCAGGCGCTCTGTGATGCCGTGATGCAGCGCGGCGCTTCTGGATCGGCACCTTGGGTTCTGGTACCCGCCAACTTCAACGCACCCGGGCAAGTTGTTGTTTCGGGCTCGATTGAGGCCTGTGATGTGGCAGCGGTCGTCGCCGGCGAGATGGGACTGCGGGCCGCCCGACTCTCGGTTGCTGGTGCCTTTCACAGCCCGCTGATGGCAGCAGCGGCTGAAGGAATGAAGGCGGTACTGGCTGCAGTTGCGTTTCAGCCACTCCAATGCCGCGTCTGGAGCAATGTGACGGCCAAGCCCCACGACCCCAACGATTCCAACTTATTGAAAGGTCTGCTAGTCCAGCAGATCACTAGCGCCGTAAGATGGAGTCAGTCCTGTGCTGACATGCTCAGTGCTCTAGGCAGTGATTCCAGCAGCAATCCCGCATGGGTTGAGCTTGCTCCCGGAGCCGTTCTGAAGGGTCTGATGAGGCGGATCGACCGAAGTTGCGAGGTAACTACCAATGACCAGCCATCTGAAATCAAACCAAAAGTCTAGAGCCTGGATTCTCAGCTGCGGCATCCTGCCAGCTCCCTCAGCAATGCTGCGCTCGATGCTGCTGCCGATACTGATCCTTGCGGCCAGCACTCTCATGGTGAGCTGCGCCGAGGAAGAGGAGGCAGCACCAGTCGTTGTGGCTCCACCTCCACCGCCACCTCCACCACCACTACCTCCGGCTGTGAAGTCGATCGCCGATCTCATGAAGGAGCTGAATATCGATCCTCGAGTGCAGCTTCCAGAGAAGTACGCGCCCGACACCACTGAGGCTCGCATTGCAGTGCTGACTTACTTCCATGCCATCGTCACAGGCAACCATAAGGATGCCGGCGCCAGGATGAGCGACACCGACAAGATTGTCCTCGCCGAACTGGTGGAGGACGGCTCGTGGAACAACGCCACTTCCAAACTGGAACTCATCGAACTTCGTTGCGGTCAGCGCCCATCCGACTCGCGCCCATGCGTGCTCGCGATCATGCATGCCGAAGAGTTGGAGCAACCCGGTCTGTGGAACTACATTCTGGAGGCAGACAAGGCCACCTTCGATGCCGAGCCGACGCCCCCGGATATTGCCTCGAAACTGAGCGGCTCTAACTGGATTGAGTCGTGGTACGCAGTGCTGGACGGATACCTCGCACTGGCAGCCAAGGCCGACGAAACAGTAGCTCTGCCCCAGACGTCGATGGGAACCGAGGGAGCCTCCGACTCTGCCGGTGAGCCAGCGCCCCCCGAAGGTGGCGGTGGTGGTGGTGGATCCGCGCCCATGCGCAATCGACCAGGGCCATCCCCGGGCGGCTGACTCACATCGTCATTCCGCCGTCCACTACCAGCACATGCCCGGTGAGAAATCCTGCGGCATCGCTGCTCACATAGGAGATGGCTGAGGCGACATCGTTGGCAGTTCCAAATCGGCGCACGGGAATGGCAGCGAGTGCTCCATCCCGAATGGCCTGAGGCAAACTGGTGGTCATGTCGGTGTCAATGAAACCGGGGGCGACCACATTGGCAGTCACACCCTTGCCTCCGAGTTCTCGGGCAATCGACTTGGTGAGCCCAACCAGACCGGCCTTTGCCGAGGCATAGTTGGCCTGACCAGCGTTTCCCGAAAGCCCCGAAGTGGAACTTATATTCACGATTCGTCCGAAGCGTCCCCGCATCATTGATCGGGCAGCGGTGCGACAGGCGATGAACGCGCTGCGCAGGTTTATCCGCAGCACATCATCGAAGTCCTCATCGGACATGCGGAGTATGAGCCCATCCTTGGTGACACCCGCATTGTTGACCAAGACATCGAGTCGACCATGTCTGTCTGCGATCGCCTCGATCAGAGCCCCCAGGGCAGCCCCATCGCCAACATCGCAAGCGCATGCTTCGGCGCTGCCACCGGCGGCAGCGATTTCCGCTGCCAGTTCGTCCAGCGCTGATTGTGTGCGACTGACGACAACAACATGGCGACCATCCTGCGCTAGACGCAAGGCCGTAGCCCGCCCGATTCCTTTGCTGGCCCCCGTCACTATGGCTACTCGGCTTTCGGTCACGCTCATTCCTCCTCTTTAGGGCGCGGATTGTAGCCACTGGGCGGATGCCGTCCCTCCCTACGGCGACGGTGTGTATACTCTGCGCCCGTCTGGAAACAGTCGCCTAAGGAGATTCCCGTGACCGAAGCAGAGATCGAAGAAAAGGTAATAAGCATCGTCGCCGAGCAGATGAGCGTCGATAAATCCGAGATCAAACGCGAGACGAGTTTCACCACTGACCTCAACGCCGACAGCCTCGACATCGTCGAGCTCGTCATGGAATTCGAGGATCAGTTCGGAACGCAGATTCCTGACGATCAGGCTGAGAAGATCCAAACTGTCGGCTCCGCGATTGATTACATCAACCAGCACCAGTCGAGCGCCAAGACTGGCCAGTGACGCAAGGCAGCCATCTTCCGCAGACGCCTTGGGCGCGCGGATCAGGTGTCAGGCATGAGGCTCATTGAACGCCGTCGAGTAGTAGTCACCGGGCTTGGTGCCGTTACGGTCTCCGGGCTCGATGTCCCCACCACTTGGGATAGTTTGGTGCAAGGGCGAAGTCATATCGCTCACATCACTGCCTTTGAGCAAAGTGCTGACTGGGGCGTCACCTTTGCCGGAGAGTGCCGAGGATTTGAACCCACTTCTGTGATGGAAGCACGCGACGTTAAGCGCATGGATCGCAACTGCCATCTGGGAATGGCGGCGGCAGCTGAGGCGGCGCGCGACAGCGGCATTGACTTCAAGAATGGTGATTGCTGGCGGCGCGGGGTGGCGATCGGCACGGGTATTGGCGGTATCGAAACAATCGAGCACGGTTACAAGAGACTGCTGGAAGTTGGGCCTCGCAAGGTAAACCCTTTCACGGTTCCCAAGCTGATGGCCAACTCGTGCGCGGGCAATGTTTCCATCATGCTGCAACTGCGCGGGCCGAGTCTCTGCACTGCCACCGCCTGTGCTTCTGGAGCCCACTCCATAGGAACTTCCTTCCACATCATCGAGCGCGGTGATGCTGATGTGATGGTCGCCGGTGGCACTGAGGCTGCGGTGAGCCCCCTGTGCATTGCCGCCTTCAATTCCATGAAGGCACTCTCGACGCGCAACTCTGATCCTACCCGCGCCTCGCGCCCATTCGACAAAGATCGCGATGGGTTCGTGCTCTCGGAAGGCGCTGGAGTCGTTGTGCTCGAGGAGTTGGAGCACGCCAAACGGCGCGGTGCTCGTATCTACGGTGAAGTCGTAGGATTCGGATCCAGTGGCGACGCATTTCACATCGCCGCACCAGATTCCATCGGGGCCGGTGCTCAGCACTCGATGGCGGCAGCTCTGCACGATGCCGGAGTGAATTGCGATCAGGTGGGCTATATCAACGCCCACGGCACCTCCACGCCGCTGGGCGATGCAGCGGAGGTTGCGGCAGTGAAGGCGGTATTTGGGGAACACGCTCACAAGCTTGCCATGAGTTCCACCAAGAGTGTCACCGGTCACATGCTCGGGGCCGCTGGAGGATTGGAAACCGTGGCGACGGTACTGGCGGTGTGTCAGGGTGTGTTGCCTCCGACAATTAACCTAGATAATCCCGATACGGGATTCGATCTCAACTTCGTCGCCCATCAGGCGCAGCAGCGCCGCGTGGATATTGCCCTCAACAACTCCTTCGGGTTTGGCGGGCACAACACTACCTTGGTAATCGCCCGCTTCAAGGACTGATGAACTTCCGCCGCCGAAAACGCGCCATGCACCATGCTGAGGCGCACGCCGAGGATGGTGACGCACCACAGATACTGCTGCACGATCAGGTCCCCCAGGGCGTACCCGAGTTGATTGATTCACCAGAGCCGCTGCGAAACCTCATCGATCATCTGCGCCAGCAAGAGTCATTCGCCTATGACACCGAATTCATCGGCGAAGAGACATTTCATCCCCACATCTGCCTCATCCAAGTCGCTACCAGGGAGCGGGTGGCACTTATCGATCCCTTCGCCGTTGCCGATTTGAGTGACCTGTGGCGCGTGGTGTGCGACCCCGCCCATGTCACCATCGTTCACGCCGGAGGTCAGGATGTGGATGCAGCCCAGCGCGCTGCGGGACGACCGGCCGAACGCATATTCGATACCCAAATCGCCGGCGCCTTCGTAGGCCTGCCATGGCCGACAAGTCTGGGCAGTCTGGTGGAAGCGTTGACCGCGCATCGACTTCTCAAGGGGCACACCTTTACCGAGTGGGATGCAAGGCCGCTAAGCAAATCGCAACTCGGTTATGCCGCTGATGATGTGCGCTATCTGCCGCTGGCCTACTCACGCTTGCAGGAGCAACTGCAGCAGAACAGTCGCTGGGACTGGGTGCTTGCGGAGTGCCAGCAGGCGATCAACGATGCTGCGACTTTTGATCCGATGGGCCAAGTGAAGCGGGCTTGCAAGGGATTGACCCTGCGGCCGCGCACCATGACCATCTTGCGTGAACTGGTGTTGCTGCGCCACGCGTTGGCCCGTGAGAGTGACGCCCCGCCACGAACTGTGATTCCTGATGTCCCCCTGCTCGAAGTGGCGCGCGCCAAACCAACTACCAACGCCGAGCTGGCAGGCATTCGAGGAATGCCGCGACCGGTGGCAGAACAGTTTGGAGCTCGCATCGTTGCCACGATCCAAGCGGCTCGCAACCTGCCCCTTGACCATGACAACCTCTGGTCACCAGCAGCCGAGAGCGGCGAAGACCGGATGCGGATTGATGCGCTTTGGTCGCTTGTGACTATGCGTTGCATCGCCCAAGGGTTGGCAGCTCCCATAGTGCTGACGCGGGCCCAGCTGGCAACTTGGTATCTGGATCGGCGTAAGGATCACTCGCTTATGTTGTTTCCCGAAAGTGATTGGCGGCACAATGCCGTGGGTCGCTGGCTGGGCGAGTTTGTTGGGGGCGGCCTCGAACTGGCGGTGCGCTGGAGCGAGCAGGGTCCTCGGATTTCCGCCTAGCAGGGACTAGAATGTCCGCTAATGAGCGATTGGGTTCCAACACCTCCTCCCAGCAGTGATCTGGGCGACCACGAAGTCGTCATCGAGGGTACGCACCTGCTGGGTAAGCGCATCGCGCTTCTTGTGACCGGCGGAATCGCTGCCATGAAGGCGCCGATGGTGGCTCGAGCTCTCCGGCGGCAGGGAGCCCAAGTAACTGCATTCCTTTCCGAGGAAGGGGCGCGATATGTGGCAGTTGATGCTCTGGCGTGGAGTTGCAATCGGCCGGTCGTAACAGCGCTTAGTTCGCGAGCCGAGCACTTGAGCGACCTCGAACAGTTCGATGCCTATCTGGTGGCGCCCGCGACCTACAACACCATCAACAAGATGGCATGCGGCATCGCCGATGGCCTCGTGACTGCGACGCTCGCCAGTGCCTTAGGCCGCATGGAGCGAGGTGATTGTTCTGTGATTGTCGCGCCGACGATGCATGGTTCGATGCACACCACAATACTGGCCAAGAATGTGCGCTTACTTGCGGACCTCGGAGTGAACATGGTGCCGCCCCGCGATGACCAAGGCAAACACAACTTGCCCGACGAAGGCGTCCTTGTCAGCGCCGTTTGCCGAGCACTTAGTAGGTCGCCCTTGAAGGGTCGCCCTGTCCTAGTAACGGGTGGCCCCATCCCCGCGCAGCTCGACGATGTGCGACAGCTGAGCAATCCCTTCACGGGAGGACTCTCAGTTGCAATCGCCGCGGAGCTCACACTGCGCGGTGCGGATGTGAACTTCATTCTTGGTACCGGCAGCGCGGTGGCGCCCTCATGGCTTGGGTACAAGAGAGTCAACGGAATCACCGAATACCGCGAAGCTGTCATGTCAGATCTGAGAGAATCAGAGCAACGAGTCCATGCTGGCGGGAGCGGTGGATTTGCCGCGGCGGTGCTCAGTGCCGGTGTCGCCGACTTTGCGCCCAGCGTGCGCGCCAGCGGCAAGGTGGCAACGGACTCGGGTTGGCAGGTAGACCTGGTGCCGACCGCGAAGGTGATTGATGAAGTGCGAGGCGCGTTTCCCCAGCTTTGCCTCGTTGGTTTCAAGTACACGGTGGGAGTTCCGCTGAGCGACACTCTACGGATCGCCCGGGCTCGCATGTTGGGTTGGGATGCGGTGGTGGCGAACCGCGGGGAAGACATGAGCCCCAACACGCACTCAGCTTGGTTGATCGACGGCAGCGCTTGTTCGAGCGGCACGAGCACCGAGCCAACCCCCCTGCAGGGACGCGCGGCGATCGCTGCCGGTATCGCCGATTTCCTGGAGTCGCGCTCGCAGGCTGCGGCGGTTACTCGGCAGGTGATGGCGTCGGCAGCACGAAACGGCGCATGACACCATCTCCGCTGACTCTTCCCGCGAAGTCCATGGCCTCGGCTCCGATGCCACTATAAATGTCGGCGCGGGTCGCACCCTTGATGGCACCGCCCTCGTCTATCGCAAGGCAGATCGTCGATCTGATCGCGCCCTCCACGGGAAACATCACTAGCACGGGCGATCCAGCGGGAATCACCTGCAAGTCTGCGGCCAAGGTGTGGCCAGGTGTGAGCTGGGGACCGAGAGATGAGGTGGGCCATTCGCTGCATGATTGCTCGCGAAAAAACACATAGCGACCATTTGTCATCATCGCCGCGAGCACTGCCTCGCGGTTGTCCCTATAGGCCGCACGGATCGCATCCAGATCCACTCGGGGCGGCGTGAGAACCCCCGCACGGATGAGTTCGCGCGCCAGACTCACATACTCATGGTTGTTGGTTCCATCATGAACCAGGCACTTCAGAGAGCCATCGCCCATGCGCACGCCCACCGAACCATTGACCTGTGCCAGATAGGCGTCGAGCGGGTCACTGATCCATGCGATGACATCGCTTGGACTCGGATCACGCGCGACGATCTCAGCGCGCGACTCGCCGATGTCACCGGGCGCGAGAGATTGCGGTCGGCGCAAGAGTGGAACGGAAACGACTGAGGGGCGGCTCTCGCTACCCACAATCACTGGCGACGCGTAGGCGGTGAAGTGCACTCTCGCCCCGGGATTGCCCTGCGGTGCTGACAACTGAAATGACGCCATGACCGCTGCCGCGAACTCTGCTCCATCTGCTGCTTGCGCCAACTGGTTGCGAAGGGCTAGCAAGTCTGCGAGGACTGAGGCGCTGATGCTCTTCGTATTCTCCCCAGAGGAGGGATCGGCGACCTGTGCCTCACTCCAGGCTAGAGTCGTTTCGATCGCCTTCAGAGTCTGATCGCGCGACTGCCAGGCGAGCGCGAGCGCCTTCACAAGCATGGCTGTCGATTGAGCAGGTTCATCCCGGGCAGTTCGCCCAGCTGGTGACGCGGCCGCGGTCGCGGGGCTGGGGGGCGAGCCGCCGCTCTCAACCTGCTGCATCACTCGGTCGAAGAACACCTCTCCTTCAGCGTCAAAGTGGCGCATGCGCAAAGTTGCCGGCGACTGCGCATTGCTCGCATCCAACACCAGCATCGCATGAGGACGCCCCCAAGTGGACTCCACATCGGGTGATGGGGACCATGCCGACGAGTCGTGAACCCGGTCATGCATGGGGCTGGTGACCAGCTCGATGATGTCCCTGCCTCCCGCGCCATCAGGACGGTGATGCACCACGCGGCTGTTGTGCACATCTCCTGAAACAAGAAGCACGCCGCTGATCTTTCTATCGACGATGAACCGCATCAATCGGGTGTAGTCCTGGGGATACCTTCCCCAGAAGTCCGGTTTCAGTGGGCGCACAGAACTGTTGAAGACCGTGCTCGAAGCAACCACCTTGAATGGCGCGGTCGAGGCCAGCAACCCACGCTCTAACCAGTTCCACTGCGCTACTCCGAGCAGACTCGAACTGGCATCTGCCCCCTCGGGCACACCGGCGAAGTAACGCGTGTCCAAAATGAATACTTCGAGCCCTCCGCGGCGAAAGGAGTGGTAAAGCCCCGATCCGCCCTCGCCGAAACTGGGATTGGGGCGAAACCGCTTGAAAGTCGCGAGCGAAATTTCTTTGCCACTCATTCGGCCGTCGGTGTCGTTGGCTCCGAAGTCGTGGTCATCCCAGACCGAGTAGAGCGGCACGCTTCCCAGAAGTTCCTGCAAATGCGGCGTGAGATAAAACTCGCGGTGCCGCTGTTCAAGTCGGGCGGGGTTAACTGAATCTATGTAGGGCGTGTCCCCCAGAAGCACGACCGCATCCGGCGCTAATGCTGCCAACGTCTGCCACAGTTTGCCCGTGGCCTCGCTCTCATCGGCGCAGGAGCCGAATGCCACGGTGCAGCTGTTGCCTTGCGGTGAGGTGGCGCTGCTGTTCGTGGCGATGACCCCGCCGCGAGATACGAATGCCTGGCGCTCCTCATCGGTATCGCCCGAGAGTTCGTAGCGATAGTGCCGCCCCGGCTCCAACGCGACAACTTCAAAACGAAGTGTCTCACGCTCACCAGCAGCCAGGGCACCCTGACGGTGAATCTGCCCAACCTGAGTCTCTGCCCCGTCTGGGCCGAACACACGCAGCGTCATCCCCGCAACCGGGTCGATCCACTCGACTTCGCACCAAATGACGGCGCTAGTCTCGGTGACGGCTCCCAGCACGGGGCCGAGTTCAATGCGCGCGTTCCCATCAGGTGGCAGAGCACTCGCTGGGAATCCACTCAGCAGGAGAGCACTCACCGAGACCCAGAGGTATGCCCGCCACTGCGGCTGGGACGGTGCCTGTCCGACTCTGAGTAGTTCGCGAATCATCAAAGGCCCTGCAACATTCCGGTCGAATCACCAAACCGGGGGCGCTGCACGCCCATTGTTTCCAGCATGGATAGATACAGGTTGCACATCGGTGTGCGCTCATGGGTGCGAAGCACTCCGCCAGGCGTCAGTTGCCCGCCGCCGCGCCCTGCTAGTAGCACAGGAAGGTTTTCATGATTGTGCCGGTCTCCATCGGAGATGGCCGCAGCGAACACGATGGCGGAACTATCCAAGAGAGTCCCCTCGCCCTCACGGTGGGCGCGCAACTGCCCAAGCAGGTAGGCGAATGACTCCGTCTGAAACTCGTTGATTCGGCGCACGCTGGCAATCTTGGCCGCATCACCACCGTGATGAGTCAGGTGGTGATGTCCATCGGCGATGCCAAGACTCGGATACGACCTGTTGCTCCCCTCATTGCCGTACATCAGTGTGCCAACCCTGGTGAGATCGAGTCGAAATGACATCACAAGCAGATCGGACATCAACCGCAGATACTCGCCGTAGTCCTGGGGAATCTCTGAGGGTATCGAAACTCCCGACTCGCTGGGGTCTAGGCGCATGCGTTCGGTCATCTCAATGCGCCGCTCAATGGCCCGCACCGACTCGAGATAGTCGTCAAACCGATCGTGATCACGGTGAGAGATGGCTCGCTTGAGGCGATGGATGTTGGAGGAGACCGTGTCCAGAACGCTGCGCCGCTGGGCAATGCGCCGCGCACGATCCGTAGACGATTCGCCGTCCCGCTGTCCCAGCAATCGTTCGAAGACATGACGCGGATGGATTTGCTTGGACCTGGGAGCATCAGGGGCATCCCAGGAAATGTTGGACGAGTAGGCGCAGGAGTATCCCGAGTCACAGTCGCCACTCCGCGATGAACCCTCGCATCCCAGTTCGAGGCTGGCGAAAGGCGTGCTCGCTCCCACCGCCCGAGCTGCAACCTGATCGACGGACACTCCAGCATGAATGTCCTCGCCCGCGGTCTTGCGCGGATGCGCCCCTGTCAGGAAGCATGCGGCACTTCGGGCGTGATCTCCTGGCCCGTCACCCATAGCATCGGCATTGGCATGTGCGAGCCCAGTGATGACAGTGAACTCACTCCGGTGTGCGGCCAATGGTCGCAGTGAGGGTGTAAGTGCCAAGGAATCAACCGCGGGAATCCAGTCGGGGGCGTGAACCCCATTGGGAATGAACACGAAGGCCATGCGCGCGGGTGATGCCAGTGCCGAACTCGCGCCAGCTGCCGCAGCGGTGCTGCCGATGATTCCGCTACCTGTCTCAACTGCGCTGGTCATTCCCTCCAACCAAGGGAGAGCGATCGAGGCTGCCATCCCTTGCAGCACAGTTCGGCGCGTAATCCGCGATCGGGGATACATGGAGACACTCTACTGCAGGGAGCGTGATGGCAATCCACGAAACACCGGTACTTGAGCCACTTTCACCACGATCGCACGCAGCGTTGGCGCTTCTCCCAAGGAGTCAACCATCAACTCGATGCTTGATTCATCTCCATCATTAGTTCCGCGCCCGAGCGAGTACACCATAAGTTTGCGGACCAAGCCACGAATGAAACTGCGCTCACCGATGAGAAGTTGCCGAACCCCCTCCGTGCCGAGGATCACGCTCCCATCGGGAAGAGTTCCCGATTCATCTATAGCCGAACCACCATCAACGGTACGCACTCGCCCCACCGCGTCCAGTCCCTCCAGCGCAAGACCCATGCCATCAAGTGCATCATGGCACACGGCACAATCACTCTTGCTTCGGTGTAGTGCCAGCATCTCGCGGACGGATGCCGCACTCGCCGATGCTTCGTTCTCACCGAGCACGCCCACTCCCGGGGGTGGCGGCGGCGGAGGCCGATCGAGAAGTGCCTCCAGAATCCACTTGCCGCGTCGCACTGGCGAGGTTCTGGTGGGATGGCTCGTCGCGGTCAACACGCTAGCGTGGCGGAGCACACCGCTTGCTGCTGCTGAGATCGCCACGCGCTGCATCGGTTCGTCACCTCGCCACTCCATGCCATAGTGCCGCGCCAAGGGCCCGTCCACAAAGGTAAAGTTCGATTCAAGGAGCTCCCACACGCTCCTACCCTCACGCACAATCGCATCTACATAGAGATTTGTCTGAGCCAACATCGATTGCACTAGTTGCCCGTTCACCGTGGGAAATCGCGCCGGGTCAGGCTGCATCCCCCGAAGCCGATCCACCTGCAACCACTGGGCGACGAATCGTTCACTCAGGGCGCTAGCGCGGGGGTCAAGCATCATGCGCTCCACTTGCTGCAGATAGCCCTCTTCAGTGAGCAGCGTCCCCTCCTCCGCCGCATCTAGGAGTTCATCGTCAGGGCAGGAGGACCACAGGAAATACGAGAGCCGAGTCGCAAGGTCGTAACCATCCGGGTGAGCTGCATCCGCTTCACTTCGAAGCGCAAAGTTGGGACTGACGATTCCAGCGGTGATCACATAGCGAAGAGTGCGGGCAGGTGTCGCGGCATCACCACACGCACCGCGGGCATCTCGCAGAAGCAGTTCACATGTCTCCGCGCTTGGATCGCGCCTCCAAAGAGCACGCAGGGTCAGTGCCGTGGCGGCACTCACCTCGATGCGACCGTTAGCCATCGCTCCATTTCTCTGAAGAAACCTCTCGAACTCAGTAGGGACTGGAGGGCCGAGCGGACCGACGATCTCCACCTGCCACACGATGGCGTTCCGATCTCGATTAGAGGGCTTGGGATCCTTGGGACTGTAGTAGTCATTGATGAACTCGAACTCCGCAACATGTGATCCCGCGGTGTCGAGTGCCACCACCGAATCGAACCACTGAGGAGAGTCGGGGCCACCCGGCACATCAAATGTTCGCGGCACCTTCCCATCGATGGTGCTGCGTAGGCGCACTGGGTCGGCACCTGCCTGCTGCCCACAGGCGCGAACGCGCAGTCGGTACTCACCGGCTCCGCCAGCAATGAAGTTCGCCTGCACGCTCCCCGCAGAGTGCATGGACACTATTGATCCACCTCGGCGTGCCGAGCGGGTGAGAATCAATTCTTGAGCTCCAAAGGTCTGCACGGCGCCTGACTCTGCGCCCTCCAGCGCTACTGATCGCTCGGCGACCTCCTCACCTATCTCCAGCAGACGCTCCACCACCAGTTCATTGACGACAGCGAGGTCCGCCAGAGTGTCAAATCCCTCACCGACTTCATCATCGGGCAGGGCATTCACCCGCTGCGCGTCTAAGAAGAACACATCTCGAAGTGACCGCGCAATCTCTTGACGGTTGAGCCGCCTGACAGCCGGTGGCGGCTCTTGCGCTGATGCGGCCGCTCCGGAATCTATCACCAGCGCAATTGCTTCTCGCGCCTCTCGCGTTAGCGGAGTCTCCGAGGCCGGCGGCATTTCGCCGCGGCGAATGCGCCCGAGCATCTGTCTCAGAGTGCGGGCATCATCACCACTCGGCCGCAATGAGCCCCCGACATCCAGGGCGCGCCCAAGCAAGAGAGCGAGATCCAGATCCGCCTTGGCCTTAGGCCCCTCGTGACAATCGAGGCAGGATTCACGCAATGCCCTGATGCCCTCGGAGTCTGCGACAATCGCCTCTGGGCAGGCTCCTAGGCTCACGCCAAAGATGAGACGACAGCAACAGCAGGCGAGGCCCAGAGTCACGCTGCGATCATAGGTCGATCGGTACTTCACCGTAAGATCAAGCGCATGTCAGCCGAGTCGGATCGCACTATCGATCAGCCCGCGCCCGGCCGCCCGCCCAGTGCCACGGCTGGTGCCGCTGCCGGCGAGGTGACGGCGGCCCCGGTTCCGCGCTCTGGCATTGTTGCGGCTCCATTTCGACCAGCAATCAGCGTGATTGGCAACTACAGAATCGAGAAACTTCTTGGCGAGGGCGGATTCGGAGTTGTCTATCTCGCCGAACAAACTGAGCCTGTTCGCCGGCGAGTGGCTCTGAAGCTGCTCAAGTCGGGGATGGACAGCGAGGCAGTTGTAGCGCGATTCGAAGCAGAGCGACAGGCACTGGCACTGATGGATCATCCTTCCGTGAGCAAGGTGCTCGACGCGGGAGTGACAGCGGATGGTCGCCCCTACTTTGTGATGGAGTTTGTCCAAGGTGAGACACTGCTCAAGTTTGCCGACTCGCAACGATTGGACATTCGTGGGCGGATAGTCCTCTTTATGCAGGTCTGCGATGGAGTGCAGCACGCCCACAGCAAGGGGGTTCTGCACCGCGACCTAAAGCCAGCAAACATCCTCATCGCACCCGAAGGCACGGGCTACCGCGCCAAAGTGATCGACTTCGGCATCGCCAAGGCGCTGCATCAGGGGGCGCTGGGCGATGTTGAGCAAACGGTCGTGGGCCAGTTCTTGGGAACACCCGCCTACATGAGCCCAGAGCAGGCTTCGGCTGGCTCACGAGATGTTGACACACGCAGCGATGTTTATTCGCTCGGCGTGGTTCTCTATGAACTTCTGACCGGATCACTGCCATTCGATCCTGAGTCGCTTCGCAAGGCGACGCTCGGTGAGCTGCAGAAAATGATTTGTGAGTCGGAACCGCCGCGTCCCAGCACCAGGCTTGGGTCGCTACCAACGGCTGGCGATACCACCATTCGCAGCATCGCCAACTCGCGCCGAATTGAACCAAAGACTCTGATGGGGCAACTCCGAGGCGACCTTGACTGGGTGATCATGAAGTGCCTCGATAAGGATCGTGAGAGGCGCTATCCATCGGCAAGCGAACTAGCCGCCGATCTGCAGCGATTTCTCGTGCAGGAGCCTGTAACGGCGGGGCCTCCGAGCGCGGTGTATCGGGCGCGCAAGTTTGTTACTCGTCATCGCACCGGGGTGTCGGCGGCAGCGCTCATCTCAATGATGCTCGTCGCAAGTTCCATTTCGCTTCTGTTTCTTTACCAGAAGGCGCGCACCGAACAACTGCGATCTGAGCGCACGCTTGAAACATTCGTCGGGGCTCTGCGCAGTGCCGACCTGGAGAGCGGCTCCAGCGGCCCCAAGGCAACGATGCGGGATTTCCTAGACACTGTGCAGGGCTCCCTCCGCGACAACCTCTCGGAAGAGCCTGATCTCGCAGCATCAGTACAGGAGACGGTGGGGCTGGTCCAGATGACCTTTCATGATTTTGCCCAGGCGCTCGCCAACCTGAACAGCGCCGTGGCGGCTCGGCGCGTTAGTGCCGATGCATCCGGTGACGATGACGAGAGACTGGCTCTAGCTGCTTCGCTTCACCTCCTGGGCCGGGCGCTCTTTTTTGAGAGGCGCTTCGAAGAGTCGCGTAAGGCCTATGCCGAGTCCCTGGAAATCAAGCGCGCACTCATCGTGGGGGATGCCGTTGTTACATCCGACACGCTGCTGCATCTGTCCTATCTCGAGAATATTCTGGGGAGAGAGGAAGAGTCTCGCGTGCTGTACCAGGAGTCCCTCGCCATGCGCGAACGGCTCTTTGGCGCCGAGTCTGAGCAGGTCGCATCGGCTCTCAACTCTCGTGCCTCAGCGATCGTCAGGCATCACCCTGAAGAAGCTGCCAAGCTCTATCTGCAGTCATCCGCCATCATTCGTGCCAAGCTTGGTCCCAACGACTGGCGGATTGGCCGAATCGTTGGTTCCCTGGGCCGCATTCAGATGCAGATGGGACAGACTGCGGCTGCTTTGAGCAACTTTGATCAGGCGCTCGCCCTTCTGGAGCCAAAGTTCGGAGAAGAACACCTGACCGTCGCTCAAGCAAAAGTCGAGTTGGCCGATGCTCTGCTGCGCAACGAGGGAGATGCGACACGCGCCCTTGCCCTCGCCAGACAGTCGGCGCGGGTCCGAGCTCGCGACAAACCAGAACTCGAAGCCGCCTCGCTGGAGGTCGCAGCTCGCGCCTGCGAGCGACTCGATGATATTCCTGGAGCCCTGAAGGCCCGATCGGATGCTTTGCAATCACTGCGTCATGAGTTCCCAGGTGGCGGACGGGAAGTTGCTCGCGCCTGCCTCGCCTACTCAAAGGGTCTGATAGATGCGGGGAGAGGCAGCGAGGCCGCGCCACTGCTGCGCGAGGCGAGTGCCACTTTCGCCACCCTCAATGACGAGCCATCGCGCGCTTCTTCCGAAGCGCTGCTCGCCCAACTTGAATCAAAGTAGCGCTCGCGCCCCCTAACGCACCGACTCCGCCGGATCGAGGGCAGCCGCCCGACGATCAGCCACATACTGCATTGCCTCTCCCACTAGATAGAAGGAGCCAGTGATGCAGATGAGATCATCCCGCGAGACGGCACGGAGCGCAATCTCGAGGGCCTCGGGAAGCGTTCGAACAGCCTGACTCATCTTGCCGCTGCGCTCAGCGAACAGGCGTTGCAACTCGAAGGGATCAGCAGCGCGGGGATTGCTTGAGGCCCGGGTAAACACCACCTTGTCGGCGCCCAGATTCACCTTGTCGAGCATGGCGCCGAGATCTTTGTCCTGGCAGCAGCCGAAGATGCACACCATGGAGTCATAGGGCACATGAGCACCAGCGCATCGCATCAGCGAACCGACGCTGATCGGATTGTGGGCGCCATCCACGAGAATCCGCGGGCGCTCGAGAATCAAATCCATCCGACCTGGAACCTTGGTGCGTGCCAAACCAGTTGCCACCTTGTCCTCGGGACACTGAAATCCACAGCCCTTGAGCACATCCATCACCGCCAGCGCCAGCCCGCAGTTGGCAGCCTGATGCTCACCGGGCAGAGGCACGGGCAAGTGTTCCAAGCGCGTTGTCTTGGTGTAGAGACACACTCGCGTGTGCGGCCCGAGCTCGGGAGTCGAGCAGAACCGGCTGGAGAATTCGATGTCCTTGTTGACGATTCGCAGCTCGGTGCCGGCGGCGCCCGCGGCCTCCTGCAGCACTCGATCAACTTCGGGTGACTGGGCAAAGAAGAGGGCAGGCACACCCCTCTTGAAGATTCCTGCCTTCTCCTTGGCAATAGCTGCGATGGTGTTGCCCAGAATTCGCGTGTGGTCGAGATCAATGGCGGTGATGACCGACACCATAGGAGTAATCACATTGGTTGAGTCAAGGCGTCCGCCCAGACCAACTTCGATGACCGCGACATCGACCGCTTCCTCCGCGAAGTGACACATCCCCACGGCTGTGATCGCCTCAAAGAATGTGGGATCGATCCTGTTGTCAGCAGCAGCCTGGGCGACCTCCTTCACCAACTCGGTAAACCTCGGCTTCGACACCTGCTGACCGTTGATGCTGATGCGCTCGCGCACATCTATTAGATGCGGACTGGTGTACTGGCCCACGGTGTAACCGCAGGAGTCAAGCATGGTGGCGATCATGGCCACCGTACTCCCCTTGCCTACCGTACCCGCAACATGAACGGTCTTGATCTGTTGATGAGGATTGCCGAGTGCCCCTAACAACTTGCGCATGCGATCCAGTTTGAAAGCGTTGTCATCGGGGCGGACATTTCGCATTCGCTCAATGTCAGTCCGTTCATGAAGCCATCGCAGTGCCGTCTGATAGTTGGTGATCTCAGGACGCTTGATGGCAACCTTGGCACTTGATGAAGACGCCCGGCCTGAAGACCGGGCGGGAACTGGCTTTGTCATGTTGAGGGCAGTTTACAGCAAATGCCTATGTGAATGCAAAGCGCCATCTATAACTGTGTTCTGCATAAGTGGTTATGACACCCGCGGGGTTCTGCCCATGTCTTAGACTTCGTTGATGCATAAGGACGACTACCAGCGGGCGACCCAACCTGAGGCTTGGCGGGCGTTGCGCATCATGAGCGAGTTTGTTGATGGTGTTGATCAACTGGTGAGACTGCCGCCGGCGGTCAGCGTGTTCGGCTCGGCTCGACTTGCTCCCGAGAGCCGCGAGTATCAGCGCGCTCAGGAGTGCGCGCGGCTCTTGGTCGGTGAGGGTTTCGCCGTGATCACGGGAGGCGGGCCAGGCATCATGGAGGCAGCCAATCGTGGCGCGCGCGATGCCGGTGGAGTCTCGGTGGGGCTGAACATCACACTCCCGCAGGAGCAGGATCCGAATCCATATCAGACTGTTGGACTCTCGTTCCGTTATTTCTTCGTACGCAAGGTGATGTTCGTCAAGTACGCCAGAGGCTTCATCATCTTCCCGGGTGGATTCGGAACTCTTGATGAGCTGTTCGAGTCTCTAACCCTCATCCAGACTCTGAAGATTGAACCCTTCCCCGTTGTGCTGGTGGGAACCGAGTTCTGGAAAGGAATGCTCGACTGGATGCGAAAAGTTCTTGCTACCGAGTACAAGACGATTTCCCCCAGCGACTTCGATCTCTTTTATCTGACCGACGATGTCGCCGAAGCGGTGCAGATTGTCTCGGATGTGTACCGGCATCGCCGAGTCTGGTGCCCGGGTCTTCCCCGCTTCTCCCAAGACTCTGCTACGCGAGAAGGAGAGGGAACGAGAAGCGGTAGATACCCCGCGCGCAGGAGCCTTCGAGCAGGCGACGCCTGGATGGGAATCGACTCGCCGCCCGAAGGCTCGACATGACTCAACGCCACTCGTGGCTGGGATACCGTCGACGCAACTCGCCCCGCAACTGTGGATAGAGGGTCTTCCAGAACTCCGCGAGGTCTTGGGTCACCTGCAGGGGACGGTTGTTGGGGCCGGTGATTTCCAGCACAACTGGCAGGCGACCGCCAGCAACAGTAGGAGTGCGGTCAAGGCCGTAAAAATCCTGAATGCGCGACTTGCCGCGGGGAGGACTGCCGGCTCGGTATTCCAAGCGCATGCGGCGGCCGGCAGGAAGTGAGATCGCCGCCGGAACCAGTCGGTCAACAAGATGCCTCTCCTCGTTCGTGAGGGCGCCTCGAACCGCCGCCAAACAGTCGCTTGTGTGCAGTTCCTTCAGGCGGGTACATCCAGCACAGATTTCCAAACGGAGCACTCGGAGATCATCCTCGTCATAGGCCAAGAGATGGTGCTCGGGGCAGCACAGACGCAGAGATCGCACGCGCTCGATCCACTGGGTCACTTCCTCGTTCCACGAGTCGGGAGTGAACTCTCCGGAACCCCACAGGTCGGCCAGCACCTGCCCCGCGGCGATGGAATCACGCGACGGCCGCTCCACTGTGTGCAGCAACACGCCAGCGAACTTTGACTCTTCGACTTGGATCACAGCGCTGCTGACTGCGTCCCACCGCTCCGTAGTGGTGCGCGTGAAGCGTGATGCGCAGTCCTCTTCCACCCACTTTGGTGCCAGCGGTGTGGCCGAGGTCACCACTGATCGCGAGCCATCGGGCGACTCGCGAATCTCCAGAGCGAGGAGTGGACCAGCCCCTCGCACCAGTGACTTGGCATCAAGAACCGTCTTGCGGCGGCCGGGAATCAACACCACATCTCGAAGCGGATCAGGCCTCCATCCAACGCGATCAGGAAATGCCCGTAGCAGACACCGTGATGGGGGACAGTCAGGCACGGAGGCCGCTGCGCCTGCATGCGAACCCGCCTGCTGCGTGGCACGAATCAGATCCTCGGCAGTGCGGGCCGCCTCGCGGCATGCGTCAAGATCAGCCCCTGCCGGTGCTCGGTCTGACATGAACTGCGCCAAGACTCGACTTCGAACCAGCAGATCGCAGGGAGACTCACCTATCTCAAGAGACTCCACCCCAGCGTTCCCCCACAAAACATCGCGACCAGCCGCCACCGCGCACATGCGCGCGCACTCCTGGACGCAGCCCGCAGTGACGGACTCGAGCATGGCTCTCGCCAGACGAGGATGAACTGCCATCGAGGCCATGGTTTGCCCGACCGGCGTCAACTCGCGACGCTCGTCGATAGCACCGGTCAGCCGCAGCACATCAAGGGCATGTGCCAATGCCAGGGGCGAGGGCGAGTCGATCCACGGGAACTCGTCCACACTTGATACCGAGCAAGAGAGCAGCGTCAACAACGACTCCGAGAACTCGATGCGCCAAATCTCTGGTTCGTCGAACTCGGGCTTCCTCGCTTGGGAGGCGGTACTCCACAACCGCACGCATACTCCCGGTGCTGTCCGCCCCGCCCGCCCCGCGCGCTGCGCCGCACTCGAGGCGCTGATGGGCTCCACTCGCAGCGCATTCAAGTCGCGCAGGGCATCGAATCGCGCCACCCTAGCCAGACCCGAGTCGATGACTATGCGAATGCCCTCGATCGTGAGGCTGGTTTCTGCAATGTTGGTGGCGACAACGATCTTGCGCTTCTTACTGGGAGCGAGGGCGCGATCCTGCTGGGCCGGCTCGAGCGAACCATGAAGTGGCAGCACCTCCGCCTGCTCTCCCAGCGATCGCATGCAACTTGCCATGCTCTCCATGCAACGGGAAATCTCCGACTTGCCCGGCATGAACACCAGCGCATCTCCCTCGATGCCCTCGCGGATCAAACCGGCCAGAGCGTTACTGGCGACATCCCAGATGGCGGGTCCGCGGCGACCTGCCACCATCTGCGGCACATCGCCGCCGTAGCGAATGTCGATGGGATGAAGTCTCCCCGCACTGAAAATGAGCGATGCCTCGAGAGCAGTGGCGAGCCTCTGGGCATCGATAGTGGCGCTCATCGCCAGGAGGCGCACACTTTCGCCGCCCGCCTGCGCACGGCGCACCAGTCCAGCGATCAGGTCAGAGGCGATCGATCTCTCATGAAACTCATCGATGATGACCGTGTTCACATCGCCCCATGCGCCGGGTCGGAGCAAACGCCGCAGAAACAGTCCATCGGTCATGAATACCAAGCGCGATTGCCGCGAGACCTTGCGCTCGAATCGGGTTTCATATCCAACGAGAGATCCGACCTCACATCCCATTTCCCAAGCGACTCGGTTGGCCACCGCGCGCGCGGCCAGACGCCGAGGCTGAAGGACAATCACTCGCCCCGTACCCTCAACCCCTTCGAGAATCATGCGCGGAACTTGGGTGGTCTTTCCGCTGCCTGTAGGTGCAGCCAACACCACCCTGCTGGCCGGAGCGGAGACTTTGCGAAGGATCTCCTCCGCATGCGCCATGATGGGCAGATCGGCATGGGGAGGCACGAGCTAGAACGCCCGCGAGAATCGCTTGCGCACATCGTCAAGAAAGCGCACGATTTGCCCCTGCTCCTTGGGGCTTGATGCTGGCTCTACCTCGGACTGCCAGAGGTCAAGCATCTGCATAGCACCGCCGCTGCCCAGTTCGGTCGGAGTGCCTTGACGGCGCGCCGTGCGATCATCCTGACGCGTGGCGTCCTTGCGAATCTGGGTCAGCCTTTCCGCGTCCGACTTGTCGCTGTCCTTGCCACTTGCCAGTCGTTCGCCCCGCTTCATCCAGTCAACGGCCCACTGATCAATGAATGCGCCCCGCTGATCAGCAGGAAGATTGAGATAGCTGTCGGCACTGTCAGCGAGGATGTCCTTGGCCAAGTCACGAACATTCTGCCGCAGTTGCTCCTTGGCTGGTCCGCCGAGTCCAGCAAGGAAACTGGCCATGAGCGCCGAGTCCGATGCTTCCATGCCGCGGAATCGATCGGCCAACTCCGTCAGGAACTTGAGGCGCTCCTCCAGCGATAGTTGGCTGAAGTCGTCGAGTGCCAGGTAACCGAGCACACCATCAACGGGCGTGTCAAAGATGCTCGGTGGTGGGCGGAAGCGAACCTCGAACCACCAGTATGCACTCACGGAGAGCAGGAGCAGAATCAACAGCGAGACGGTTGTCTTGATGATCTGTGACCGCCGCTGAGCGCACCACTCGGAAAGATCCGAGAAGTCGAACTGCCGAATGTCATTCCAGGTGCTCACAGGAGGTCTCTCATAGGGTCAATCTACAGCCTCATTGTCGCCGGACTCACCGCTAACGACGGCTTCGCGCGCCGTGCCGTCAAGAAACACGATGTTGCGGGGTTGGCGCGTGCCGTGGGTGTGGCGATCCTGACTGTCGATGAGCAGGCCGAATGCGCCGGAGGTGTCTCTCTCTAGAAAGTTGAGCACCAGACGCGACTCGGCCTCGGTGCGGATTCGATCCCGCTCCCGATCAGAGGTATCGGGTGCCAGCGCCAGAAGCAGTTGCACTACATCAAACTGGACATTGGGTGTCCAGCGCAGCAGTCCTGGCATGTAGAGATAGCTCGTGCCCGTGGCAAGTGAATCATCGTCGTGATCGGACGGGCATCTCCAGGTGTCACTGTCCTTGGGGAGGTATCCATCCAGAAGCGCAGGCAATCCCCCCTGCGGTCCCGCATCAGAGGCCGCCGGCAGAAACTCGGCCATGGGCAACTGGCCCCGGTGCGCCTGCATCCAACTGGTGATGGGCACGAAGTCATTGCGCAGATTGTTCAGGCAGCGCGTATTCATCGCGGTTGCCCGAACACCACTGAGACTGGGAACGACCAGCCCGGTCAGCAGCCCGATGATGCCGATGACGACCAGCATCTCGACTAGGGTGAATGCTCTGTTAGCACTCGAGTGGAGCATGGAAGAAGTTTACTCGGCAAACATCGCTTCGATGAAAGAATCTGGATCGAATGGCTGAACATCCTCCGGCGTCTCGCCGGTTCCCAACAGTTTGACCGGAATCTTCAGTTCATCCTGAATGGCAACCACTATTCCCCCCTTGGCCGTGCCATCGATCTTGGCGAGAAAGATCCCCGTGACCTCGATGGCCGCGGCAAACATCCGAGCCTGCACCAGGGCATTCTGCCCGGCAGTTGCGTCCACAACCAGCAGCGTTTCATGAGGCGCACCGGGAATGCAACGAGAGACCACCGACTTGATCTTGGTGAGTTCGCGCATCAGGTTCTCCTGATTGTGCAGTCGACCAGCTGTGTCCACGAGCAGAACATCAACACCTCGCTTCACCGCTGCCTGAGCCGCGTCGAAGGCGACTGCCGCGGGATCACCACCAGCCGCACCCCGCACCACCTCAACTCCCAACCGACTTCCCCAGATGGAAAGTTGCTCCACGGCGCCGGCACGAAAGGTGTCGGCCGCGGCCAAGAGAACAGTTCGGCCTTGTCCTCGCAACTCGCGAGCGATCTTGGCAATGCTGGTGGTCTTACCAGCGCCATTGACCCCAGCCACGAGGAACACGGTAGGGCCCATAGGACTTCGCGCCAACGCGATGCTCGCCGCTCCCCAGCGCGCCTTCAAGGACCGCTTGAGAAACTCGATGGCATCCTCGCCGCGCTCCACCCGTCCCGAGCGAAACTCCGCCCGCAGTGCCGCTGTTATCTCCCTCGCCGCATGCACACCAACATCAGCAGCGATCAGGCGCTCCTCAATCTGGGTAATGGTTGCGTCATCCAGCACCCTGCCGTGGAGCATCGACCGCAACCCGCCCCCCAGCATCTTGGCCGTCTTGCTCAGACTCCGCTTCACCAAGTCGAGCGCTAGCCGAAATGCCACTGTTTATTCCGCCTCTGCTTCATGCAGAATGCTGTCAAGAAGGGCGTTGACGAAACTCGCGCTCTTGTCGGTACCGAACTCCTTGGCAAGCTCCACCGCTTCGGAAATGACCACGCCGGCTGGGGTATTTTCGTGGCGCATCTCGTAGATTCCCAATCGCAAGATGTTGCGATCGATGATGGGCTGACGCTGCGTGGGCCACTCGGGCGCCCTTGCGGCTACGGCCTTGTCGGCCTCTTCGCGGTGCTCCCACGCGAGCGTTGCCAAGTTCATTCCGCGCGAGTGCGCCGCTTCACCTCCTGGGCTGTCGGCGAGTGTCTCCAGAACACCCTGGGGGTTGTCGGCTGAGCCCGAGTCAAACTGGTACATCGCCTGTAAGGCGCACCGCCTGAAGTCGCGAGCAGAACTCATCGGCGCATGCTCTCGATCCGCTGGCACTCGCGAACGCAGGCTACTGCTGCCATCATTGCCTCTTCGCCCTTGTTGCCCCGATTTCCACCGGCGCGCGCCTGAGCCTGCTGCAGCGTCTGGCAGGTGAGCAGTCCGAATGCCACCGGCTTGCCTGTCTTTAGTGTGATCGCCGCCAGGCCGCTGGCGACCGCCTCGCAAATGTATCTATCGTGGCTGGTCTCACCGGTGAGAACACAGCCGAGAGCAACAATCCCATCGATTCGCTTGTGCTTGGCCAGAGCAAGAGAGACCGCAATCAGTTCGTAAGAACCCGGGGCTTCCGCCGACAGGAAGTCACGCTTGGCGCCACCGGCTGCAAGGAATGCATCCCGCGCCCCACTGAGCAGCTGCTCAGTGATCTCACTGTGGTAGCGGCTCACAGCGACCGCCATGCGAAGGCCTTTGCTGCTAACACTGCGGTTGGACTGTTGGTGCGCCATTAGGGGGAGCGATCCTAGCCAAATGGCGCGCGTGGTGGCAAGCGTCTAACTTTGCCCTCTGTGAACCGGTTGCTGGGAAAGTTCGTCGCGCTGACCGAGGTCACCCGTGCTGGCATGGCACTCGGAGCCGTGGCCGAAGTGTGGCTCATCGCTCTGCTCACCCGCGCTGATCCACGCTATAGCTATTTGCCTGTCTACGACATGCCACTGCCGACTGCTCTTTTGTGCACCGCGGCTACAGCTCTGGGCCTGTTCGCGTTTGGCGCGGCTCTGAACGACTTTCTGGACTCACGACACGATCGAGCATTCAGCCCTTACCGACCGATACCAGCCGGCGATCTCACTTCGGCTCAGGTTCTGGTGATCGTTGTTGGGTCGCTGCTCACGGCATTTGCTGCGGCGCTCCCTCTGGGAGAGTGGGCACTGGTGCTGTGCCTGCTCAGTGCGGCAGGGATCGTGCTCTTCAATGTCGCTGGCAAGTACCTGCCTGCAGTTGGCGTGGTGTTGCTGGGTTTGGTGCATGCCGGACACATGCTCATCCCTAATGCCCAGATGACATTCACTCTTCCCATTTGGTTGGCCATGACTCACGCTATGGCGATCGCTGCCATTTCCTATTCACTCGAGGACAAACGACCTCGCATCGATCGGCGCATGATGGTTGGCGTGTTCGCTGGCTGGATTTTTTGGTCAGCCGCCCTGCTCTTCGCCGGCGTGACCCAAGCAGGCTCCGCCGGATACTGGCCCGGTGAACCATGGAAGGTGCTCTTGCCCCCAGTGATTGCCGTTGTCGCATTCATCCTCGTTGCCAAACTGAAAATCGCGCGCGCCAAGTCCCCCAAGTCGGCTGCAGACAAACTGATCAGGTACGGCTCGCTCTGGCAGGCTGTATACGCCATGTCTTGGCTCATCGGCTGCAATCTAGTTACGGGAGCGTGGGCGACTGGGGCGCTGGCGCTTATCGGGTTCACTCTCTCCATATTCGCTCGCGAGGTGGCCACGCTGTTTGGCAAGCCAGTCGGCTGGCGCGGCTGATGATGCTGCCTAGTACGATGCGGAGTGAGTGCGCGCGGCGAGCAACATCCCTTGGCGTGGTGTGATGGAGTGGTCGGTGGTGCTAGTGGCACTGACTCTGGCAGGTGCCGCTTCAGCAATGGCGCGGCAGGACACGGTCGAAGTCCCCATCACGGGCGGATCACTGGGAGGATTCGTACTGCCATCACTGCCTCTGCAGTCGGATATCCGCATTGAGGCAGTGCGGGGCTGGAGTTGGCGCGAGGACGATACTCAGCGTTTGCAGCTCGAAGGAGATGTGAGACTTTCATTCGGGGCATACCAGTTCGCCTCACCTAAGGCATTTTTGTGGATCGATCGCATCCCCTCGGAGAAGGGGCTCATCAATCAACTCGCCATATTTTTCCCCACGGCAACTGAGCCCACTCGGCGTGCCGGCCTCGGTGCTGCTGGCACGAACTTGCTAGTGACGGGAAGCGCCATGGGCGAGGTGATTCTCAGCCTCGTTGAGACTTATCCCCATCGCCCTGCCACCAGCACTGATCTCTCGCAGGCTCAGGATCGGCTTGCCAACTACCTGTCTTCAATAGCTGCAGGCGGCGCCTCACTCACAGCGCTGCCCTCCTTGCAGGCGCCCGCTCCCGTGATCGAGACTGCGATCGAAGTGGGCGCCTCTCCCGCTGCCGCCTCCGCTAGCACAGTCACACCGCGGCGCGCCACCACGACTCGGCCCCGGGAGTCCGCCATCATTTCGCCGCAGGGCGTGCTCTCCTTCTATGGAGAGACCATCGAAGTCAATGAAGCTGACGACTCGATTGCCATCGTGGGCGGCGTAATGGTGGACTACCGATCCATGCGCGGCGGCCAGGACCTGCAACTCTCGGCCGAGCGCACGGTGATCTTTCTGCATCCTGGCACCATTGGCATGCAGAGAAGTGGCGAGGGCGTTCTGGATGCCTCCAAGGTCTCGGGGATTTATCTCGAGGGCGGAGTGGTCGCCACCGATTTCTCTTACACGCTGCGCGGCAACCGCATCTATTACGACCTACGGGCGAATCGCGCCATAATCCTCGACGCCGTGCTGCGCACAGCCATGCGCAGCGGCATCCCTGTCATCGCTCGAGCCAAGGAAATGAGGCAACTCGCCGCCGACCAGTGGGAAGCCGATTCGGCAAGCGTCTCGATGAGCGAGTTCTTCACGCCTCATCTCTCGGTGGGAGTGGAGCGCATACAGATATCGACACTGGCCAACGGCGACACTTGGGTTGAGGGCGAAGATGCCACTCTTCGCGCCAATGGCACGCCCTTCTTTTACTGGCCGCAGTTTTCCGGAACTCCCCAGGACATGCCGCTGAAGTCCATCAACATGGGATTCAATGACTATCAAGGTGCCGCAGTGGACTCCACCTGGGATGTGTGGCAACTGCTCGGAATCGCGCCGCCCAGGGGAGTCGAAGGGGAACTCTTCAACGAGATTTACTCGAAGAACGGCGTGGGGATCGGCGCAAGGTTCGCTAGCAATGATGATGGCGAGGCGCGCCTTGAGGGCTTCGGGTTCTATGACTTCCAGAACCAAGAGAGAACTTCCAGCGGCGGCACCGTCACCAGCAGCGATGCCGCGCGCGGCTACGCCCTAGGCGAGTACACGAATCGGCCCGAGGACACCATGCTGCTCCAGTTTCAGATGGCATACATCAGCGATTCGACCTTTATCAACACATTTCGCTGGGATGAGTTCGCCGAGCACCGCGAATACACCTCGAGCGCGTTGCTCGATTCATCCACTGGCAACAGCACTTTCTCGCTGCAGGGCGTTTTCAACATCAACGACTTTGTCTCCAACTCCTACATGCTGGCCAGTCGGCCCTACAGCGTCAATAAGATTCCGGAGGCCGCCTATGCGCGCTATGGCGACAGCCTCTTCGACGAGTCGGTGACATGGTCGAGCGAGTATTCGGCCAATGCCATGCAGCTGAAGGTGACCAGCGGAACCCCGGCGAATCTAGGCATCAACCAACTTGCCTTCGCTCAAAGTTTTGCCAGCACGGATTCGGTTTCCGCCGAGTACGCCGATGCTGGCTACGACAACACCTTTCGCAGCCGCATCTACACCCGTCAGGAACTGGCGGCGCCGATCCGGTTCGCTGGCGGTTGCCTCACCCCCTTCACCTCCGCGACAGGCATCGGCTATCTGAATGGAGATTTTCAGGACTACAACAGCAACGCCCAGAACTACCGATTCCTGGTAGCGGGCGGCGCTCGAGGATCGGCGGAGTTCACCCAGAGTTTCGACACCGTACAGAGCCGGGCATTTGATCTGCATCGCCTTCGGCACATTGTGAAACCCAACGGAACACTTTGGTATGGATGGGACTCCGGCTCACCTCTGAATCAACCCGTGTATGACCAGGAGGTCGAGGCTATTTCCGCTGCAGCTGCCATGCACCTCGCCCTCGACCAGACGCTGCAGACCATGCGCGGCGGCCCGGGAGCGTGGCACTCGGTCGACTTCCTCTCCTTCAATGTGGGTGGAGTGCTCGACAGTAAAGGCAGCTCCTACCAGCAGTCCAACTCCAGCTTGCCCGCCTCACTTCAGTATGGGCAAGCACCCGCACCGGTGTTTTATTCGTGGCGCCCCGAGTATTCCCAGTGGGGAGACCACATCTACGCCCGCATGAAGTGGCAGGCGAGCGATGCTCTCTCGCTATATGGCCAGGGCTCCTATGTGCTGGAGCAGTCACGCGAGAACAGCGTCAACAGTTTCGGACTCAGTGACCTAGCTCGAGGGACGCTAGGGACTTCGGTGCAGCAGTCTCCCGATGTGCGCCTCTTCTGCGAGTATCGCTATGTCAATACATTCGACGACACCGGAACCTATCCGGCGGACGAGTTCATTCAGGGTGGTGTGGCCTATCAGATTTCCAAGAAGTACTCCCTCACTATGACGCCTCAGTGGGACTTGGTCGCCAACGATTTCCGCGCATTCGGCGCGACGCTCGATCGAACATTTCCCGACTTCGACTTGCGTCTCGGCTACGGCTATGACGCGATTGTGCAAGAGAGTTTCTTCAGCCTCGCTCTTCGGATCAATGCCACCGGAGGCGGCACCGGGGTTTCCTCGCGCGCCCTGAGCGCTCTCTACACCGATCAGCCCGCACAGTAGGGCCGGTTGTTATCCAAACAGCGCTTCGCTGGGTTGCTGTGGCTCACGCCAGGGCAGTCCAACATGTTCGGCTGCCGCCTGGGTCAGGCAGCGTCCCTGCCGAGTTCTCGCCAGAAACCCCACCTGCAACAGGTATGGCTCTACCACATCCTCCAGAGTTCCCCCATCCTCGCCCAGGGTCGCGGCGATGGCCTCAAGTCCTACCGGGCCGCCTCCATATGTGGTGGCGATCACCCGCAGGTAACTGCGATCTAGTTCATCTAAGCCCAAAGAGTCGACTCCTTCCAACTCCATCGCATCAGCAATCACGCCCGGACCAAACTGCCCATCCGCGCGCACCGCCGCGAAATCGCGCACTCGGCGCAGCAGTCGCAGAGCGACGCGCGGAGTCCCGCGGCTGCGTGATGCGAGGGCGGCGAGAGAGTCCGACTTGATCTTGATCACTCCCATGAGCCCCGCGGCGCGCTGCAGGATCAGTTCGATCTCGCTCTCGGGATAAAACGAAATGTGATGGGAGAGACCGAAGCGTGTGCGCAGAGCGTGCGTGAGCATTCCTGGGCGAGTTGTGGCCCCAATCAGCGTGAAGGGCTGCAATCCAATCGTCACCGTCTTGGCATGCATGCCCGAGTCGACAGTGAAGTCGATCTGACAATCCTCCATCGCAGGGTAGATGTACTCCTCCACTGCCGGCGGCAGACGGTGAATCTCATCGATGAACAACACATCGCGAGCCTCCAGTTTGGTGAGGAGTCCCACGAGATCACCGGCCTTGGTGAGGGCGGGCCCGCTGGTGACGAAAGCATGCGTCCCCATCTCGCCCGCGATCACATGGGCAAGGGTGGTCTTACCTAGGCCTGGTGGCCCGTGGAGCAAGACATGCTCCATGGGTTCCCCGCGTCCGCGCACGGCTTGGAGAGCGATGGAAAGTCGTTCTTTCAATCGAGCCTGACCGATGTAGTCCACCAGCATGCGCGGGCGCAGAGCCGAGCCAGTTTGCTCGGGATCTGCCTCCTGCTTCTGCCCGGCAACGATGCGGTCCTTCGCCATCGCGCGTGCCCTTCCTAGAACTTGACCACAGGAGTGGCGCGATCGGCTTCAGAGGCCTGAAAGAAGAGCGCGGCCTTGAAACCAAATATCCCACCGATGATGTTGGAGGGGAACACGGCAAGCTGCGTGTTGAACTCGCGAACGCTGCCGTTGTAGCCATCACGGCTGAACCCAATGCTCGTCTCGGTTTGGGCGAGCGTGCCTTGCAGTTGTAGAAAGTTCTGGTTGGCCTTGAGGTCGGGGTAGGCCTCGGAGATGGCGAAGAGACGACCCAGAGCACCGGAGAGTTGATTCTCGGCGCCGACCTTTTCGGCGATTGTCCCCGCGCTTTGTGCGGCGGCACGCGCCTTGATCACCTCTTCAAATGTACCTCTCTCGTGCGCGGCATATCCCTTCACCGCCTCCACCAGATTGGGAATGAGATCGTGGCGCCGCTTCAGTTGAACTTCGATCGAAGCAAAGGTCGTCTCGTAGGCCACCCGGAGTCGCTGCAATCCGTTGTAGATGCCAATCACCCAAGCGATGACCGCCAGCAGTAACACTACGCCGACGCAAAGCAGACCCCCGACAAACCAACTTGTAAACCAACCTGTTTCACCTTGGCCTCGCATGTTCAACTGACCTCCTGATGCGCCGCCCGTGTCAGCGCGCTGAAGAACTCTGGAAGGTCGCGGTAGTCCGCTACCACGCCCGAAGCACCAACACTGCGCAATGTATCCGCCCGTGGGCCAAAGCCAATTCCTACGCACCCCATCCCGCACTGGCGCGCCGCTATGACATCCCAGCTGCCGTCTCCCACATAAACCACCTGACTAGGGGCGCCGTACCGGGCACGAGCGCGCTCAACGGCGGTGGTGATTATCTGCGCCCGAGGCCAACCATCTTCGGCGAATGCGGCTGGGACCCCACAAACTTCGGTAATTGGAAGCTCGCGTCGAGGTTGAACTCCACTGAAACCTGCGCGAGCCAACTTGATGCAGGCCGACTGACTCCATCCTCCGCTGGCGATGGCGTGGCTCCAGCCCTCTGAGGCGAGTGCCCCCAGCATGGCTTGGGCTCCGGTGATCTCCTGAAAATTGTCTGCCCCCGCCTCCTGAATCAGGTCTACGAAGCGATCTCGCACCAGCGCGATTTCCTCACTGCTGTGTTGTCTCTGCAACTTCTCACGAATGATCTGCGCCACGATTGCCTCATCAGTCGAATGGTCGTATGCGCCCCAGTCGGTTGAGATCCCGCTCACCCCAAGCACTTCATGGATCGCCCTCTGATAGAGCTGCTCATCGAGCGACTGGGTTGCAGTCAGTGTGCCATCGATGTCGAACACGGCTAGTTTCATGGGAGCAGCGGCATGGAGCGAATCGCCCCCGTCGGCTAGCGCACAGATTAGTTCCAACTGACTCCCCTGGGCCACTCACTCTGCGACTGTTTCTCTGCCATGGCGATGAGGGCTTCGAGGCGACGAACCTGCCTCCATACCAACTTGGCCCGTCGACGCGGGTCCGGTTCCTCCAGCAGTTGATACCGCACTTCAGCATCACGAATCAGCACAAATCCCGCGAGTTCCAAAGCGACAGCTGGTGGCAGACCCTGCTGAGCGATCAAGAGAGCAACCTGCCGCGCAGACTCCATCTTCTGCAGCTGCGATCCCTTGAGCATTTGCTCCAGCCCTGCTCGGGCTGAGGCAAGAGTTGCAGGTTTTCGGTGCTGGTCAGCAACTGGCTCAAGTCGGGCGCGTCGATAGAGACGCTCACCGCTAGCCTCGTCCATGGAGACAATGCGGGCGCGGCAGACCCCGTGGACCAAGATTTCGTGACTCCCACCCACCAATGACTTGTGCCTGACAATCTTGCCGACGCACACCGCCGCTCGCAACCGGGGAGTGGCGGCATCAATCCCCATCCCCGCCACAGTTGCCACAGCGAAAGGAGCTGCTTGCAACAGAGAACCTCCGCGAGCAGCTTTCAGGCAGGCATCAATCATCTGTCGGTAGAGCGGCTCAAACATGTAAAAACTAGTCACGCCATGGGGCAAGAGCGGCACACCCTCCGTCACAAACAGGGGAACGGGTCGACCATAGTCAATGTGAATCGAGACTTCCATGTTGCCATGGTAGACCGCTGACTACTGACGACCATAGCATGGGCAGCGAGATGAACGCCCTGATGGAGAACCCGTGGCCTCTCGCCTTGGGACTCGCCGCCGTGGGGTTACTGATCGTTGCAGCTTCGTCGCGGGGGGGCTCGCAGCGCATGCTGCTCTCGGGTTGGGTGCTGATCTTGAGCGCGGCGGGGCTGGTGTTCGTGGCGTCAAAATCTATCACCGCCGGGGAACAGGCGCGCGAAACCGTCACTCGTTTGGTGACCGCGGTAGCAGCCTGCGACTTGAGCACGGCTCGACGGATCTTCGCGGCCGAGGCGACTCTCCAGTACGGCCCGGGCGGCACCTCTTATGGTCGTATGGAAATCGATCGCGGACTCGACTCGCTCAGCAGTACCAACCGCATTGAATCAAATGAGATTGTGGATCTGAACTACACGACCGTTGATGATGACGCCGCTCTAGTTGAGCTCGCCTGCCGAACGACAACAGCTGCGGCATCCTTTGCCATCAGCACACGCTGGCAGTTCGATCTCACGCGCCAGCCCGACGGGTCAATGGCCATTACTCGCGTGTGTTTCGTCAGCGTGGGCGGCCAGACTCCCTCGCGGGGAGTCTTCTGATCTGTTGGGCTAGGATCACATCTGACTATGCCCGGCACAACCATCGACCTCCGTAGTGACACCGTTACCAAGCCCTCAGACGCGATGTGGGATGCCATGCGGAGTGCCCCACTTGGTGACGATGTGCTTGGTGACGAGCCAACTGTTCAGAAGTTGGAGGCACGGATCGCTGCGCTTCTGGGCAAGGAGGCCGCAGTATTCGTGCCCAGTGGCACCATGGCGAATCAGCTGGCGATCAAGAGTGCCACCGACCCAGCCGATGAGGTGATCGCCCACCGCGATAGCCACATCATCCACTATGAGGGGGGCGGTCCGGCCGCCATCTCTGGCTGCATGATTCAGCCCTTGAGTGGCGAGGGCGGAATGTTCGATGACGCGGCCGTTGCCGCCGCCATACGAAGCACTGATGTCCACTATCCCCGCTCGCGCATGCTGGTCGTGGAAAACACTCACAATCGCGGGGGCGGCTCGGTGTGGCCCCTTGATTCATTCCGAGCAGTCGCGCGGATGGCTCACCAACACGCGCTCCATGTTCATGTAGACGGAGCTCGCCTCTTCAATGCCGCCGTGGCAGCTGGCTACTCCGCCCGCGAGTTCGTTGCGGATGCCGATAGTGTCAGCGTCTGCTTCTCCAAGGGTTTGGGTTGCCCGGTGGGCAGTGCCCTTTGTGGATCGAACCACCTGATCGCTCGGGCGCGGCGCGTCCGCAAGTATCTGGGCGGAGGAATGCGACAAAGTGGATTGCTGGCGGCGGCGGCGCTCTATGCCCTCGACCACAACATTGCGAGATTGGCCGACGACCACGCACTCGCTAGGCAGTTCGCTCGCGGGCTGACGAGCATTCAGGGGCTGAACCTGCAGGTATCCGCCGAACAGACCCCGTCCAACATGGTCTTCTTCTTTGTTGATAGTGCCCTCGGGGGTGCGCCCCAATTTGCCCAGCGCCTGATTGATGCGGGTGTTCGCGTCATCGCCCTTGATCCCAATCGTATTCGCGCCGTAACGCACCTTGATGTGAGCGCAGCGGATATCGCTAAGGCGATCGAGGTGGCAAGATCTATCGGTCGCTCCCCCGCCTAGACTGCCCCTCCCATGATCGATCCTCGGCTTACTTCACTGGCGCGCAATCTTGTTCGGCAGTCGGTATCGCTGCGCAGAGGCGAGCACCTTCTCATCGAGACCTTTGACTGCCCGGACGAAGTGGCGGTGGCGCTCGTTGCCGAGGCCCGGGCTGTCGGCGGCCATCCCCATGTGGAGCTGCGGCGCACCCGGGTAATGCGGGCCCTGAATAACGGCGCCCTCGATGATCAACTGAAAGCGTGGTCCGCCATCGATCTGGCCCGGATGAAGCGCATGAACTGTTACATAGCCATTCGAGGCGCCGACAATGTCAACGAGATGAGCGGCGTTTCTGGCCAGCAGATGCAACGAGTGGCGGCGCTCTATCAGAAGCCGGTGCATCTGGACTACCGCGTCAATCACACTCGCTGGTGCGTCCTGCGCTGGCCCAGTCCCTCGATGGCGCAACTGGCGCAGAAGTCGACAGAGGACTTCGAAGATTTCTACTTCAATGTCTGCTGCCTCGACTATCGCCGCATGGGCAAGGCCGCCTCGGCTCTGGTGAAGCGAATGCAACGCACCGACCGCGTGCATATCAAAGGCCCCGGCGCCAACGATCTGCGGTTCTCCATAAAGAACATCGGAGTCGTACCCTGTTGCGGTGATCGCAACATTCCCGATGGCGAGGTGTACACCGCTCCGATTCGCGATAGCGTCGAAGGCGTGGTGCATTACAACGCCGCCACCAACTACAACGGCAATACCTTTGAGGATGTGCGCCTGGAGTTCAAGCGGGGCAAGATCGTGAAGTGCTCGGCCCGCAGCGACACGGACAAGCTAGAGGCCATCTTCAACACCGATGAGGGTGCTCGCTACATCGGCGAATTCGCCATCGGATTCAATCCTCACATTCTTGAGCCCATGAAGGACACGCTCTTTGATGAGAAGATCGCGGGCAGCTTCCATTTCACCCCCGGCAACTGCTATAAGGAAGCCAGCAATGGCAACAAGAGCCGAATCCACTGGGACATGGTCTGCATCCAGCGCCCCGAGTACGGAGGCGGCACGATTTCCTTCGATGGCGAGGTCATCCGCCGCGATGGCATGTTCGTGGTGAGTGATCTGAAGCCGCTGAACCCCAGTAATCTATTGAGGCAGCAATGACATCAACCACCACTCACCACCTTCGCACCACTGCCGCCGTGATCATTCTGCTCGTCTGCACTTCCTGCGATGAGGATGCGGGCAGCGGCAAGCGCTCTACTGCCGCCGATCAGCCCAAGCCTGAACCACCCGTGGCATCACTGGCAGGCAAGCCTGCCTCGGGAACGCAGATGACGGGCGGAAGTAGCTCGGTGCCGGGGAAGGCGCGCGACGCCGTGATGCGTGGGGTCGACAAGATGAAGGAACGCGACAAGGCGATCCAGAAACAGATTGATGAGCAGTATGGCGACAGCAACGATCCTCCGCCCAAGAAGATGCCACCGCCCGACAAAGACCCAGAGTGAGCCTTACTTGACGCCAGAGACGGGACGAGTGGGTGCTACGCCCACTGGATCAGCCTTGGGCGGTGCGGCAACGATCTCAACCAACTCAACATCGAACACCAGGGTGGCATTGGGTGGAATCGGGCCGCCACCACGCTCGCCATAGCCAAGCGAAGCGGGAATGATCAACTTGCGCTTGCCGCCAACCTTCATCGAACCCACGCCCTCGCCCCATCCCTTCACCACGCGGTCGAGGGGGAAGTCGGCCGGCTGACCCCGATCGACCGAACTATCGAACTTGGTGCCATCCACCAGATACCCGGTGTAGTGAACCTTTACCGTGGTGCTAGGAGAAGGCGGCGTTGGTCCTGTGCCTTCGAGCAACTCCACATACTTCAATCCACTGGGAGTCTCCTGCAACTCTCCGGTGAATGACACACCCGGAAGCCAGGGAATCTCGGTATCTGAAATAGTGTCTCCAGTAGATGCATTCATTGTCACTGCGTATCCCTTTCCTCCTAGATAGATCATGACTCGCACGGTTGGCGGTGTCGCCATGAAGTCCGCCTCGACAGACTGAACAAACCCATCGTGCAACTTCATGGCCGTGGCCAGACCTGACTCCAGGGTCATAGTCGCTCCCGTAACGGCTCCCGAGTTGCCATCGACGGTGACGCGCTTGGTGATTCCATTAGTGCTGCACAGAATCTCATAGGTGACCGTGTCATCATCCGTGAGGGCGCGCGCCGAGAGAACCGTGCCGTGCACCGCTGACGCGGCTGCTGCCATGGCACTGGCGAGGGTTACCTTGGCTGCCGACAGACTCTGCTCGGCTGCGGCCGGTTCGGGCGGCAGTGTTGCGTAGTCGGTCGCGCTCTTGGCGACCTGCTGGGCTGAGGCTGTGGCGGCGAGAAGGACTGAACCGGCGATTATTGATAGTGACTTCATGGTTTTTCTTTGGGGGAAGTTAGGGTCGGAGAGTGTACGGCCAGATTCGCCAACCGCGCAGCATCGGCCTCGATCTTCAGCACCTTGGCCAGCCGGCGCGCATGCCTTGGTTCGTTGGTGTACTCGGCCGAGAGAAACGCTGAAACCAACTCTTGGGCGACGGCGAGGCCAATGATTCGCCCCCCGAGGACCAACACATTCATGTCATCGTGCTCTACTCCCTGATGCGCGGAGTAGTGATCGGCGCAGTTACCCGCGCGAATGCCGGGAAACTTGTTGGCAGCGACACTTGCTCCAACACCCGATCCACAGAGAAGAATCCCGCGTCGGCACCTACCGGACAAGACCTCGAGCGCCAGTTTCGCGGCAAAGTCGGGATAGTCCACTGCCTCAAGCGAGTTGGTCCCCAAGTCAGTTGGCTCGTGGCCAAGTGCGACAATCACCGGCAACAGGTCCTGCTTGAGGGTGAATGCCGCGTGGTCGCAAGCGACAGCAACTTTCATGAGCCCTTCGCCTGTTTACCCCAGTATGCCAGCTGCTCCTTGGCCTTCGCCACCACGGCCGCCGAGGAGAATCCAAAGTGACTCATGAGGTCTTTGATCGGTGCCGAGGCGCCAAAGCTCCGCATTCCGATCAGTCCACCCTCATTGCCGCAGTAACGCTCCCAACCGAAAGTGCTTCCAGCCTCAACGCCCACACGAGCGCGAATGGAGCGCGGCAACACCTGCTCGTGATACTCCCCAGACTGTTGATCGAAGGCCTCCCAGCATGGCATGCTCACCACGCGCGCCTGGATGCCCTCTTTCGCTAGAGCCGTCTGTGCATCCACGCACAGCGCCACTTCGCTGCCACTTGCCAGCAGAATCACCTGAGGCGCGCCCGAGGGCGCCTCAGAAAGCACATAGGCGCCGCGGGCGCACCCCTCGCCAGCCAGCGCGGCGGTGGCACTCTGGGTCGGCAGATTCTGCCGGGAAAGAGCCAGCACGCTGGGTTGGTGGACGTGACGCATCGCCTCACACCAGCAGGCCACGGTTTCGTTGGCATCACAGGGGCGATAGACATTCAGACCCGGCAACGCTCGCAGTGATGCGAGTTGTTCAATCGGCTGATGGGTAGGGCCATCCTCCCCAAGTCCGATGGAGTCATGAGTGAATACATAGATCACAGGAAGTTCCATCAATGCGGAGAGACGAATCGATCCTCGCATGTAATCGCTGAAGATTAGGAAGCCCGCACCATAGGATCGCAGTCCTGATAGCGCCATCCCATTGCACACCGCGCCCATGGCGTGCTCGCGAATGCCGTAGTGCATGTTGCAACCAGCGAATGACTCCGGGCCGACTGATCCGGAGCCATCGATGAGAGTCTTGGTACTGGGGGCAAGATCAGCCGATCCACCCACCATCCATGGAACTCTCCTAGCAATGGCATTCAGCACCTTGCTGCCGGAGATGCGAGTTGCGACTCCCTTGGCGTCAACGGGGAACCCCGGCAAGTCCGTCTCCCATCCTGGTGGAAGTTCGCGTCGATTCATCCACTGGATCTCGCGCGCCAACTCGGGATACTTGGATGAGTAGACCGCGAATAGGTCGCGCCACTTGGCGCTCAATTCGGCTCCGCGCGCTCCTACACCTTCTTGGAAATGGGCTACCACGCCTTCGGGAACTAGGAACTGCGCATCCTCGGGCCAGTGATAGAACCGTTTGGCTCCCTTGATCTCTTCTACCCCGAGTGCTTCGCCATGGGCGGATGCCGTGTCCTGTTTGGTGGGAGCGCCCCACCCGATGTGGCTGTTGACGATGATCAGCGTTGGTTGAGATGCAACCCGGGCGCTCTGACACGCTGATGCCACGGCATCGATGTCATTGGCGTCCGACACATGGCGAACAGCCCAGCCGTAACCAGAGAACCTCATGGCGGCATCATCCGAATACGCCAGCGAAGTATTGCCCTCAATCGTGATGTGATTGCTGTCATAAATCCAGCACAGATTGCCGAGTTTCAGATGACCCGCCAGGCTCGCGGCCTCGCCCGTGATGCCCTCCATCATGCAACCGTCGCCGCAGATGGTCCACACTCGATGAGTGAAGAGTTCAAACCCTGGCTTGTTGTAACGGGTTGCCAGCCACCGTGATGCGATTGCCATCCCAACACTTGTTGCGCAGCCCTGCCCTAGCGGCCCTGTCGTCGTCTCCACACCGGTGGTCCACCCATACTCGGGATGACCTGGGCACTTGCTCCCGATCTGCCTGAATCGTTTGATGTCCTCTAGAGGCACGGCTTGCTTACCCGTCAACTTGCCCGTGCGCTGATCGCACTCGGGCACACCAGCCAAATGAATCAGCGAGTAGAGCAGCATTGAGGCGTGACCATTCGAGAGGACGAATCTGTCACGGTCCATCCAGTGCGGATGTGTCGGGTCATAGCGCAGGATTCGTTGCCACAGGGAGTACGCCACTGGCGCCAGAGCCATCGGGGTTCCCGGGTGGCCGCTCTCGGCGGCCTGAACTGCATCCATCGCCAGCGTGCGGATGGTATTGATAGCAAGCGCATCGATCTCCGAGGCGCTTGCCGGTAGTCCTGCCATTTGCTGAGGTAACTGCGCAACTCCCATGTATGTCTCCTAGTGGATCGGCGCGCGATGATAGCCTCTCGATTTGTGAGAACCCCATGACACAGAGACTGAACAGTTTGCTAGTTCCCTGCATCGTGTTGCTATTTCTGGGAGGTCGCGCTCAGGATGCGACCTACTCCACAGTGGGACCGCCGACCATTACTGATCCCAATCTTCTGCCATCCGGAGTTGGTTTTGGTGGGACGCCGGCCATCGTCAGCTCGAGTGCGCTCTTGAACTCGGCAGCACTGCCGGCCAGCGTTCACTATCACCTGCACGGCTCGACGGATAGCTCAGCAGATGCAACTGCCGCCGCGGGTGGCGGCTCAGCGGCGAGTGCCGCGGGTGGCGGCTCCGGCTTCTCGCCCTACAGCGGTGAAACCATGACGCATATTCCTGTCGCTTCTAACTGGCAGTGGAACTACTACAGTCGAACAGGCGTGACATCACCAAATATGCACCCAATGGGATCGTCCATGTTGAGCTCTGGCGGGAGTGACAACTACTCCGTGCATGTTTATGACAACGGAGCTGGTTCAGGATTCATTCCCGCTATCGACAACCGCTTCGCCGGCTCGGGCGACTTCCTAGGGAACTTTGATCCCTACGCCAGAGGTGGTGCGGGGTATGTTCAGGGTTTCGACTGAAACAACCCTAATCGCAGTTGGCGGCTAAATAAAACAGCGCCGGGCGGCTTCCCCACGATGAAGCCTGCCTCGGCGCCCTGACAGGAGTGAGAACCGGAGCAGAGCGCCGCGCTGTTGGGCGACACGCATAAATGCGCACCACCCCGTAGCTCTGCTATCCAATGCTGATCGCGACTCAGGAGGAGTTCGCGCATCCACAATGGATGGCTCCATGACCGCCCCGCGGCGGCCCACTCCACTCCTGCACCGCGAATGTAGATCAGCAGGGGCATGCCGCAAGCGCAATCTTGAAAAGATTCAACCATTCAAGTTTGGGAAAACTTGCACCCATTGCACCCCAATGCCCACCAACTCGCAGCACAGAATGTCTGGTTCGGCGTGGCTGATAATGCCGACTTCTGGAGAACCTGAGCGCTACATTCAGACCGTGCAACGCCTTACAGCGTCGGCAAGTGACGACATTGGATCCCCTCGGGGAATGAACTCCTGCCCCAAGTATCCGGAATAGCCGGCATCAGCGATCGCCGTGCAGATCGCTGGGTAGAACAACTCCTGCGACTCATTGAGTTCGGCGCGCCCTGGCACGCCGCCGGTGTGAAAGTGGGCGATGTGCTCGATGTTGTCTGTGACGGTGCGGATCACATCGCCCTCCATGATCTGCATGTGATAGATGTCATAGAGGAGTCGGAAGCGATCGCTCGCGACGCGCTTCACCAGTTCGACTCCCCAGGCCGTGTGATCGCACATGTAGCGACGATGGTCGATCTTGCTGTTGAGTAGTTCCATCACGATGGTGACACCTTGATCCTCGGCCATCTGCGTGACAAGTTGCAAGCCAGCTGCACAGTTTGCCAGCCCCTGCTCGTCACTCACTTCACCGCGGTTACCGCTGAACACAATCATGTTGGGAATGCCCGCCGCCCTCACCAGTGGAAGTAGCCTCTCGCACTCGATGGCAAACCTAGGGTGATTGTCAGAATTGTTGAGACCATTGGTAATCGCTGTCGGGCCATTGGCAACCGCGCATCTCAGGCCCGCGTCTCTCACAACTGCCCAGTCGTTTTCTCCGAGCAGCTCGATTGACTCGATCCCCATGGGCTTGACCTGCTCGCACAACACCGCGAGCGGTATGCCGCCGTAACACCAGCGGCAAACCGAGGGGCGGAGTCGGCCCGTCTTGGGGGCGCTGGTTGAAGCTGCCGCCACCGCATCACCAGAAGGGGCTGATTGCGGCGCCGAGCCGACCGATACTTGCGAGACTGCGGCAGCGGCGGCCGAGGTCATGATGAAGTTTCGTCGGTTCATGTTCAACACTATCCCGCAACATGAGCAGTATCACAAGCGGAATTCGGCATGTTGTCGGCGCTTCCAGACGGAAATGGCTATGCAAAAAAGAAACCGCCCCCGGCGTAAACCGAGGGCGGCTAAAGAAAACAGTTGGGTGCCTAACTTGACGCGTTGCCGCATCACTTACCCCTTGCGGGGACGAGAATGTGTTGACGAATTCGCCAGTGAGATTGCTCTCACTATGCGTCTAAGAATATTCCCTTAGAAAGGAGGTGATCCAGCCGCAGGTTCCCCTACGGCTACCTTGTTACGACTTAGTCCCAGTCACCAGCCTTGCCGTAGGCACCCCTGAATCGGGGCGACTTCGGGCACTGCCAGCTCCCATGACTTGACGGGCGGTGTGTACAAGGCTCAGGAACATATTCACCGGGGCGTAGCTGATCCCCGATTACTAGCGATTCCAACTTCATGGAGGCGGGTTGCAGCCTCCAATCCGAACTGGGGCACCTTTTAAGCGATTTGCTCCACCTCGCGGTCTTGCATCGTTCTGTCGGTGCCATTGTAGCACGTGTGCAGCCCTAGGCATAAAGGCCATGAGGACTTGACGTCATCCCCACCTTCCTCCGGTTTGACACCGGCAGTCTCGCTAGAGTTCTCAGCATTACCTGATGGCAACTAGAGATAGGGGTTGCGCTCGTTGAGGGACTTAACCCGACACTTCACAGCACGAGCTGACGACAGCCATGCAGCACCTGTGTACGTTCCGCTCTTGCGAGAGTGGCTCCTGTTTCTAGGAGTTAATCCGTACATGTCAAGCCTAGGATAAGGTTCTTCGCGTTGCTTCGAATTGAGCCACATGCTCCACCGCTTGTGTGAGCCCCCGTCAATTCCTTTGAGTTTTAATCTTGCGACCGTACTTCCCAGGCGGCGCACTTAACACTTTTGCTTCGTTCGAGAGTGCGTCAAGCATCCCCGAACTAGTGCGCATCGTTTACGGCGTGGACTACCGGGGTATCTAATCCCGTTTGATCCCCACGCTTTCGTGCCTCAGCGTCAGGACAGGCCCAGTGGCCTGATTTCTCCATTGGCGTTCCGATAGATATCTACGCATTTCACCGCTCCACCTATCGTTCCGACCACCTCTACCTGCCTCAAGACCTATGGTTCCCGCTGCAATTCCACGGTTGAGCCGTGGGATTTCACAACGGGCCTTTAGGTCCGCCTACGCACGCTTTAAGCCCAGTGATTCCGATTAACGCTTGAGCCCTCTGTATTACCGCGGCTGCTGGCACAGAGTTAGCCGGCTCTTCCTTTGGGTCTCCTCATTTATTTGGTGAACCCTGACAGTGGTTTACACCCCGAAGGGCTTCATCCCACACGCGGCATTACCCCGTCACGCTTTCGCGCATTGCGGAAGATTCGTTACTGCAGCCTCCCGTAGGAGTCCGAACAGTGTCTCAGTTTCGATGTGGCAGGCCGTGCTCTCACACCTGCTACCCGTCTACGGCTTGGTGAGCCATTACCTCACCAACTACCTGATAGGACATTCCCCGCTCCCAAGGCGGTAAACCTTTGATCCTTTCGGACCACATCGAGTATTACCCACAGTTTCCCATGGCTATCCTCGACCTCGGGGTACGTAGAAATGTATTCCTCACCCTTTCGCCGCTAAGTCAGTATTGCTACTGCTTCGCTCGACTTGCATGTTTTAGCTATGCCGCCAGCGTTCAATCTGAGCCAGGATCAAACTCTTCAATTTGAGAAAACAGGCTTACGCCTGAAACCATCTGATGAAGGTTTTGCCCCTGGCGACTCGCGTGCTGGCACGCGAGCCGGTCAGTTACCAGTTCTGCTCTGGCGCCAGTGGAGGCAAATCCACTGACTTCGAGAACATCCTCGCCCTGGTCTTGCGACCTTGGCGATGAAGCAGAATCCATTTGCCAAATTTGGCATCACAGAGGATGTTCAGACCAAGTGCTGTGGCACTCGGTGTTTCTTTCACTTGCCCAATGTGACATTGGACAAGATCCAGACACATCCTCGCGGCTATCCCAACTGTTCACTTGTCAAAGAGGAATCGCAATCGACCCAAACTTCAAAGCCGAGAGCGAGCCTGCTGATTTGCAGCAGGATCGGTGAGTATAGTGACTTTCGTCCCCCTGTCAAGCCGGTTGCAAGGTGGCTCCGCTATGTGCATGGACTGGGGGGAACCGCGATAGCAGAACCCGATTGCATCTCACCGACACAACTAGCCCAAACACCCGTGAAACCCCGTGAATTTGCAGGGCTTTTGCCATTTGGCGCATGGTGCCGCCTGTGGTCAAGACATCATCAATTATGATCGCATTCCGCCCATTGAGTCTTCGAATCCAGCCGCGCTTCACCCTGAATCGATCGGCGGCCTCAAGGCGGCCGCGCCGGCTCTTCCCTGACTGTCTGCCGCCACCAGAGAGCCGCAGGGCGTTCGCCAGTTCAAGGTGATGGTGAGAGGCAACAGCCCCTGCCAGCTCGAGTACATGATTCCCATGGCGGTTGCGCCAGGGGAGAATCGCCCCGGGAACCGGCACAATCAGGGGGTTTCCCGATGGCCACTCCGTCGGGAGAACGCGGCAGAGCCGAGCGCAAGCGAGGGACCTCGCATCACGATCATTGAGGTACTTCATGGCGAGAACTAGCCGGCGCAGGTCACCACTATGGGGGCCGCTAGCGGCTACGGGGAACCCGGCATCTCCCTCCACTATCAGACTTGCACCGATGGCGAGCGATGGATGGAAGGCGTGCCTCGCAGCACCCCCAAGGAGATCACGCTCGATCAATCCAGTGAACAGAGTGAGCGACCGCATCGAGAACTCGATGCCGCAGAGGTGCATGCGAATCTACGGTAGCGAACGATTCGGAAACATTTCGAGATTGGGTCCCAAGCGCCCCCAAGCCCGCATCTCACTTCGCCATGTTGCGTAGGACAGTCTGGAGAATCCCGCCGTTACGGTAATAGTCGACTTCCACCGGCGTATCTATACGGCAGGTCACTTCAAAGGAAATCGAAGACCCCGAGGGAGTGGTCGCCTTCACCTGCAACTTTTGTCGCGCCTGCAGGGAAACGGGCACATCAATGGCAAACAGTTCATCGCCCTTCAGGCCCAGGGAGTTTCGCGTTGCCCCGCCGACAAATGTGAGAGGCAGAACACCCATCCCCACCAAGTTTGATCGGTGGATCCGTTCAAAGCTCTCCGCGATCACCGCGCGCACCCCAAGCAGGAGCGTGCCCTTGGCGGCCCAGTCACGCGATGACCCCATGCCATAGTCCTTACCCGCCAGAATCACCAGCGCGGTTCCTGCCTTGCGATAGTTCATCGCTGCTTCATAAATGGGGCGCACCTGACCATCGGTGAAGTCGAGGGTGACTCCACCAGTTGTGGCGGGCACCAGTTCATTCCTGATGCGCGGGTTGGCAAATGTTCCCCGCGTCATCACTCGATCGTTGCCGCGGCGAGAACCATAACTGTTGAAGGCCGAGACCGGAACCCCTTGCTCGGTGAGGTAGCGCCCTGCAGGAGACTCCGTCCTGATGCTTCCTGCTGGGGAAATGTGATCGGTGGTGACTGAGTCTCCCAACTTGGCTAGGCATCGCGCCTCGCGAATCGCGGGAGCTGGCGCCGGTTTGTTCAGCGTCATTCCCTCAAAGAATGGGGGGTTCTGAATATAGGTACTGCTGTCGTTCCACTCATACATCTGACCATGTGACACCTTGATGGCGCGCCACTCATCCGAGCCGTCGCAGACAACTCGGTACTCCCTCTCGAACTGCTCGCGCTTCACACTGCGAGTGACTGTCTGCTGGATTTCCTTCTCGCTCGGCCAGACATCGCGCAAGTAAACAGTACGACCATCGCGATCAATTCCCAGTGGCTCCGTGCTGAAGTCGATGTCGACAGTTCCCGCGATCGCGTAAGCCACACAGAGGGCGGGGCTGGCGAGATAGTTGGCTTTCACATCCTGATGTACCCGTGCCTCGAAGTTGCGATTTCCCGACAGCACGCTGGCCACAGCCAAGTCCCCCGTTGCAATCGCGGCGCTGATCGATTCTGACAGCGGGCCCGAGTTGCCGATGCAAGTAGTGCAACCGTAGCCGACCGTGAAGAATCCCAGCTCTTCCAGAGGTTTGGTGAGACCCGCTGCCGCCAGATAGTCGGTTACGACCTTGGAACCGGGCGCAAGACTTGTCTTGACCCAGGGTTTTCGCTCCAGTCCATAGGCCCGCGCCTTCTTGGCCAGAAGTCCGGCACCGATCATGACCCCCGGATTGCTGGTGTTTGTGCAACTGGTGAGGGCGCTGATCACAACCGATCCGTGTTCCAGCGTGAACTCATTGCCATCGGCATCACGCACGGGAACTCCACTGGCGTTCGCGGGCGGGGCATCACCACTACACCCGCCGACGCTCAATGACGAATGACCGATACTTGATGCCGGCTCAACCGATGGTCCCTTGCCAAATACATTGACCAAGTCCCGCTGCCATGAGGCCTTCATCTGTCGCAGCGGAACGCGGTCTTGAGGGCGCGATGGCCCCGCCAGAGACGGCTCGATGGTGGCGAGGTCGAGGTTGACCGTGTTCGAGTAAACGATTGCATCCTCCTCGTTCCGCCAGAAGCCGCAGGATTTGCAGTACATCTCCACGGTCTGCACCAGAGCTTCGCTGCGCCCGGTGAGGCGCAAGTAAGCGAGCGTCTGCTCATCCACTGGAAAGAATCCCACAGTGGCGCCGTACTCCGGAGCCATGTTGGCGATCGTTGCTCGATTCGCCAGAGGCATGTTTGCCAGTCCGGGGCCGAAGAACTCCACAAACTTTCCCACTACTCCATGCTGCCTGAGCATCTCGGTCACGCGCAATACCAAGTCGGTCGCAGTGGTGCCCTCGGGTAGTGAGCCAGATAGGCGCACGCCAATCACTTCGGGTATCAGCATGTAGACGGGCTGTCCCAACATGACCGCCTCGGCCTCGATGCCGCCCACGCCCCATCCGAGTACTCCTAGACCGTTGATCATCGTGGTGTGACTGTCAGTGCCCACCAGTGAATCTGGAAACAGTTGCCCATCTCGATCCCATACCACCTTGGCCAGGTACTCCAGATTCACCTGATGGACGATGCCGGTCGCTGGTGGAATCACGCTGAAGTTCCGGAAGGCACCCTGCCCCCACTTGAGGAACTCATATCGCTCGCTGTTGCGCTCGAACTCGCGCTGGCCATTTACCGTGAGCGCCGTTGCGGAGTTGAAGACATCAACCTGAACAGAGTGGTCGATCACCAGGTCGCACTGCACCAGGGGATTCACCCGAGCAGGATCACCACCCATGCGCTGCATGGCGCCGCGCATCGCTGCAAGGTCAACGACACATGGCACGCCTGTGAAGTCCTGCAGAACCACCCGACCGGGCATGAAGGGGATCTCTATCTCGCCGGTGTTTAGTGCGTCATAACGACACAGTGCCTCAACATGCTCCTTGGTGTAGACGCGACCATCCAGATTGCGAACTACCGATTCCAGCAGAACTCGAATGGAGTATGGCAGCGACTCCACCGCACCGACCGAACCCAGAGCGGACAGCCGCACGCACCGCCGCTTCCCCAGCGGTGTATCGATAGTCGCAAGCGCCTGGAACGGATCAGTGCTGTCTGCCATGGGCTTCTCCTGTAAAAAGGCGCAATCGGCTGCAAGAGGGTTGATTCTAGTTGCCGTCTTCAGTTCGTGCCGGCGAGGCGGCGCACTGTCACCATGAAACTGTTCTTCATTTGGGCGTGCATGGCATACACGATGGCGCAGTAGCAGATCGCTGCGGCGACGGCACCGATGAGCAGACTCCACTGAGCGCCTGCAGGATCGTCCAGCGTGCCCGAGAGTACGGCGCTCGGTTGGACCGCAGCTAACACGATGTTGATCGGCACCAAGGCATTCAGCGCGGCTCCAACATAGGGAACGCCGCTCCCCATGCCGGCAAGACACAACCCAAGCGGTGAGGCGATCATCGCAACCTGCAACACCGAGAGGACAACACTGGTAATGGTTCCCTTGCTGCGAATCGACCAGTTGAGCCCGATCATGACGCACACAGCGGTGAATGGCAGCAGCGATAGAGGCAATGCCAATGCCCCCATCGGCAACACCATGGGAACCGACACCGCCGTAACTCCCACCGACTCGACCACTACGATGGATGCTTCGTTTCCGAATGCTCCTGTCATCACATAAACAGACGCAACCGCGAGCGTGAACACCGGCACGAAGATCAGCGGCAGCAGATAGCGCACCAGCCCCTGCAGCTTCCCCGCCAGGTACTGACCTGGTTGAATGGGGGTGGTCAGCAAGATGTCGAGATTCCCATTTTCGCGCTCGTGACTGACGGCTGTTCCCGCCGTGTTGAGTGCGACCAGAGTGATGATCACAATTTCCGCGCACAGAATCGCCAGCAGAGATACTCGAAATAGTTGCTGGGGCGCGCTGGCAACTCGATGAATGATGATTGGCAAGAGTGCCAGCGCTAGGCCGAGGCCAACAAAGGTCCAGCGCGCAATCACCCCTTTGATCGAGAGTCGCCGCTGATGCAGTTCGCGCCACGCGATGGGATTGGTGCCGACTGTGTCTGGTGCTCGCCTGATGATGGCGCTCGACTGCCGCGGGGCGCTGGCTGACCGTCCCGCTGCCCGGCGCACACTGATGGTGGCCCACAAAATCAAGCCCACACTGGCGAGCGAGAAGAGCCAGGCCTGCGTCCCCACGGGATCGCCAAACCATGCTGACGCGATCAGGCCACGACTCTCAGCGACCACATCCGGGGTCACATAGTTGCTTGGTGACAGCAGCGCCTCAAGTGTCAGGAATGGATTGAGCGGCGTCATCGCGGTGGTCCACACTGCCGCGCTTCCCACGGCAACTGGCTCACGAAGCTGACTATCGGCAGCGGCTGTCGCAAAGACAAAGAGGACAACGCTGGAGTAAAAGGTCATCACCGCCCGCTTACCCGCGGTTCGGGTCACGCAAAGCGTGATGGCGATCACCCCCACCAGCAGAGCGCTTAGGGCGGCGATTCCGTAACTGGCAAGGATGGCTCGTCCCGGCACGCCACCGAACAGTTGGGTGACGGCAAACAATGGCAGTGTGGAGAGAAGGAGCGCCAACACGAATGACAGTCTGCCGAAGAGCCCGCCCAGCACAATCTGGATGGAGGAAAGCGGAGTTGCCAGGAGAATCTCCCAGGTCTTGGGATCCGACTCCTGGGCGATCGCGCCAGCCATAAAGAGTGGTGTCACGAGCACGATCAGAGCAATCTGGCCATAACTGATCACTTCGAAGGCGTTGGCCCCTTGGCGGGCGATGTCACGGACGGAGTCGCCACTTCCCCCAACTAGCGAAAACACCAGAACCAGGATCATTAGAGCCAAATAAATGGAGCGGATGGAAAGGTCCCGTCGGCGGCGGCCTCCCGCCCACATCAGCCGCAAAACGATGGGATTCGTAGGGATAAGCCTAAGAACCTTGTCGACCACGGCTGCCATGAGGGGCAGTCTACGGGAGCGGCTTGGCGCCGAGCTCGTTGACAAGCGCCTCCGATTGTCGAATACTTATCAATACGGGAGCGTGTGCTCCCCGACTTCGTAACGGCCCATTCGCGGCAACTCGCTTCGGGTGGCTGACCGATCAGCGGCGGGACAACGAACCGCCCCAAGGCAGGATGCCTTGAATATAGATCCAACTTTGCTTCCGTAACTTTCGGCGTATCGAACAAATCGTTGAATCTGGTCAGCTCCCATGCGCCACCGCTTTACCTCGGAGGTTCGCATGCCCTTGGAAACTCAGGTCTCAGAGTCATTGATTGAGCTAACGATCGCAGAAGGGCTGCTCATACTGGCGGCTCTGATTGCCGGCGTGCTGGTGGGGCTCTATGCAGTTTCTTTTGCTACCGGCCGTTCGCTCAAGCGAGCACGGAAGGAGGCAGCACAGTTCGAGCAGGCCGCCATCGCCCAGGTGACGGTTCGCGTTCGCGAACTGGAGTTACAGGCAGAACGAGGCATCGCCGAGCGCCGCAAGGCTGTCGACAGCGAGGTCTCCAAGGCCCTCGGTGGCATTCACGAGAGTCAGCAAAGCATCGCCAAGTCACAGGCAACTCTCGACACTCGCTTTGAACGGCTCACCAAGCAGGAGCAGAGGCTCGAAGCGCGCGACACAGTTGTGCAGCAGGCTCTGGCAGAAGCCGAGCAGACTCGGACTCGATTGCAGGCGGAACAGGCGGGGGTGCGCGCCCGCCTCGAGCAGATCGCGCGCATGGATGAGGCACAGGCACGCGCCACCCTGCTGGCAGAGGTGCGTGCCAACTCGGAGCATGAGGCGGCAGAACTGTCCCAGCGCATCATCGAGTCTGCCGAAGCCTCGGCGCGGGAACGCGGCCGCGAGTTCACCCTGATGGCGATCCAGCGCTACGCCTCCGACAATGTGGCGGAGAGCACGGTGCGCACCGTGAAGATCCCCAATGATGAGGTGAAGGGACGAATCATCGGGCGCGAAGGGCGAAACATCCGCGCCATCGAGAAAGCTACGGGCGCCGACATTCTCATCGATGACACGCCGGGCGTGATCGCGGTCTCGTGCTTCGATCGTGTAAGACAGGCGATCGCAGCTGAAGTTCTGCAGCGGCTGGTCGCCGATGGCAGAGTGCATCCCTCCCGCATCGAGGAAGTGGTGCAACAAGTCAAGCAGGACATTCAGGAGACGATCATTGAGAAGGGCAACGAAGCGGCGCTTGAGGCCAATGTGCGCGGGCTTCACCCCAAACTCATTGAGGCCATGGGGCGACTCCACTATCGCACCAGCTATGGCCAGAACATCCTGCGGCACTCTGTCGAAGTTGCCTACCTGTCTCAGGTGATTGCTGATCAGCTTGGGCTCGATGGCGCCATCGCTCGCCGCTGCGGATTCCTGCACGACATCGGCAAAGCGCTCGATCACGAGGTGGAGGGACCACATCCAGCCATCGGCATGGAGTTTGCGCGCCGACACGGCGAGAAGAGTGAGCCCGTGCTCAACGCCATCGCCGGACATCATTCCGACATCCCCGCAACTACGCCCTATACGCCCATCGTGATGGCGGCTGACGCGGTCAGTGGTGCCCGCCCGGGAGCTCGGCGAGAGTCGATGGATTTGTATGTGAAACGACTTCAGCAGTTGGAGGCCATTGCCAAGGAGCAGCCTGCAGTTCAAGAGGCTTACGCCATCCAGGCTGGCCGAGAAGTGCGCGTGATTCTCGACGCCACGAACACTGATGACGCTATGGCGTTCACACTCGCGCGCGACATCGCCAAGAGAGTGGAGGCGGAAATGACTTTCCCCGGCGAGATAAAGGTGACGGTGTTGCGCGAGGTTCGTGCCGAGGCGACTGCCCGCTAGCATTGCACCGCTAGGTACACCATGACCCAAGAGACACCCTGCGAACAACCGCAACTGCGCGAAGCACGACTCGCTGATGTCAGCAGTAAGAAGGTCGCCGCGGGTGTACTGGGAATTCTGCTGGGATCGCTGGGGATCCATAAGTTGGTGCTCGGCTACAGCCTCGCTGGAGGAATCATGCTGGGAACAACCATCCTGGGAACCATCGCCGGAGGTTGCTGCGGGTGGACACTTGTTTTGCTGCCCTGCATCGCCATGCCCACCATAATGCACATAATTGGCCTGATTGAGGGAATCCTCTACCTCACCAAGACTGATCAGCAGTTTTACGACACCTATGTCGTCGGTAAGCGCGAGTGGTTCTAGAAGTCTGAACCACGGTGCAAACACTCAGTGAGATTTGTGGCTTGTTGGACTCCCGAGGACTTCGCCCCAAGCATCGATTGGGGCAGAACTTTCTACATGATCAGAATCTGATTCGCAAGATGGTGATGCGGGCGGCTATCAAACCGGGTGACCTCGTACTTGAAGTTGGCCCGGGTACCGGCGCTCTGACCGAAGCACTCTGGGAGGCAGGTGCTGTGGTCATTGCGGTCGAGATCGACTCCGGCATGGCGGAAATCGTTCTCTCACGCGCGTCGCTCTACGCCGATGGACGCTTGCCGCTGCTGGCGGTGCCGACGGTTTTTGGCGCGAGTCCCGTGCAGATTCGCGCTGCGGCCCTCGGATTCACCCTCATCCGCGGAGACTGTCTTGACGGCAAGCACTGCCTCGCACCAGCACTGCTGGCGGCCATCGCTGGCCGCCCCTTCAAGCTTGTAGCAAACCTTCCTTACGGTGCCGCGACTCCCCTGATGATTCTGCTGGCTACCGAGCACCCCAACTGCCTAGGGCAGTATGTGACCATTCAGCGCGAGGTCGCAGATCGGCTTGGTGCACGGGCGAAGTCGGAAGCGTACGGTTCGCTGAGCGTCGCGGTAGCTCTGTTCGCGCGGAGCGAGTTGATTGCCCATGCCCCTCCAAGCTGCTTCTGGCCTGCCCCCGAGGTGACAAGTTCCATCGTGGCGATCGAACCGGTACAACCTCGTCCCACGCATGACCCACGGGCTCTTGCTGCGCTGCTGCATCAACTGTTCGGGCAACGCCGCAAGCAAATTGGCTCGATACTGGGGCGAGAGACCAAACTCCCAGCAGGAATCACCCCGATGATGCGGGCGGAAGAGCTCAGCCCGGATCAGTTCGCCCAGTTGCTCGCCCTCGATGGCTAACTCGACCGGCTCTTCAGTATGAGTTCAGGCGTGGGGCCGCGGACAATGTGGCCTGGTGGCACGCTTTCGGTAACAAACAATCCACCGTTGATGATGCATCCTGCTCCGATCACGGTAGCCCCGCCCAGCACGGTGGCGTTGGCATACACCGTCACCGAGTCTTCCAGTGTTGGATGCCGCTTGCTGCCCCGTATCACCTTGCCGTGTGCATCGTGCTCGATTCGTGCGGCTCCCAGCGTCACGCCCTGATACACGGTGCAGTTGCGCCCGATCAGAGTGGTCTCGCCAATCACCACGCCAGTTCCATGATCAACAAAGAAGCCCTCTCCGATGGTCGCGCCCGGATGAATGTCGATCCCTGTCTCGCGCAGCGCCCACTGATTCCACATACGGGGCAGAATGGGGACGCCCTCGCGCCACAGTAGATTTGCCAACCGGTGCACGGTAAGGGCTAGAACCCCGGGGTAGCACAGGATCACTTCATCTACTGATCTGCTGGCAGGATCACGCGCATAGGCGGCTGCCACATCGATAGACAACAGCCGCTTTATCTCTGGCAATCCCAGCACAAACGCATTCGCCGCTGCCGCCGCCGCAACTTTTGCGTCTGCTCCGGCAATGTCTTGACCGCGAGTCTCCCGCTCGTGCGGGCTGCTGAACCCAGCCTCGCACTGAGTCGCGAGCGCCTCCCGAAGATGCATTAGATGAGGCGCCTCGCCGAAGTATCCGGGATACAGAAGCGCGCGCAGGTCACGAAGAATCGAGACTGCGACCAACCCATCAGGCAAGCAGTTCGATAAAGAAAGTCCCGGTGCGACCTGTCGGTCGAGCCGGGACTGGATGATCTCTAGTGACTTGTCCACGCGATGTCTCGCGGGGATATTAGTAAACGAGTCAGTTCTGAGGTGGCTGGCCTTGCCCGCCACGACCGCCCTGGCCGCCCTGGCCGCTCGGACTGCCATCACCACCACGACCGCCCTGGCCACCATCACCACCTTGGCCACGACGACCTCCTTGGCCACCGCGCTGCTCCATCTGACCTCGGAATGCCGCAAACGCCTCCTGCCGCTCTGCGTCGTCCAGAGTTCCATCGCTGTTCTTGTCATAGACCTTCATGCGCTCCTGCATACCCTCGGGCATGTCAGCGATGCGGGTCGGGCCGCCACCACCGAACATTCCGCCGCCGCCACCTGCACCACCGCCGCCACCAAAGGCCGTTTGACCACCGCCTTGCCCGCCGGAGCGACGCTCTTCGCCTTCAGGCAGCAGTGCGATTTGCTCGGGGGTCAGGAGTGCGTGTAGTTGCTCGAGGAACTTGTTGCCCAGGTCGACGCGCGTTGCAAACATCTCACGCACTTCATCCGCAGGTGCCCCAGTGTTGCCTCCGCCACCGCCGCCGAATCCGCCCCGACCCATGAACATCGCTGGTGTGGCCCCACCCGTGAGCATGTCAACCGATCGCATGCTCTCGGCGATGCGATCCTCCGGCTCTTGCTTGCGAATGGCATTGGTGATTCGACCATTCAAGCTACTCAGTTCAACAAGGTATTGCGCCTGCAACGCCTCTATGGCCTCGATAACCTTGGAGTCGAGCCCCTCAATCTCGAGTGCCTCCGTCAGGGTTCGCTGAGTGAATGTAGGCCGATACACGCGGCTATAACCAGCCGTCAGAGAAGCGGTCTCAAACTTGGCGGCCGACTCTGGAGCGAGCACGCCCAGAATCGCAACTCGGAACTGGTCGTTGATATCGCGTAGGTTGCGCCGCACTTCCACTTGGCGCTTCACGACCTGCTCGGCACTGGTGCGATTGCTGTCGAGAAGGGCCTTATATAGCTTGGGTTCAGCCTGTTCTAGGTACTGGTCCCGCGCCATGATGGCGTTATCCAGCTGCATCTCGTAGTCGTTGAGCAGAGGATCAACCTTGGCAATCTGATCCTGAGGCAGACCAGCTTCGTCGATGCTGAAGATGAGATTGACCCCTTCGCCCGACAGGGTGGCATTGGCAAGATTCTTCTCGCGACGCAGGTATCTCTCAAAGGCGGGCCACTGGGACCGTTGGTCGTCAGTCAGGACGACCTGAATGCCGTCGACCACCGTGGTGCGCAACTTGGACTTCTCGGCAGTCCATGAGTTCGCTGCCTCGAATACCTGAGCAAGCACCTTTCGAGCTTCGTCCTCGGCGCCACTCGCCTTTCGCTCGGCCAGCATCTCGGTGGAGAACTTGGTGATGCGCTCTTCGAAGAACTTGCGCCGAGTCTCCTCATCGAGTTCGCCGCCCTTCTCCTTGGCAAGATCCTCCAGGTCAGACTGGACGAGTGCGAATGTCTCGCGCATGCGGTCACGGAAGTCAGCACCCATGTAAGTCTGGAACATGCTGCGCCACAGTTCTCTGGACTCTTGCTGCACCGACTCCGCCAGCGGAGTGAATACAAAGTCATAGTCGTTCACCAAGGTCTCGACGATTGCCATCTGGCTTTGATCGAGCCCTAGTTGCTCCTGAAACAGCGGCACATCGCGCCGCAGGAAGTCGGGCTTGTATCGATCGGCGGACTGCATGAGTCCCATGCCTCGGCCTCCCCGTCCACCCTGACCACCCTGACCACCCTGACCGCCCTGACCGCCTTCACCACCCTGGCGACTGCGGCGCTGACCACCCTGCTCGGATTGAGCTTGGTCGCCTCGCTGACCTCCGGCATCTCTGGCGTTTCCTGATGAGTCTCCCTTTTCTCCAGCCGACTGCGGTTGGGGAACAGGCGCACTCTGGCCGAGTGCCACACCTGAACCCACAAGAGTGGCGAACAAGGCGCTGGTAAGAAATAAGTTTGCAGAGGGGAATGATCTGGAGGGGAGTCTTGCCGACATCTGGATAGTCCTTTGGTCTGGTTATAGACAGGTCAGTGAATCGAGGGGTGAGTGCCCGAAGATCAAGAAGATACTCGGCGCACTAGTTTGTTTGCCGAATAGCCCAGTTAGGGGACGGAGATCACTTGATAAACAGCACCGGGGCCATCTGCGCCTCGCTCCGTCCCAAGAATGAACACTTTCCCGTCATTGAACTCTCCGAATGACGCAGGCAGAAGCCCCTTCCTCTTGCCGACTACCGTGGGGCCAGCACTCAGCTTGCCTTCTCTGGTGCGCAGCCCCCAGACAGTTCCGTAGGCGTAGTCGGCATATATGTAGACCCCGGCCGACTGGGGCATCTCCGGATCGCGAATGACATATCCGCCAGTAACCGAAACGCCATCGGCGCGTGGATACTCGACCAGCGGTTCAGTGAACTTGCTATCCGCTTCCGATCCATCGGGAACTCCCGGGGTGCGGTGAAACCCCTCGCGCGGTCTCCATCCATAGTTGCCGCCTTTGCTGATGATGTCGATCTCCTCGAAGGCGTTCTGCCCTACATCACCACCGTACAACTCGCCGGTGCTTCGATCGAAACTCATGCGCCAGATGTTGCGAAGTCCGAGCGCCCAAATCTCCGGCAGCGCACCCGCGGTTGCGACAAAGGGATTGTCTGCGGGAACTGCGTAGGGCTTGCCAGTGGACACGCCCTCGACATCGATGCGTACCACCTTTGCCAGCATCGTTCCCATGTTCTGTCCGTTGCCCCAGGGATCATTGCCGGAGCCGCCGTCGCCCAAAGAGAGGTAGAGAAATCCGTCAGGCCCGAACAACACCGTGCCACCGTTGTGATTCCATGCAGGATCCTTGACCTCAAGAAGTATCTCTTCGCTGCTCGGATCGGGCTGGCCGCTCTCATCCAACCGCATGCGCGATAGAACTTCCCGCCGGGGTGACTCAGCGGTGTAATACAGGTACAGCTGCTTGTTCTCTGCCACCTTCGGATGAAAGGCGATGGATAGCAGGCCCTCCTCATTGTTGGCGTCGTTCACACGATCGGTGATGTCGAGCCACACAGTCGAGGCTTCTGATTCAGGGTTTACTGCGTCAAGCTCGATGACCCGCCCCGCCTGCTCCACTATGTAGGCTCGATCACTGCGGTCGGCACGCGCCACTAGTTGCACGGGACGCCTCAGATTTACCGACTTCCACCATCGCTTGAAGCCAATCCGAGGAATGGCACTCTCGGCTGATGGAGAGGGAGCCATCTGTTGGTTTGGCAACGGCCCGACTGGTAATGCCTGTGCGGCCGCGGGAGGATCCACTTCGGGAGACCGCGCCAGCAACAAAACAACTGCGATGACAGTCATGGACGGCATGTAGAGGAAGGATAGACGAGCGTCGCTCAACATATGATTACTAAGTGCCCTTGATGCCTGTGAACGCTGTAATCATTTGCCTGCTGCTGGCGGGCACACCAACTCCAGCGGAAGAAACTGGGTTCGGTCCGCTCTTGCAGGGGGACTCGTTCGATGGCTGGCATGGCGACACCGACATGTGGACTATGGTCGATGGCGTGGTTTCCTGCGGCCCGGAATCGGGCATGATTTCCACCGAGCGCGAGTACGGTAACTTCGCACTGCGATTTGAGTTTCGCCTCACATCCGGCGCCAACAACGGTGTTGGCATTCGGGCCCCTCACGGCAGCAATCCCGCCTACGACGGAATGGAGATTCAGATTTTGGATCACGCGCATGAGAAGTACCGGGCGCTGAAACCCTGGCAGTTCCACGGATCCATATATGGAGTGATCCCTGCCAAGCGGGCGGGTCTTCTGCCTGTGGGAGAGTGGAATACCGAGGAGATCGTGGCGAATGGGTCGCACATCACGGTCACGGTGAATGACCATGTCATTGTCGATGCCGATGTCGAGCCGTCAGCTCGGTACGGCACTATCGATGGAATGGAGCACCCGGGACTGCTGCGCGATCGAGGTCCTATCAGCCTGCTGGGGCATGGGGATGAGCTGGATTTTCGCAACATTCGCATCCGCGAGTTCCGCTAAACACAGACTGCTCACTGTGAACACCTCGCAACGACAACGAATGGACGCAGCAGTGACCCAAGCCCGCGAGATGCTGGAGGCGCATGGCCTGTTCGTGATCTCACACAGCGAGTTGGATCAGGACTCATGGGGGCGCACTGATCTATGTGTGAGCAATGAATCGAGCGAGGGTGCATGCGGCTCGGGAAAGGTGCAGATCCACCTGAACAAGAAGGGGGTCATTTCGCTCGTACCTCAGGGCGCTCTGGCGCATTCAATCGGCAAGGCTCTCGGAGTAGTGGCAGGCACGGGCAAGCCAGGAGTCGTTTCGCAATCACGATCGAACAAGTCTCCCGCGCAGGTCGGTGACATCGTGGTCGATTGCTCCAAGTTTGGAGACTCGGTGATTGGGCCGACCGAGTGGCAAGCAATGCGCCTCACCAATCAGGGCTGGGTGCGGTGTCGCCACAGCGAGCTCTACCCGCGCGGCCACAACAATCTGGGAGAGTTTCTGGCGATCATCGGCGCATTGCAGTCAGTA
>SIAA01000037.1 GCA_009692045.1 Phycisphaerales bacterium | reverse complement strand
ATCGGCGCGCTCTTCATCGCATGGGTGCGAAGAAGGAATGCTCCGAGCCCAGAGGTTCACTCTCTGGTCGCCATCGGCGCTGTGGTGTTGGTCTGGATCGCTGTCGTGACGCGCGGGTTCATGGGCGAGCGATTGAGCGAGTTAAGCCTGCTTTTCCGCTGGCACTACTTGGTTGGCGCGGTTGAAATGCTCAAGTCACAATGGCTCACTGGTGTGGGACCGGATGGATTTCAGGGTGCCTATCTCCTTGCTCGGCCGCCTGCCAGCCCCGAGGAGGTCAACAGCGCTCACAACGCGCTTCTCGATTGGATGACTGCTTACGGGATCGCTGGCGTAGGAATCGGCGCCGCCGTACTGACCATGGTGGGAATGGTCGGGGGTTCGGCAGCGCGCTTGGTGCGCAGTGATGTCGATCGCTCATCAGTTCAATCTGCCGATTGCCTTGCGACATCGATCAAGTGGTCATGCTTGGTGCTGCTCTTCTGCGGCGCAATCGCCATTGCCTGGGAGTCGCCATCTCTGGGAGTCATCGATCTGGCGGCGCGAGTGGCCGGAGTCGTTGCGGCGCTGGCGCTGGGCGTGGCAGTCATCATTGGGTTCGCTCAGGCAAGAACTGCCATGCTGGTGGCATGCTGCGGAGCGGGCGTGATGATTGTCGTGCACTCCCAGTTGGAGATGGTGCTCTTTCAACACGGGTCTGCATGCTGGGCGCTGGCTCTGCTCGGCGTGGGCGCTGCGGCTTTCAGTCCTGCCGCAGTTGCGGGCGCGCCTCTCCCGATTGCCTCCTGGAGAGTCACAGTCACGGGACCTGTGGCGGCGATACCGGCAGTGCTTGCGGCTTTCCTGATCGGTCCAGCGGTCGAGTCATTCCGTCAAGAATCGAGAGTCGAGTCCGCGGCGCAGATCGCGTCCACGAGCATCGCCCACTCTGCGGCCGATTTGGTCGTGGCATCTCAATCACCTCCGCGCGCCCGGCTCGCCATCAAGGGAGCGGAGTATCACAATCTCGCTGCGCGCGAACTACTCGACAGTGCTCAAGCGCAAGAGGCCGCGCATCAGAGCCGAGCGGCAATCGCCGCGGTTTCTCCCTACTACCTCCATGGGCACCTTGCGGCTCGCGCGCGAGTGGCGCATGCGGCGGCGACTCAGGCACTGGTAAGGGCAGGGGAGTTGGCGTGGACTGACTCCGCAGCGGCATTTGAGAGCGCGTTGGAACTAGACCGGCGCAACACGCAGCTGTGGATCCGTCTGGCAGAGTCCAGAGCGCTCTCGGGCGACCGGACCGGCGCTGTCGCTGCCATCATGAGCGCGATTCACTGCGACGACTCCTATCGGCTCGATGCGTTGCGTCAGTTGACACCGCAAGCGCGAGCGGCCCTAGAGTCGCGTCAGGCCGAACTCGAGAGTAATCACTGAATCCGGTTCGCTAGAGCGCTGCGAGAACTTCGTCCTTCAATCGGTCGGGCATCAGACGATAGGTCGCCGGTTCCATGGAACTGGAGGCGCGACCCTGGGTCATCGAGCGCAGGCTCGTGGTGTAGCCGAACAGTTCGCTGAGCGGCACCTCGGCGGTAATCATACGCAGCACGCCGCGCAACTCGCTGTCGAGAATGTGACCGCGTCGGCTGGCGATATCGCCGGAGACATTGCCGAAGTAGTCGTCAGGAGTAGTGACCACCAGTTTCATGATCGGTTCAAGCAATGAGAGTTTGGCGCGGCTGCAGGCCTCGCGGAAGGCGAGTGCGCCCGCCTGTTCGAAGGCAATCTGGCTGGAATCGACATCGTGATAGGAGCCGTACACCAGTTCGACCAGCACATCGATCACGGGGAAACCGCCGAGAATGCCGCTGGCGGCCGCTTGGCGGATGCCGTACTCGATGCTGGGAATGAACTCGCGTGGAACAACGCCGCCAGCGATGGAATCAACGAACACCACGCCGTTCTTCATCACCAGTTCCTCAGCAACAGCCTGCTCCTTGGTGATGGGACGAACATTGACAACCGCGTCACCGAACTGACCGCGACCGCCGGACTGCTTCTTGAACAGGCCGCGAACCTTCTCGGCATGCCCCGTGATCGTCTCTCGGTACGCCACTCGTGGCTTGCCCACGGTGACGCCGATCTTCATGTCGCGCACAAGTTTGTTCTTGATGATCTCAAGGTGAAGTTCGCCCATGCCGCTGATGATGGTCTCGCCCGTTTCGTCGTTGTAGTTGGAACGGAAGGAGGGGTCCTCACGGCGAATCGTGGTCAGTGCCTCGCCAAGTTTCTTCTTGTCATCGGCAGTGTTGGGCTCGATTGACATGGAGATAACCGGCTCAGGGAATGTCATTCGCTCGAGGATGATGGGGTGGTCGGGATCGCAGAGAGTGTCGCCGGTGAATGACTCCTTGAGACCCACCACGGTCACAATCTGGCCCGGGCCAGTCTCGTCGAGTGCCTCGCGATCACCCGCGTGCATTTCGAAGAGTCGGCTGATGTTCTCTTTGCGATCGTTACCCGGATTCAGAACGCGTGATCCCTTGGCGAGCTTTCCTGAATAGATGCGCAGGTAGGTCAGCGTGCCGGCGATGTCGGCAACAACCTTGAACACCAGGGCTGAAAATGGCGCATCTTCTCTGTGGGGGCGCGTGAGTCGAATCTCAGGATTCCTTGGGTCGACTCCCTGTACATCCTCGCGCTCGTTGGGGCAGGGCAGGTAGTCAACAACCGCATTGAGCACCTTCTGAACACCGACATACTTGAGGGCGCTGCCGCAAAGTATGGGGAATGCGCGGCGATCGATGGTGGCGCGGCGCAAGGCAGCCATGAGTTCAGCGACAGTGATAGACGAGGGATCGTGCACATACTTATCCAGCAGGCTGTCCTCGAGTTCGCAGATGCGATCGATCATGCTGCGCCGCCACTCCTCAGCCTTGGCGCGCATGTGCTCAGGGATTTCCTTCTCGACGATTACCGATCCGTGATTCTCACTCGACCAGTAGCGAGCCCGCATGCCCATCAGGTCAATGATGCCTTCGAAGTCATTGCCCTGTCCGATGGGAATCTGAATGGCGATGGCGTTGGCACCGAGGCGAGTCTTGATGGAGTTGAACGAGTACTCGAAGTCAGCACCTAGCTTGTCCATCTTGTTGACTAGGCAGATACGGGGCACGGCGTAGCGGTCGGCCTGACGCCAGACTGTCTCGCTCTGCGCCTCCACCCCCTCCTTGCCATCGAACACCGCGATCGCCCCGTCGAGAACACGCAGAGATCGCTCCACTTCGATGGTGAAATCCACATGGCCCGGAGTGTCGATAAGGTTCAGCTTGTACTCAACGCCATTCATCTCCCAAGGGCAGGTGGTGGCGGCCGACTGAATGGTGATGCCACGCTCCTGCTCCTCTTGCAGACTGTCCATAGTGGCGGTGCCGTGGTGCACCTCACCCATCTTGTGGATCTTCCCGGTGTAGAAGAGGATGCGCTCGGTGACGGTGGTCTTGCCGGCGTCGATGTGGGCGCAAACGCCGATGTTTCGTACTTTGGTTAGATCGATAGGCATGTCGGGTCAAAATTCCCGCTCCGCTTGGCGGAGCAATCTGGTTCTCGGTCTGGCGAAACTACTAAAATAGCCGAAAAAGCCCCCATAGGTCAAGCGCATCGGCGCCTAATTCACACCTCTCTCACAAACTCTGAGAGGGGAACATTCATGGTTTGCAGTAGAGGCTTGATCTCCTCCACATAGCGGCGTCCATCCTGTACATAACCGGCGGTACTGGTCAGCCCGGGCAGGCGTGCCTGGAAGAACCGATTCAGGCGCGCCATCCAAAGTTCGCGCACATACTTGGCCGTCATGCTTGCCAGAGCGATGGGCAGATGGTGCAGTTCTCCCTTGGCCTGAAAGGAGAGATCGATGGTGTGATCGGCGGCGTGGAGGAGGTAGCGGCTGCAGACCTCATCCTCGGAAAGAATGCGCAAAGACCACTGGGGGAACACGCGCTGCACATCCTCGCGGTAGCGAATCCGCCCGCCCTGGCGATCGAGCGCGATGCGAATGACAGGAGAGGCGTTCTGTGCCACGATTGCTGTGACCAGATCCCAGATGACTGCGCCGCTCACCGCCGCCTTGTTGCCAGTGAGGGCGGCGCGCTGATTGATCGCCGCAGCATCAAGAGCCACGCAGCGAACCGACCGCAGCTCAACGCCAGTTTTCCGAAGCGCCGCGGCGAGCAGATTGGATGCGACCTGCACGCTCGACTCATCATGACAGCAGGGAACTGGCGCGGTTCCCTGATACCAATCCCTGTCCGCTGGCGGAGTCGAACCTAGGGCCGCGAACAGGTCACTGTCAGTCTGGGGAGCGAGACGCGTCGCGCCCGCGCGCAGGCAAGCGAGTACACCGCGCTCTAGATGAGAGAGCGGATGAATCGCCCCAGAGTTGGCAAGCTTCAACTTCTTGCTGTCATCAATGGCAACCCTTCTGCGCTTGTCAGTACCTCTCCGGCATACCCCTTGGCGCAGGAGCTGCCACAGGTCAGGTGGATCCAGAGCGCCTGTCCGTGGGGGCAGTGGCTCTGTCGATGGGATCGGCTGCAGGGCAGCCTGCAGCGGCACTGCCCACACCGTGGCGGCTATGCACATGGGTCCGATGAGGGGACCGTAGCCAGCTTCATCAATGCCCGCATAAATGAGCATCTCAATAGGTTACTGCGCGGCGCCCTCCCCTAAACTTGGCTCATGAACCGCGGCAAGGTCTTACTGGCGATGAGCGGGGGCGTTGACTCCTCGGTTGCCGCTGCGATCCTTGTTGCCGAAGGCTGGGATGTGGTGGGCTGCTTCATGCGTCTGGGATCTGAGGGCGAGTCGCTGGAGCCGCAGGCCTGCCGATCCGAAACCCCTCGGAGCGTCCCTCTCGCGCAGGCAAAGATCCATCACCGCGGCTGCTGTAGTGTTGATGATGCCCATGATGCCCGCCGCGTTGCCAGCCATCTTGGCACTCCGTTTTATGTACTCAACTTCAAGCGCGACTTCGGGCGCGTGATCGATTACTTCGTGGACGAGTACTCGGCTGGGCGCACACCCAATCCCTGCATCCGCTGCAATGATTGGCTCAAGTTCGGTCGCTTGCATGACTTCGCTGATGAGATTGGCGCGACTCATGTGGCGAGTGGTCACTATGCGACCATCGGTTGCGATCACCTCGGTCAGCCCACACTGCGGCGTGGAATAGATCATGATAAGGATCAGTCTTATGTGCTCTTCGGAGTTGCCCGCGCCCGGCTCGCTTCGATGCTGCTCCCCATTGGGGCTCTGAAAAAGTCGGCGGTGCGTCAGCGCGCGCGCGACCTGAGACTCCCCGTGGCAGAGAAGCCCGACTCGCAGGAGATTTGCTTTGTGCCCAGTGGCGATTACGGCGACTTGCTGGCATCGCGCTCTGAACTTCGCCCGGGCTCAATCCTCGACTGCGATGGAACCGCCATCGGTACCCACAGTGGACACCAGCGCTTCACTATCGGTCAGCGCAAGGGACTGGGCATTGCTGCGGGAGAACCTCTCTATGTGATTGCCAAAGATGCCGCAGCCAACACTGTCACCCTTGGCCCGCGCGATCGGCTTGCCTGCCGCACTCTGACGGCGGGGCAAGTGAACTGGCTAGAGGAGTCGAGCGAGGAGTGGAGCGAGTGTTCAGTGCAGTGGCGAGCCCATGGAACTCCGGCTAGAGCTCGGGTACGAGCCCTCGCTGCCGGCGCATCTTCCATTGAGATCATCTTCAATGAACCGCAGCATGCTGTGGCCCCGGGACAGGCCGCTGTTTGCTACCAAGATGATCGCATTATTTGTGGCGGATGGATCGAGTCAGTAGCCCGATCCGCCTCTAGCGCGTAGATTGAATCTCATTAGGAGGACTCAATGTCCGCATCTACTACCGCGATTCGCGTCTCGAATGCCCTCTCTCAATACCTGGGTGCCGAGGCCGAGAGTTTGCTGGCATTCAAGGCGAAGGTGGATCGATCCCTCCTGCAACTCCCCGGCCCCGACTTCGTCGAGCGTGTCTGGTCGCACAGTGATCGCAATCCGCAGGTGCTGCGCAATCTGCAGGCGATGTACGGCCACGGCAGACTTGCCAACACGGGGTACATGTCCATTCTGCCAGTGGATCAAGGGATCGAGCACTCAGCCGGTGCATCCTTTGCCAAGAATCCCATCTACTTCGATGGTGAAAACATTGTCAAGCTGGCTATCGAAGGTGGCTGCAATGCCTGCGCCACTACCTTTGGTGTGTTCGGCTCGCTCTCTCGCAAATACGCCCATCGCATTCCATTTCTGGTGAAGATCAACCACAACGAGTTGCTCACCTATCCCAACAAGGCTGACCAGATCATGTTTGGTACGGTTGAGGAAGCATGGAATCTGGGCGCGGCCGCGGTAGGCGCCACCATTTACTTCGGCAGCGAGGAATCGAGTCGGCAGATCGTGGATGTGGCCCGGGCCTTCGCCCGCGCCCACGAGTTAGGCATGGCAACCGTGCTTTGGTGCTACCTGCGCAACAGCGCCTTCAAGAAGGATGGTAAGGACTTTCATGTGGCCGCCGATCTCACCGGGCAGGCGAATCACCTTGGTGTCACCATTCAGGCTGACATCATCAAGCAGAAACTCCCGGAGATCAACGGTGGATTCGAGGCGCTCAACATGGGTAGTTCCAGTTACGGCAAGTTCGACAAGCGCATCTACACGGAACTGTGCAGCGATCATCCCATCGATCTCTGTCGCTATCAGGTTCTCAACTGCTACGCGGGAAGATCGGGAATGATCAACTCCGGCGGTGCTAGCGGCGCCAATGACTTTGCTGATGCCGTGCGAACCGCCGTCATCAACAAGCGCGCGGGTGGATCGGGTCTTATCACAGGGCGCAAGGCTTTTCAGCGCCCGATGAGCGAGGGCATCAAGTTGCTGAATGCCATCCAGGATGTCTACTTGGATTCATCCGTGACCGTCGCCTGATGTTCGATCGCGGGCGCCGGAACAGGCGCGACAAGCAGAAGCAGAACTGGAGCACTACGCATGCTGTCGGGTGCGCGTAGGTTCAAGGGCAACATGGAGAATGTTGCTGTCAGTTGGGTTCCGGCGCTCAGGCGCAGGGGTTCAGTCAGGACATATGGTCGGGCAAAGTGGCTCAGATACCTGGGGATGTCGAGAATCAGCAGACTCTCGGAGGGAGCCGCCGCATCCAGTCGCATGGAATGAACCGAGTCCCCGCCGCGAGGCACGATTGCCACTAGGTCGACGGATTCGGAGAGCGTCATGATGTGTTCAAAGCGGAGTTCATCCTGGGCGCCCGGTGGTACCCCGCCTAGCGCGAGCGGTTGCACCACGCGCACTGGTTCCGAACTGTTGTAAAACTCAAGAGTCAATGTGAGCGCACCATCTGCCGCGAATCCCAGAGGAGCGGCATGCGCTTCCAGAACCAGAGCGCAGGTTGGTGGAATGCGAAAGGCGAAGGGCTGAGGGAGTTTCAGACTTCTGCAGCCGATCCCTCCACCACCGAGCGAGCCGCTGACGGAGCGGCCGATGTCACCCATGGCCTCGTAGCCCGCTGCAGGATCGCTCGCATCCAGCCTAAGGGCAACTCCCGATGTGTCGGGCAGAACCGTGACAGACGCGAGGGCGCCAGGCTCCATCGGTTGCAGGGTGATGGTGCTTGCCAGCAGCACGGTCGGGTTGTTGATAGCCACGGCAAATGTTCGAGTTTCGCCCTCGGGATTGGTGAGCCAGTCCGTCCCAACTAAGAATGATGCCGAGCCCGAACGCGGCGGCATCCCCTTGATGTCCGCGGCTGCCGGCGTGCATTTCTCTCCAATAGTTCGGGCTGTATGTGCGGACTGGAGTGCTCTCAGCAGCGTGGCCCTGTCTGCGGCAGGCAACTCATGGGTGTCTCGGAAATGCACTCCTGCTTCAATCGGCCACGGCGGCATGGCACCCTGTTCGAGCGCAGCGCTGATAGTGACACAGTGCCGCCACCAACTTGCCGAATCAGTGAGATCGAGCGGCGCATCTCCCTGCGCGGTGTGACAGGGCAAGCAAGAGCGAGCAACTATGGCAGCAACTTCCGCTGCGGCGTCGCTGGGCCAGTCCGCCTGCATGAATATCAAGTCCAGTTGGCGAGTTGAATCGCGAGATCGCCACCGCTAACCGTGCCGCTGCCATCCATGCCCCAGAAGCAGTGGGGCGCGCAAAAGTAGTTGATGGTGCCAGAGAATGAGGCGGGGACTACCCACTGGAATGAGGTGCTGCTACTACTGAGCAGGCCATCGAGTAAGCCGTCATCGGTGCAGTCGGAGCCGCTCGTCACCGTGTGCGTGCCACCGGTTCGAACCCAGCGGATGGTGTCGCCGGGATTGGCATTCACATTGGCGGGAATGAAGGAGTTGGAAACCTGCTGCACCACAACAACTGCGGCCGAAGCCGTTGCACTCAGGGCGAGCACTCCAAGAATGGTTCCTAAGGCAGTGTGTTTATCCTCAATCATCATCGCTGCGGATTCTCCTATCTGCGACATTGTGGAGCCAATGCGCCCTCTCTTACCATGAAATCCCCGGCGATTCCCTACCACAGGCGATTGCTCGCATTGGACCCACTATTTCAAGCGGTAACCCGGCGCATACTTGCAGCGCGCCGAGGCTTGCTGAGCCGAGCAGCTTCAGCCTGCCGCCGCATCTCTTCGGCATCGGCATAGTCATCACCGAATCGCACCAGTCGCAGGCTGTTGGCGATCACGAAAACATAGGCCGCTGCTTGGTAGAAGGGCGTAATCCAGATATTGATCTTGCCAGTCGCGGCTAGCCCCAGACCGATCAGCGCCAGCAAAAGGCTCACCGCAATATTGAGGCCGATCACCGACCGAGCCTTGCCCGCCAACTCGAGAAGGAATGGCACCAGTCGCAAATCCTCATTCATGAGCGCGACTCCCGCGGAGTTGGTGGCGATGTCTGACCCACTGAGTCCCATGGCGACGCCCACATCGGCGCTCGCCAGAATGGGGCCGTCATTGATTCCGTCACCGACCACCAGTGTGTGATGCCCTTTGGAGATCAGGTACTTGAGCTCCTCATGTTTCTCTTCGGGCAGGCACTCCGCTTCGATGGAGTCAACACCGACTGCTTGGCCCACTCGCTTGGCCACACCGAGTCTGTCGCCGGTGAAGATGGAAATGCGCCGCACTCCCAGCGTTCGCAGACGAGTTACAACTTCCTGCGCGTTGCGGCGAAGCTTGTCCTCGAGCCCAACGGCGCCCAGGTAGCGGCCATCCACCATCACATGCACCGTGGACATTCCTTCGGTGCGGGCTTCAACTATGGCAACGCTGGCCGCGATGGCCGGATTGATTTCCATCAGCCACGCAGAACGGCCCGCATGGGCAACTCCCCCCGCAGTGCGCGCCGATACGCCTCGCCCGTGCAACTCTTGATAATCGGACACCGCACCAGGGGTGAGGCGGGCCCGCTCGGCCGTCTCGATAATGCTGCGCGCTAGTGGATGATTGGACGACTGTTCCAAATCAGCCGCCGCTTGCAGCAATGCGGCGCCCTCCACACCTTCGGCCGGAGCCAATCGGCTGACGCTGAACTTGCCGGTGGTGAGGGTGCCGGTCTTGTCCATGATTACGGTGTCAATCGAGGCCGCTGCCTCCAAGACCCGTGTCTGCTTGATCATGATTCCCAGTCGAGCTCCGGCGGCGAATGCCGCGACCATTGCCGTGGGATAGGAAATCAGCAAGGCACCTGGACAGGTGACAACCAGCACGGTGATGGCGCGTTCAGCGGCACTTGCTCTAACCACAGGATCAAGGCTCTTGCTGGTGAAGAACCACACCAGTCCTGCCACCATCAACACCACCGGGGCGTAGTACGCGGCAAGTCGTTCGATGAGTTCCTGGCGCTCCGTGCGGGCGCGCTCCGCCTCGCGGATGAGTGTCTCCACCTTGCCGATTGTCGACTCGCCCGCTACGGCCGTCACCAGCAGGTCAATCTGGCCCGTTAGGTTGGTCGTGCCGGCGTAGACATCCGAGCCAGGTTGCACCTCCACCGGAACAGCTTCACCTGTCAGACTTGCTTGATTGATGGAAGATGTACCGCTGGCAATCCGCCCATCGACGGGCAGGTTCTCGCCGGGGCGAACCCGAACTTTGTCGCCGACCTTCACCTGCACCAACCTGATTTCGGACTCCTGCCCATCAGCGCTCACAACACGCGCGGTGTCAGGGGTCAGCTCGACCAGATCGCGGATGGCGCGCTGGGCGCCCCAAGCGGTCCTAGAAAGAATCAACTCGGCGAGCCAGAGAAAGAACGCCAGAAAGCCTGCGGCCAGGTAATAGTTGTTGGCAAGAGCCGCGACAACGGCGAGACAAGCCAGCGAGTCGCTCGATGGCCTTCCCGACTTCAACTCGCGCCACGCGCCCGAGGCCAAAGGAGCCATCAGGATCAGAGCGCCGATAGTGGCGGGGATGTCAGCGACGCTCTGGGAGATGCTCAATAGAGTCGGAGCCAGCCACGCCACCAGAAGCAACACTCCGCCCGCGAGTGCCACCATGAGTTGCCGCTCCAGACGGAGACCTCCGAAGTCTTCGGAGGCGGACTCGTGACTTACAGCGTTTGCGGTGGTTTGTGACATATGAGTTTGGCTCAGCGGAGTCGCCAAGCGTAGCACCCTTACGCTGGTGTTGCCCACTGGTTCGCGCATCCGCCGTCGCATGCCTGCTCTGGAGTCTGGTACGGTGGCAACATGGCGCTTCGCGTGGCAATCGCTGGTGATGGTCAGATGGGTCTGGTGCTGGCTGCTCTGGCCCATGAGAGGGGGCACGAGGTCTGCATCTGGTCTCCCATTTTGGAGGATGGTTTGGCTCTGGCTCGCTCGCGCCACTCCGATCGCCTACCGGGATTCGTGCTCAGCGAAGCGATCCGAGTTGAGACAAATCCCCACACGGCGCTGCTCGGCTCCGACATGGTAATGATGGCGATTCCTGTTCAGTACTTGCGCTCCGCATGCAGTCGGCTCGCGGAGCATGTGCCCAGCGGCGCGGTCATTGCCAGCGCCGCCAAGGGGATAGAGGTCGGGTCGTTGTCAGCTCCCAGCCGGATCATCCATGAGCAGTTGCAGGGGCACGCCGCCGGGCAGACGGAAGTTGTTGTGCTCAGCGGTCCCAACATTGCCAGTGAAATTTCCCGCGGATTGCCCGCGCTCATGGTGGCGGCGTGCGGGCGCGCCAAGAGCGCGATTTGCCTGCAGTCGGCACTCGCCTCCCCCCGACTTCGGATCTACACATCAGATGATGTGATTGGAGTGGAGTTTGCAGGCGCTGCCAAGAATGTGGTGGCTATTGCGGCGGGATTGGTGGATGGATTGGGTCTTGGGGTCAATGCCAAGAGTGCGCTCTTGGCGCGCGGCTTGGCGGAAATCGCTCGACTAGGCGTAGTCCTCGGAGCGCAACCAACAACCTTTTATGGCTTGGCGGGGCTGGGCGATTTGGCTACGACCTGCTTCAGCCCGCAAGGACGCAATCGCTGCTGCGGCGAGGCACTAGGCCGAGGCGAGAGTCTTGCCGAATACTGCGCCCGCAGCCGCTGCATCATTGAAGGCGTGGAGACATGCCGAGCGTTGGTTGATCAGGCCGGCAGGCTTGGCGTGGAGATGCCGATTGCTCAGGCAGTGCATGCGGTCCTGTTTGAGGGACTACCACCGCGCGAGTCGCTGGCGCGTTTGATGTCCCGTACTTCCGCTAGCGAGTCCTAGGAGCAGCGGCGGTTGAGCTGACTGCCCGCGCTCAATCTTCATCGAATCGGGAGGCGATCAATCGAACTAGGGCGTTGATGGCATCGCTCTCATCTACTCCATCAGCAGAGAGAACTAGCACAGTTCCTGCGGTCCCCGCCAGCAGCAGCATCTGCATGATGCTCTTGCCGTCGACGACTTCGTTCGAGTCCTCGCGCCGCACCTGCACTACGGCAGAAAAACGATTGGCGAGCTGCACAAAGGCCATCGCTGGCCGAGCATGCAGCCCGAGTCGATTGATGATTGTCGCTTTGGCGCTGACCACGAGGCGATCAGCGTACAGGAGCGCCTTCGTCGGCTTCTTGCAGGAGAGTCAGCACTTCGGCGACCGTCGTCGCCTGCCTGAGAAAGCTGCGGAAGCGATCGCTGGAGAGGCAGGAAAACACCGTCTCCATAGCGTCAAGATGGGCGGTGGCATCGCCGTCAGGGCTGACGATCATCACTACTGAATAGACAGGCTGCCTGTCTAATGCCAGAAAATTTACGCCGGTCCTGCTCAGCCCGATCGCCGCTACCGGGCGAAACATTCCGGGGAGACGCACATGGGGAACCGCAACTCCATGACCGAAGCCTGTCGAACCTGCTTTTTCCCGTTTCACCAGGGCCTTGAGCATGGCTTCCCGACTGGAAGCTGGTGCCGCTTTGCAGGAAATGAGAATGTCGAGAAGCTCGCCCAGCACGGCATCGCGCGTGGAGCCGCTGAGTTCGGAAGTGATGGCCGCGGCTGGTATTAGTTCCTGAAGTTTCATGAGCTGCTATGAATTCTACCTGTTGCTCTTGTCGTCATCTCGATGATGGTCACGGATGCGGTCTTTCCAATCAGCCAACTGCCGCACACCCTTATCAACTACAAGATCGATGCAGGCGTGCAGGTCCTCGTGAGTGCAGTTTGCCACAAAGTCGCGGTGGCGGATCACATCGCTCACGATCTCCACATGAAAGCCATGATTGACCTTCTCCACGATCACATCGATCTCCAGCACCCGATCAAATACCCGTACCAACTTGTCCACACGGCTCATGATGTACTCGTGATTGGCGGGGGAAAGAGTGAGATGTTTGGCGCTTATCCGTATGTTCATGGGTTGCTCCCAATGCAGTATTACTAACTGCCTCGAAGGGGCAGCAATGTTACCTCAAGTTTGCCATATGAATCGCCGCGACGATAGCCAATCGTGGTGCGGTCTCCAGCATCGAGCCGCGCTATCGCCTCGACCGTCTCCGCAACGGAGCGGACGGCCCGCTCGCCGATCGACACGATGATGTCTCCGGTTCGCAGACCGGCCGCCGCCGCCGCGGAGCCATTGATCACTCTGGTGATGCGCGCCCCATCACTGACCTCGCCGAGGGTGACTCCGAGGGCGCCATCACCTGGCTCGACTCTGTCATCGATCGGTGCGCGCGAGAGCACCCACGCCCTCCAGTTTTTCTCGAACACGGCGATCGCTTCACCCGTGACCGCCTCGATGGCGGCGATTCCGGTGGGATCCCTCTCCTGGTTCTCGGTGTACTCGCGGTAGAAACGCTCAAGCAGTCCACGGGCGACCAAGTATTCAAAGATGGATCGAACCTGCGGATACCTCTCCAGCGGTTTGCGCATGAACTCGTCGGGAGTCATGGTTGCCAGGGCGCGGATCGATTCGGCTCGGTCTCCCTTGACCTGCTTTCTTGCCAAGTTGTGTCGTTGATTGGGGAGGATGGTGAGGGACCCATCTCCCTTCACCTCATAGTCCTCAAAGATGGAGGCCAGGCCTTCGATCATCCAGATTGGGTGCCTCTGGCCCAACCGCTGCATATGGCCGAAGTGAAGGGCGTGGGCGAACTCATGGCGCAGACTCGCCCCGGTGTCGCGGGTTTCCAGCGACCGCGCCCCGTGGTCGTAGGCCCCGGTGTTCCCCGGGCTCGTGAATGTGCGGCCCGCATCTTTGGGGCTGGTTACGGCAATGAACACCCAATCAGGCTGGGCTCCGCCGAAGAGCAGGCGCGCCAGCAGATCTGACTCGCTTTCCAGCATCTGTCTCATTTCGCCGGAACTGCGCTCATCGAGGTCATGGGCCAGAAGCAGTCGATGCACCGGATCGCGGACATAGTTGTAGCCGCTCTTGGGATGGGTCGATTTCCAGTTCGCCATCGATTGGGCAGCGATCGCCGCGCGCGGTTCCAGAGCCTCGCCGCTGCGCTTGGCAAGCTCGGCAAGCGCGGCCTCTCGCTCAGTTCGCACGGCAGACCAAGACTCGTGCTCTCGAAGTTGTCTGAGATCCGGATCCTCTTCCATGAATCCAAAGTCACGATATCCGGCACGGATCGCACTCACGAGAGCCGCTGCCGCGCTGCGCAGGTCACCCAAACGCGAGTAGGCGCAACCGGAGTTGTAGAGCATGTCGGCATCGCTGGGATGGCGCTTGAGCCACTCCTTGGCGGTACTCAACGCCCCCTGAAAATCGCCCGCGAGCGCCGCGGTTTCAACTGATGCCATGGCGCGGTCCCTCGCGGAATCCATGCCGGCGCCGAGTAGCACCGGAAGCAGCATTGACAACAGGAGGGCGGTGAGCCGCGCCATGCCTCCATCATATGCCGACACAACCAGCGCGGATGAGGCCGCTTGCACTTCGAGCCGACAGTCGTGATCATCCTCAACATGGCTGAACCACTGTTGGCGCTTCAAGTGATGACCATGCCCCGCGACACCAACCACACGGGCACCGTGTTTGGCGGGGTCATTCTCAGCCTCATTGATCAGGCAGCCTATGTGCACGCTCGGGGCGTAGGTCTGCACCGCTGGGTGACGGTGGCGGTCGATCGCGTGGAGTTCATCGCCCCCGTCTATGTCGGGGAGCTGGTGACATTCCATACCACGACCGAGCGCAGCGGCAAGACCTCGTTGACGGTCAGGGTGGTGACGACCGCGCAGAGGTACTCCACTGGTGAGAGAGTGCGCGTCACCGATGCGCTCGTGGTGATGGTCGCGGTGGACGAGCAACGAAACCCCATCCCGCATGGGTCGGCTCCGACTCTGCCGCCCGACGGAGGCGATGTGCCGATGAAGCGAAAGTCACTCTGAGTGGGCGAGATCTCGTGAGCTCTCTGCGGATCGGTGCATTAGTTTCTGGCGCGGGGCGACACGCCATGAATCTGCACCAGAGAGCCGAGACCGGGGGAATCCCAGCAACGGTCGCGGTTGTCATTTCCATCGGCGCCCGTGCCCAGGCTGTCACGGCGATGCGCGCACTCGGGCTGACGGTGGTGGAGTTTGATCGAGCGAACGTTCAGGATGACGAGATAGATGCGGTGCTGAGATCGCACCGGGTGAACCTAGTCTGCCTCTGCGGATACCTGCGAGTGTTTCGAGTCCACAACTGGATCGGACGAGTCCTGAACATTCACCCCAGTTTGCTTCCCGAGTTTGGCGGCAGGGGTATGTACGGCGCACGGGTGCACGCGGCGGTGCTCGCGGCTGCTCGGCGCGAGAGCGGTTGCACGGTTCATCTAGTGGATGAGAAGTACGACAACGGACCGGTCATACTGCAGCGGAAGTGCCGCGTGTTGCCGGGAGACTCGCCCAAGACACTCGGCGACCGCGTATTCGCGGAGGAGTTGATTGCCTATCCCGATGCCATCAGGGCTTGGGCAGCAAACTCGAGCCTTTCCAGCTAGGGCTGCCAGCCCGCAAGCAGGTTGGATAGATCGAGGGCATCTACTAGGCCGCTGCCGTCGCTGTCACCGACGGGACCACTGCTGCCCCATGTTCCGAGCAGCAGCGCCAGATCGAGGCCGTCGACATGCCCGTCATTGTTGAAATCGATGTCGAGGGGGAAGCCGCCATGACGCAGCATCGATGCGGGAATGACCTGCTTTGTCATCCCCGGCCCTTGAATGCGGGCGATGCAACCGGCACCGCCGCCTGCTTCGAAGAAGGCAACGCTGAGTTGATGGAAGCCGATCCCCAGGCCGGTGCTTCCCGACTTCTCCACCATGCCATGCAGTCCATCGTTGTTGACAAGAACCGTACTGCCCAAGCGCAGGCTCGAGCCATCATCTGACTCCACGAAGAACTTCCACTCGCCTGCGGTCGGGATCACCACCCATCCGGAGAAAACGGCCCCGACATTGTCGGCGCGACCGCTGGTGGCAAACGCGCCACCCGTTGAAGCAAATGAAATCTGCCCCACCACATCGCTGCGGTAGGGCGTGAGCAAACTGAAGTCAGGGAGCAGGCTGGGTGCGCTCAGTTCAAAGTAGTTGGCCTCGGCGCCAGACTCGCTGCCCGAGATTGTGAGTCCGGGAGTGATGGGAAGCACTCTCACGGTGACAGTTGCTGAGCTGAGCTCTCCCCCGGCATTGGTGATGCTGTACCAGCAGGTGTCCGTGATCTGAAATGCTGCAGGCGGAGCGGTGTACCGCAAACTGCCGTTTGCAAGTGCGGCGACGATGCCTCCCCCAGCCGAGTAGGGAGTCACCGAATAGAGAGAAACTGCATCACAGGTAGCAAACTGGTCGTTGGGCAGAACCTCGATCTCTACCGATGATCCTGCCGGGCACGAGGCGCTGTCATCGATGGCAATCACACCCTGTCCGGCTGATGTCATGTCACACGCTGCTGCGCCCAGGTGAGCCACCATGGAGTTGATGCTCACCTGAGCGAACGACATCGCAATGTTGGTCATGCCGCCCGCACACTGGTGGCAGTAGCTCATTATCGTGCCGGCCCACGCATTGGTGCAATCGCCGCTGCCGCACAACTCGGGTGATCCGGCCTGATTGTGGGTGTGCGGCGCTCCTAGGTTGTGGCCGAACTCGTGGGTCACCACCATGAGATCCCAGTTGGCGCCATCATGATCCACGATGGGATAGGGGAAATAGCCACCGAGATTGGCGCTACAGGCGTAGCCATTGTTAGTACACATCGCACTCACCCAGGCGCATCCACCACCGAGAGCGCGACCGTTTATCAGGTGAGCCGAGTGGCGTTCGATGTCAGGCTCGTTGGCATTCCAGTAGTCGCGGAACTGTCCGAGCTGATTGCACATCGAGGTCTGGTCCCACGGATCCGCGCCGTCCCACAGGCGGAGATAGGAGATTGCCGGGCGCAAGTTGATGTCGGCAGCGCAGATCTCGCGCACTGCGGTGAACAGCAGCATGGCGTATGCCGTGGCCGCGGGTGCATTGCCTCCGAATGTATTCATGAGGAACTCGGTATCGGTGTCGACCGCAACTAAAGATTGCCGGCAGGGAGCTGGGGAGACTCCGGCGAGACCGCCCTGATCCTGCGGTTCATCCCAGTCAGAGGAATCGACGCCGCAGGCAAATGCACTGGCGTCAAAGGGCAGTGTTGCCAGGTCACTAACCAGAGTCGGCAAGCCTGCGCCGGGGGTGCCGCTGGAAATGGCGTGGATCCGCCCATTTGATTGAACATAGCCGTGAACGCCGCAGGGACCAGCGCCCAGAAATACCCGGGAGGCAGCGTCACCCGCAACAACACCACGAAAGCAGTCAACGCGGGGAATCGTCTGAGGTCGAGTGCTGACGCGCCCGCGCTCGTCGAGCGAGGCAAGCACCACCTGAGCATCGGCAGTCATGGCACTGGTACGGCTCAACAGAAGCGTACAAGTGCTTCCGTCCGAGAGACCGAATGACTCCAGAGTCAGAGTCTCACCGGCCGCCGCCAGAGTTCGTGCGAGATCTTCGTTAGCACTCTGCCACACCATGATGCCCGCGCCTGGGGGAGTTGGCTCCAGCGACGAATCGAGCACTGGGGGTGGCGCGACTGCGACTAGCGCGGCGATAGCGAGGCAGATACTCATGCATGTCTCCTGAACAGGTGGGAATGGTGCGCAAAAAGACAGCGCTGGAGCACTCTCACCCTAGCACTTACCTATGGGGTGGTCAAGAGGTGAGTGGTAAACTCACACCGTGCGCATCAATCTAAGCCAGCAGCCCCGCCTCTCGCAGCAGATGAAGCTGTCGCCGCAGATGATTCAGGCGATGGAGATTCTTCAGCTACAGAAAGGCGACCTGCTGGAGCGCATAGAGGAGGAACTGACAAACAATGTCTCTCTCGATCGTACGGAAGTGGAGGCGCTGAGCCGGGAAGAGCGGGAGAGAGAGCGTCTGGACTCTGCGCTTCCCTCTCGTAAACCACGCAATGACGGCGAGCACGATTCGAAGATGGCCGCCATGGCAAACACTCCCGGTCGTTGCGAGAGTCTGGAGCAACAGTTACTGAATCAGTGGGCAATGGCAGAGGCGGATCAGGAGACCATGGCTGCTGGAAGGGCCATCATCGCTTGGATCGGGGAGGACGGCCTGCTCGCCGTTGATATGGAGCGGGTGGCGGCAGAGTCAGGTGTGGCGCTCACTCAACTCGCCGCGGCGATTTCTGCGGTGCAGGAGCATCTGGAACCTACCGGTCTGGGTGCGCGCAGCATTCGGGAGTGCCTGCTGCTGCAACTCGCTGCTCTCACAAAGCGAGCTGGCGAAGATGAGTCAGCATCGATCGATTCGCGGTTGGAGGATGCGCGCCTGATCATCGCCGATCATCTGGACGATCTGGAAGCCAATCGGATCCCGCGCATTGTGCAGAGGAGCGGACTCACCTCGGAACGGATCACCGCGGCACGCGAAGTGCTGCGACATCTGGACCCCGCTCCGGGCCGCATGCTGGTGCGGCAAAGCGAGCCCGGTGTCGTCCCCGATGTTGTGGTGGAGTTCGACGCGGACAACGATTGCTATGTCGCAGCCCTCGCGGAGGGCTCCTCTCCCGCGCTCTGTGTACGCCGAGACTATGAGTTGCTTTCAGAGGACAAGAGCACTGATGCCCGAACCCGCACCATGCTTCGCGACGGTGCCCGCAAGGCGCGCTGGTTCATTGAGGCCGTGAGTCAACGATCATCAACCCTGCTTCGTGTGGCCCGTGAAGTGGTCAAACATCAACGAGCATGGCTCGATGAGGGAGCAGGGGCGTTGCGACCGCTGCCGATGACTGACGTTGCTGCCGACCTCGGATTGAATGTGAGTACGGTGAGCCGTGCCGTCGCGGGCAAGTGGATGCAGACCCCTCGCGGCGTAGTTGACCTGCGGCGATTCTTCAGTGGCGGCACCGAGACTGAAGCGGGTGGAGGAATGGCCTGGGACTCGGTCAGAGAGATGGTGCGAGAGGTGATCGCGGCCGAGGACAAATCTAAGCCGCTCAGCGATGAACGGATCACTCAGGCATTGCAAGAGCGGGGTGTAACGCTGGCAAGACGAACCGTAGTGAAGTATCGGGAGCAGATGGGGATCTTCTCTGCCCGATTGCGAAGAGTGCACACTTGATTGGGACATGGTCGTGATCTTGGATGATGGTCCCGTGAGGCAGGAGTGCCTAGTTGCGTTGTAAGGGCTGCCGCTACCGACTTTGGAACCTTGCTCCTGGTCCCTGCCCCGAATGCGGACGAGGCTTCACGCCCAGCGAGTTCCGCTTCATTCCCAACTCGGTTCAGTTCAAGTGCCCCAACTGCGAGCAGGACTACTACGGCACCGATGCTGCTGGCCTGCTGGAGCCTCGGGCCTTCACCTGCACCAAATGCCAATGCTCAATCGAGATGGACGCGATGACTCTCACGCCCGCTGCTGGTGTTGATGGCGATAGGTGCGAGTGCGGGCTGCACCCTTGGACTGATCGCAAGTCACGGGGGTTGATTCGACGATTCTTTCTGACCTGCTGGCGTGGGTGTGTCGACGCCGAGGCCTTGGGCACAGAAGCGCGCGAAGACCCCGCGGCAGAATCTGCTAAGCATGCACTACGGTTTGCTTCCATTGCGGTGATGCTGCCAGTTCTCAGCAGCGTGTTCATCTTCTACATTTTGGTGGCTCTGATGCTGGGATTTGCCGGCACCGTGGGCACTGGAGTCATCAGCACGGCTTCGATGTTCGGGATCGTGGCAGTTCCGCTGCTGTTAGGCATGCTGGTGTTGATCCCGAGCCTGCTGCTTTGGGCGGCATGCACCCATGGCATACTTCGCCTGGGCGGGCCACTCCCTCTCCGATTCAAACGCACTCTATGCGTGCTGTGCTACGCCAGCGGACCGACTGTCTCGACAGCCCTTCCCTGCATCGGTCCCTATTGTCTCAGCCCAG
>SIAA01000036.1 GCA_009692045.1 Phycisphaerales bacterium | reverse complement strand
AGAAGAGCACCGACAAACAAGTAACAACTCGCCTCGGTCCGGGAGGACCGCCTCGCAGCGGCAGCGGTGGCGGCGACTAGGCCACCAGAAAGTAAAGCCGCAGCGACACCAATCCCAACCCGGTGACCATCAAGACAAACTCCCAGTACACAACCCAGCAGGAATGCCAAACATAGAATCGGAAGGACACCGACGCGTCCAACAGTGTCCGGTGGGCGACATCTTCGACTCACTCGCGGACTCTAGCAATGTTCACCGAACACTCTCAGAATCAGGTCGGAAGGTCGGGCCTCACCCAGTAGAGCAACTCAGCCGCGCGATGTGGTCACTAGGTCATTCAGAGTATTGGCAGCAGCGCCAGAATCCAGCGATCGCGCGGCAAGGTCTGCGCCCTCACGCATTGACCCCGCAACCCCCGCAGCAACTAACGCCATCGCGCTGTTGAGAATCAACATCGATCGTGCCAAGCCGCGCACGCGACCAGTGAGAGTGCCTAGCAGCAAGTCGGCAGCCCCCTCTACCGATGTTGGCGCAAGTGCCATCGGATCCCCCTGCTCTAAATCCAGATCCGCTGCCGACACCTCCGATTCGTGAACACAACACCCCGCAGCATCAGCAATCCAGTTACCAGCTCCGGTAGAAAGTTCGTCAAGGCCATCCTTGCTATGAATCACAATGGCGCGTTTGGTCCCAAGAACTCTCAGCGCTTCGGCGATGGGCAGGAGAAACCTCCTGTCATACACACCCATCAACTGTCGCTGAGCACCAGCTGGATTACCCAGGGGTCCGAGTAGGTTGAAGATGGTGGGAAACCCCAGAGCCTTGCGCACCGGCATGGCGTGTCGGGCGGCAGGGTGATGATGAATAGCGAAGCAGAAGCACAGGCCAACATGTTCCAGACACCGCCTCTGCACTGGGCGCGCCGCGTCAACATTTACACCGAGTGCCTGCAACACCTCGGCGCTGCCGCGTCCTGTTCGCGAGCGATTGCCACACTTGGCCACCTTGGCCCCACAGGACGCGGCAACGATAGCGGCTCCGGTCGAAACATTGAACGACTTGGGGGCGCCGCCAGTTCCCGCTGTATCCAGCACCACGCTCGGATCAATGCTGTGTTCCAACCTATCCACATTCCTGCGCATCACGGTGGCCGCGCCCGCCAGCTCATCCACAGTTGGCACACGCGACGCAAGTAGGGCCAGGAACGCACCCATCTCAGCGTGATGGGATAGGCCCGAGGCCATTTCTCCAAAGGCGGACTCTGACTGTTCGAAGGAAAGAGTGCCACCGCGAAGAAGCAGCGATATGAATGGGGTAAGTTCACCATCCCGGTGTGGTCTGGCAAACTCACTTGGATTCGTTCTCTCGCTCACGGTATCCATCTCCCGTTGAGCGTATCGCGATACCCTGCCTATGTGAATCTCCTCGCGACCACCCTGCACAGTTTGGACCCAGTGGCGATAGCGATTGGCCCCATCAGTGTGAAGTGGTATGGGGTCTCCTACGCCACAGGGTTTCTGGTTGGTTGGCTCATTCTGTTGTGGATGGCCAAGACAAAGAGATGCCTGCTGCAACCAGAGCAGGTCGGCGATCTTTTGACATGGCTAGTTGTTGGGGTAATCGTCGGCGGCAGGGTAGGTCATGTGTGTTTCTACGAACCAAGCCTGCTGTGGAAGTTCACAGGAACACTTCCGTTCTGGGGATTGTTGGAGATTCACAAGGGTGGAATGTCGAGTCATGGAGGAATGATCGGGGTACTGGCCGCCAGCTTCCTTTGGGCGCGCGCCCACCACATCATTGCAGCCCACATCTTTGATCTCGCGGCTTTCGGAGCACCAACTGGTCTGATGTTGGGACGGCTTGCCAACTGGATAAACGGTGAGCTGTGGGGCAAACCCATCTCGCTCGCCTCGGGCGAGACCGCTCCATGGTGGGCCGTGGCCTATCCAGAGGAGGTGTTGTCGGCGAACTACGACCTCACCAAACTCGAGCCCCTGCGCGGAGCGCTTGATCCCAGTCGCACTCTCGCCGATTCTGTTTATGTCGCGTGCTATTCGGGTCGTATGGACATCATTGAGCAAGTCGAACCACTGTTGACACCGCGCTGGCCCGTGAACTTTCTCCAGGCGTTCACCGATGGCCCAGTACTGGCAGCCGTGCTCATTGCGGTGTGGTGGAAGCCGCGCAAGAGCGGCACGATTACCGGGGCGTTCCTTGTTACCTACGCATGTGCGCGTTTGTTGACCGAGCAGGTGCGAATGGGAGACAACGCATCATGGGACCTCGGATCATTCACCGCCCCCATGCAACTTAGCGCTCTCATGGGCGTTTTTGGTATAGCAATCCTGATAGTTTCGGCGCGGAAGCCGGGACCACTTTTGGGCGGTATCGGCAAGTAATCTGTGTCCATGCCTGAAGTTCTATCGATCGATATCGGGGGCTCGCATGTAAAACTCCGGGTGTCAAGCAACGCTGAACGCCGTATGTTTGAGTCAGGCCCTTCACTCACCGCCCAAGAAATGGCCGACGGCGTGAAGCGCATCGCCAGTGATTGGCGCTATGAGCGCGTCAGCATCGGACTACCAGCGCCAATCGTCGCCAACAAGCCGCTACACGACCCAGTGAATCTCGGTCAGGGGTGGGTGGAGTTTGACTACGACGAGGACTTCGGAGTGCCGGTCAAACTGATCAACGACGCGGCAATGCAGGCCGTGGGCAGCTATTCGGGGGGAAGAATGTTGTTTCTAGGATTGGGCACAGGGCTGGGGAGTTGCCTCATCGCCGACCACGCCGTGTTACCGATGGAACTGGCACACCTTCCCTACCGCAAGGGGCAATCGTTCGAGGACTATGTGGGAATCCGCGGTTTGAAGAAGCTGGGCCAGAAGCGTTGGCGCAAGCATGTTGTGGCCATGGTGAATCTCTTTGTAGCCGCGCTGATACCTGACGAAGTCGTGCTCGGTGGTGGGAACTCTGAGAGGTTGAAGATCACAGAACTTCCGCCCGCGTGTCGGCTGGGGGAGAACGCCAATGCGTTTGAGGGTGGCTTTCGGTTGTGGCGCAGCGAGTGGGAGAAGGCGGTTCCCGTTTATGAGTGATAGTGCGCGAGTCCCATGGGAGTACAGCCCGGCACCCGAGTCGCTCAAAGTAAGTATCGAGAGCGAACACGGGATATTCATTGATGGCGATTTCGCGCCCGCCAGATCTGCCCGGACCTTCCCCACCATCAACCCGGCAACCGAGGAGACGCTCTCGCTTATTGCCGATGCTGGTGCCGAGGATGTTGATCGAGCAGTCAGCGCCGCCCGCAAGGCGTTCAAGCGGTGGAGCCGCACCGCACCTCTAGAGCGCGGTAAGTACCTGTTCCGCATCGCTCGCCGTATTCAAGAGCGAGCACGCGAACTGGCTGTCCTGGAAACCATCGATTGTGGGAAACCCATTCGCGAGAGTCGCGATACTGATTTGCCGCTGGTGTCGCAGCACTTTTTCCACCACGCTGGTTGGTGTGACAAGCTTCGCTACGCCATACCGGGCAACAGCGATCCGGCGCCTCTTGGGGTATGCGCCCAGGTGATTCCTTGGAACTTTCCCCTCCTCATGGCGGCGTGGAAGATCGCACCCGCCCTCGCCTGCGGCAATACGGTTGTTCTCAAACCGGCCGAAACAACCTCTCTTACGGCGCTCAGGTTGGCGGAAATCCTGCGTGAAGTCGAGTTGCCTCCTGGAGTGGTGAACATCATCACTGGCGCTGGTGAAACTGGCCGTGCTCTGGTTGAGCACGGAGACGTGGACAAGGTCGCCTTCACCGGATCAACCTCGGTTGGCAAGCGCATCGCGGCGGCGTGCGCGGGCACAGGCAAGAGGCTCACTTTGGAGTTGGGTGGCAAGAGTCCCAACATCATCTTTGCCGATGCGGCGATCGATCAGGCGGTGGAGGGCATCGTCAGTGGAATCTTCTTCAATCAGGGCGAGGTGTGCTGCGCTGGCAGCAGAGTGCTGGTAGAGGAGTCGGTTCTCGCGGAAGTGATAGAGAAACTCAAACGTCGCATGCATCAGTTGCGCCTTGGTGATCCTCTGGACAAGAACACGGATGTCGGAGCGATCAACAGCGCAACACAGCTGCAAACGATTCGCCAATACCTTGACATAGGAACCGCAGAAGGCTGCAAGCGGTTCGACACTAACTGTGAGCTGCCAACGCGGGGATTCTGGTGCCGACCGACTCTGTTTACCGGGGTGCAGCCAGCCGCAACCATCGCGCGTGAGGAGATCTTCGGACCAGTGGCCTGTGTCATGAGCTTTCGCACCACAGACGAGGCCATCGAGCGCGCCAACAACTCCAACTATGGTCTCTCCGCCGGTGTGTGGACCGATAAGGGAGCCCGCGCATATGAAGTTGCCAAGCGTCTGAAGGCTGGTGTTGTATGGTGCAATACCTTCAACGAGTTCGACGCTGCCAGCCCCTTTGGTGGCTACAAGGAGTCGGGATTTGGGCGAGAGGGCGGCAGAGCCGGGCTTGCGGCATATGTTCGATAAAACCTGTCAACTCGTAGATGGCACTCCAGCAGGTGCACATCACTCGTTCAGAATCTGTTTGCGGCTGTTCCTCTCAACCGCTACCCTGTTCGCATGTTAGAGAGGTTTGTCCAACGGGGGGGTAGACGGCATAAGCAGCTGCTCATGGTGGCCTTTGATGCCGGAGCAGCAGTTGTTGCGGTTTGGTCCGCGGTCTCACTGCGGCTGGGAACGCTCACCTTATCGGCCGACTCGGGCTTGGTCTCGATGGCATTGGTAGCGGGAATAGTTGTTCCGCCGGTGTTCTATTACTTCGGTCTCTACAGGGAGATAACCCGTTACATCGGGTCACGCTTTGCGCTGCAGATGGGCAAAGGTGTGGCAGTAGCCACATTGATCATGGCCTTGGCCATGTGGGCGCTGCCAGAGCTGGTCGTAGGTTTCCCCAGGAGCTCCATTCCGATTGCTGGGATGGTGATCCTCTTGGTTTGCAGCGGAGCTCGGCTCTGTGTGCGCTCAGCGTTTCGGCGGGCCGCAACCTCCTCTAACAGGGTTGCTATCTATGGTGCGGGCGATGTTGGCGCTGGATTGGTCGCAGTTCTGGCTCAGGACCGCGCCACCAAGGTCGTCGCCCTGTTCGATGAGAATCCGTCCTTGGTGGGGGGAATGCTCAGGGGGATTCCAGTTTTTCATGCTGACGACATCCATCGAATACTCCGCAATGAGCGCATCGGCGTGTTGCTGGTAGCCCTCGGATCGGGGGCGCGGAGGATGAGAGGTAAAGATCTGCAGCGCATCAGCGCCGCGGGAGTGCAGGTTTTGACCGTGCCCACACTTGACGAGATTGGTCAAGGCATGGTGAAGATAGATCATTTCCGACCTCTCGCCATCGCCGACCTGCTAGGGCGCACTCCGGTTCAGCCGCAGACCGACTTACTGGAGCGATGCGTTCGTGGTTGCTCCGTGCTCATCACCGGCGCCGGAGGATCAATAGGAAGCGAACTCTGTCGGCAGGCGTTGCGTCACTCGCCGCGCAGACTCATCGTGCTGGACAACTGTGAGTTCGGATTATTCCAGATCGAGCATGAGCTCCGGCGACTCATGGGGCAGGCGGCCCCAGGATCAGCCCCAACAGAGCTCGTGTCATATCTCGCCAGTGTCACCGACGCGGTTCACATGGACGGCATTATTGGGCAACACCAGCCCGACACCATCTATCACGCCGCCGCCTACAAGCATGTTCCCATTGTGGAAGAGAACGAGGTTGTGGGGGTTGATGTCAATGTCTTGGGAACCTACCGCGTCAGTGATGCCGCCTTCAAACACACAGTTAAGAACTTTGTATTCATCTCGACTGACAAGGCGGTTCGCCCCACCAGTGTGATGGGGGCGTCAAAGCGACTTGCAGAAATCGTCTTGCAGTCAAAGCAGGCAGCCGCGGGGACATCTGGTACTAGAGTCAGCATCGTCAGATTCGGGAATGTCTTGGCGAGTTCTGGATCGGTGGTTCCGCTGTTTGAGTCGCAGATTCACTCGGGTGGACCGGTGACGGTCACCCATCCTGATGTCACCAGGTATTTCATGACCATTCCTGAGGCCGCAGCATTGGTGCTTCAGGCTGGTTCAATGGGGACGGGCGGAGAGGTATTCGTCTTGGACATGGGCGAGCAGGTGAAAATTTTGGATCTGGCCAAGACAATGATCAACCTCTCTGGGCGAACCGTGCGTGATGAGCGTGACAATCGAGATGGCTCGATCGCCATCACATTCACTGGATTGCGTCCTGGCGAAAAGGTTTTCGAGGAGCTGACTATCGGCGATAATGTTGGTCCCACCGCCCACCCCGCGATTCTCTGTGCCCAGGAACAGTTCTTGCCGTGGCCCCAGGTTGAGCAACTTCTGCAGTCGCTGGACGCAATGGTTTCTCAGCATGACCGATCCGGAGTTCGCAAACTGCTTGCCTGCTCGGTGGAGGGGTACGAATGCGGTACGGCTGGGCAGCCGAAACACGGTCGACACAGGTACGCTCGTGGCAATGAGCGATCGGCTTGAAGTAACCAAGACTTGGAAACTCTTTATTGGTGGTGCCTTCCTTCGAACCGAGAGTGGGCGATCTGTTGCCTATATTGACGGTTCCGGCAAGTGCGTAGGTCACCTATGCGCGGCTAGTCGAAAGGACTTTCGAGAAGCAGTTGAGGCAGCTCAGTCTGCTCAGCCAACTTGGGCTGACTCTAGTGGTTACCTGCGCAGCCAGATCTTGTATCGACTGGCTGAGATGGTTGAGGGTCGCAGGAATGACTTTGTCGAGGCCCTGCGCCTTAAGGGGAATAGGGGTAAAGGGGCAGCGGAGCGAGAGGTGGCAGCGACTATCGATCGCGTTGTTTGCTTCGCCGGTTGGTGCGACAAGATTGATTCAGTAATGGGAAACCGCAATGCGGTTGCTGGCCCGTACTACAACTTCTCGGTACCGGAGCCCGTTGGCGTAGTAGCGGTAGTTGACGGTAGCGATGCCCCGCTTCTTGGTCTCGCAAGTCTTATCCTCCCAGCGCTGGCGGTGGGATGCGCTGTGGTGGCAATACCCAACGAGTCTGAACCAATCCCTGCGTTACTCCTGGCTGAGGTCTGCCCGACGGCAGACATCCCCAAAGGGGTGTTCAATCTCTTGACTGGCAGTCACTTAGAATTGCTGGAGGTGGTCGCCTCTCACCGAGAGGTTGACGCAGTAGTGGCTGCCGTCGAGATAAAGGCAAGAGCAACGCTTGAAGCTGGTAGGGCCGAGAACATGAAGCGGGTCAAGTGCATCGATCCCTCCATAGACTTTCTGGGGGATCCGAGCCTAACCTCACCCGCGGTTTTTCAATCAGTGATTGACATCAAGACCATATGGCATCCACACAGCACATGATCATTTGTCGCGATTGTGTAGCGATTGGTCGTGATCTCACGAGATATATTGTCGTTTTTGCGGCGTTTGCAGCGTTATTGGACACCGTTGGATGTGTTGGCGGGCTGGCAGCAATTGATGAACGCACCGAGCGGATGGTCCTCGAGGCAAGTAATCGGGTGGGCGAACCGGCGAACCAACCACGGTTGAGCATGGACGAGCGGGTTGAGGGTGAGTCGTTTGTAAGCGACAGCCCTGATCTTCGGCATCCGGACACCTCTAACCCGTCCGCCCAAGAGTTGGCATATGTAGAACGCCCAAGCAGGGAGATCGACATCTCAGCGGCAGTAGCTGGATCGGGTGATCCGCTTCCAACCCCCCCACCGTCTCGGACCCTGAACATGGCTTCCTCGGTGGGGCAGGCATTCACGAGCAGTGTCGAGTTCCGGGTGGCCGAAGAGGAGTACTTACTCGTCGTGTTGGACCTGCTCGTGCAGTTGCATGCATGGAGCCCCCAGCTTGTCTATGACATAACGCCGCAGTTCCAGGCCGTTAGCGTTGGATCATCGAACTCCACGGCGCTGCAGCTCGTCAACGACTTCACAGTCAGTCAGCGCCTTCCATGGGGAGGCACAGTCTCGGCCCAGATCATTTCGCAGATGAGCGACCAGTTGAGTTCGGCCGTTGGTGGAAGCCAGCCCAGCGATTTGCAGGGAATATTCGCGCTCGATATTCCACTTCTGCGGGGCGCCGGGTTGGTAGCGCAAGAGGGGTTGATTCAGGCGCAGCGAAACACCGTGTACGCGGCGCGAGCCTTCGAGGATTTTCGCCGCCGATTCTATTTGTCACTGCTCGAGGACTATTTAGGCTTGGTTCTGCAGCAGCAGGTCTTGGCCAACACAAGGGATCAGATCAACTCTCTACGCGCCATCACACACCGCGAAGACGCGTTGGTGCAAGCGGGACGACAGGTGCCGTTTCAGGCGGATCTGGCCAAGTCACGGCTGCTCTTTGCCATGGACAGGATCGCGGGACTGGAAGAGGCCTATCGATTGGCAGTGGATCAGTTCAAGGTTCGCCTGGGAATAGACGCGAGTGAGTCGATCGGCATTGAGCCAGAGATGCTTGATCTCGCCCCGCCCCTCGTGGAAACCGACCGCATTCTCTCTGATGCCCTGGAGAGGCGCCTTGATCTGCAGACACAGAGTGATCAGGTCGACGACTATCGCCGCCGAATCGATGTGGCTCGCAACGGGCTGCTGCCAGGCGCCGATGTGTTTGCCGAGGTTTCCCTCTTGAAGAATCCCGAGTTCTTCAATGGCATTCAACTCGACAACTCGTTTGAGAATGTTGTTGCCGGGATCAACATCAACATTCCCCTTGATCGCACCATAGAAGAGATTGAGGTGCGGCGCGCCCAGATTCGCTTTGAGCAGGCACGGCGCGCCTACACCAACAGCCGTGATGAATCCGTGGTAGAGATCAGGCAGGCCGTGCGGGCGATTGATCGAGCATTGCTCTCCTTGCAGTTGCAGGAGCGCAACATTGAGATCGCTCGAAATCGACAGGAGAGCATCAACGCCGCGCCCGACCGGGCCAGCCCCCGCGATCGAACCGATGCTGTCGACTCGCTAGGGAGAGCGGAAGATGATCGCGACCGGTCACATCGAACCGTTCAGTTGGCCGTGCTTGGATATCTGCTGTCGACCGGGCAACTACGAGTCGCGAAAGACGGCATGTTGGTCCCTCCGGCGGGGCTTTCGGTGAAGTTACTGCATGGTGAGCGACTACTCTCAACACCGATCATGCCCCCAGCCTGATTGAGCGAAACACAGATGAGTACCAGCCACGATAGCAACTCGGCAACCGAGAACCCGGTTCGACCCCAGAAGAAACGACGATGGCCGTTGGTCGCATTGGTGGCGATAGTTGCGGTGACATGGTTCGCTTTTAGAGACTCTGGTCCCGCCGGCCCGTCGAGTATTCAGTTGGCTGTGGTAGAGCGGGGTGACTTCAATGTAATCCTGCCCGTGCTCGGCGAGTTGGCGGCGCTCAAGCAGGTTGAGGTTCGCAACAAGTTGGAAAGCCGCGCCATCATCACTGACATCGTTCCCGAAGGCACGGCTGTTCATACAGGCGACATCATTCTCAAGTTGGCCGAGGAGGAGCTGAAGACCAAGGTTGATGATGCTGCGGACAAGGCGAACAACGCCGGCAGCGCTCTGGTCGCCGCCGAGCAGTCACTGGCAATCAAACTGGGAGAGCGCCAGAGCGAGCTTGACAAGTCCGATCTTTCGGTGCGGCTGGCATCATTGGCGCTGGAGGGCTGGGCAAACGGAGATGTGGTTTCCAAGAGGCAGCAGCTGGCAACAGGGATTGAAACCACCCGCATCGACAAAGAGCGCTGCGACAGGCGATTTACCGACAGTAAGTCGCTGGTCGAGAAGGGCTTCATAAGTCGCGACGATTACGAAAAAGATCGGATCGCCAAGATCCAAGCCGACGCGAAACTCGCGCAGGCCGAGCTGGATATCAAGGTGTATGAGGAGTTTCAGCATCCTCAGGACCAGGCCAAGAAACAGAGCGATCTTGATCAAGCAAAGGCAGAGCGCGCTCGTGTTGAGCAGAAGCATGACGCAGAACTGGTGAAGACTCGTGCCGAAGTTGAGAGTGCCAAGTTTCAGTGGAACAGCGCCAAAGAGCGTCTTGAACAACTACAGACGCAACTGACCTACTGCGCCGTGCAGGCCCCCAGCGATGGGCTTGTGGTCTATGCCAGCAGTATGGAGAGTGGCGGCTGGGGCCGCGGCTCAGAAACACCACCACCAGCAGTAGGCACAGAGCTGAGGCCGAATGAACTGGTGCTGATCCTGCCCGACACCTCGGCCATGATGGCTAATCTGAAAGTCAGCGAGGCGCTGAGCGGGAAAATCAAACCTGGGCAATCTGTCGTAGTGTTTTCCGACGCCCACCCCTTCGACCCGATTTCTGGCGAAGTTGCCACTGTGAGCGTGCTCGCAGAAACCGGGGGCAGGTATGACCCCAACCGCCGCGACTACAAAGTGCGAGTGCGTCTCAGCACCGATCCCACGCTGGGTCTCAAGCCCAGCATGCGTTGCAAAGGCGAAATCCTTCTCGACAGCGTCATCGACGCGGTAATGGTGCCGGTGCAATCCATATTCCGCCAGGGAGCAGTCAGTTTGGTCTATGTGCCCGAAGGCAGAGGATTCGCGCAGCGTCAGGTGACCGTTGGTCGCACCAGTGAGTTGGAGGCGGAGATTCTTTCGGGGCTTGAGGAGGGCGAAGAGGTTCTCCTGCGCTCACCCCGCGTGGAGGAGATTGTGTCTCGACTGCCATCGGAAGTTGCAACACCCGACGACAAGCAGGCCAGGGGCTCTCGGGGCGGATCCGATCCCGCGGGCGAGGCGAACTCCACTACCACGCCGCAGTAGCCCGAGCGGTAGATTGCGCTATTAGCGATGGATTACACAACGCTATTCATCACATCGTTCGTCGCGCTGTGCGCCATCATCGATCCGCCGGGGAATGTGGGAATCCTTCTCTCCATCACCGAGAACGACTCAGCCAAGCGCCGTAGGCAGGGTGTCCTGCGCGGCCACATCTACGCCACGCTCATACTGCTGGCATTCCTATTCGCCGGCAACGGCATTCTTGATTTCTTCGGTCTCAGTGTTGACGCAGTTCGTGTCGGCGGTGGCTTGATTCTGCTCAAGATCGGCTTTGATCTGCTGACAACCAGAGAAGAGACCAAGCACTCTCAGCCCGAGGACGACGATTCGCGCACCCGCACCGACATCTCCTTCTTCCCCTTAGCGATGCCGTTGATTGCTGGCCCCGGCTCCATCACCCTCGTGCTTACCTACGCCGTTGGGGGCGATGGGAAGCCCACGGGCTACTGGATCACGATAAGTTCGGCGATCGGGCTGACGATGTTGGTGTCTTGGTTCATGCTGCATCACGCAGGAGCACTGCTTCGCGTGCTGGGGAAGAGTGGGGTCTCAGCCATCACGCGCATCATGGGATTCCTGATCATCTGCATTGCGGCCCAGATGATTCTCATTGGAGCGGAGCGGGTTCTCAGCAACATGCCCAGCGCAACCAAGAGCGCCTCGGCGGCGCAACCGACCGAAGAACTACCGCGCGTGCTGGTGTTCAGCAAGACCGCGGGCTACCGTCACCCCTCGATTGCTCGCGGCATTGCCTGTATGCAGGAGATTTGCGGCGACTCATTCGAAGTGGTCGCGTCCGAGGATGGGGCGCAGTTCAATGACGAAAACTTGAAGCAGTTCCGAGCGGTGGTGTTTCTTTCAACAACTGGGGATGTCTTGGACGAACCCCAGCAGGCGGCATTCGAACACTTTATTCGCGCCGGTGGAGGTTGGGTCGGAATTCACGCGGCAGCCGATACTGAATACGACTGGCCCTTCTATCAGCAGGTTGTCGGCGCGGCGTTCAAGTCACACCCCGCCATTCAGGAGGCAGTGGTAAAGGTTGCCTCGCCTCGCCACGAAACAACGAAGATGCTGCCCGATGACTGGAAGCGGCGGGACGAGTGGTACACCTACCGCGCCAGCCCACGCAATACCAAGGACATGATGATCCTCGCGGCGCTTGACGAAAGCAGCTACACCGGCGGTGACATGAACGGCGATCACCCGATTGCGTGGTGTCACAGCGTTGACAAGGGGCGAGCTTGGTACACAGGAGGCGGGCATACCGACGAGTCATTCGACGAGCCGTTGTTTCGCGAACACCTGCGCGCGGGTGTCAACTGGGTGATGGGTGACACCATCAAGAAGCAGTGAAGTCGTCTTCGGCCATGTAAACACCGCGCTCTTGCCGCAGAATCTGCCGGAGCAGATCATTGACTAGCGTGGAGGCGCCGAACCGAAACAGGTGCGGGCTCAACCACTCGTCACCGAGTGTCTCCTTCACCATCACCAAATAATGGAGAGCACTCTTGGCGGAGCGGATTCCGCCCGCGGGCTTCATGCCAATGCGGAGACCGGTGGCGAGAAAGTGGTCACGAATCGCCTCCAGCATCACCAGAACGACCGGCATCGTCGCTGCTGGCTGGGTCTTTCCTGTCGAGGTCTTGATGAACACATGGCCATCCTTCAAAGCCGGAACTCCCTTCGCGCTACAGGCGGCATCAATCGCGATATCGCTGGCGCGTCGCACGGCATCTAGTGAGCCGAGCTCCCCGGTTTCCAGGATGATCTTCAAATGAGTCTTGCCGCAGACAGTGCGAACGGCGCATATCTCCTCGCGAATGGCAGCGAAATCACCAGCGAGGAAGAGGCCGCGCGATACAACCATGTCGATTTCGTCGGCGCCAGCTTCGATGGCTGAGCGACAGTCCTCAAGGCGCACATCAAGGGGAAACTGCCCGCTGGGAAATCCGGTGGCAACCGATGCCACCAGCACCCCGCTTCCGCGTAGTGCCTTACAGGCCGTAGCAACCAGCGATGGATAGACACAAACCGCAGCGACACTGGGGATCGGTTCCTTCAGAGCACCCTCGTAGGGGCGAATCGCCTTCTGACAGAGAGCGCGAATTTTCTCAGGAGAGTCTTTCCCCTCAAGCGTTGTCAAATCAACCATCGACAACGCCAAGCGAAGACCCGCGCGTTTCGAAGCTGTCTTGATTGATCTCTTGGAGAACGAGCCCGCCCGTTTCGTCACCATTACCGAATCTACCGCTCGACCAAGCACGATGGATCAGCCGCCGCGGCCCTGGCGGAAAAGCGCCGGGAGCCCCGAGAGATTCCTCAGCCGTAACCCCAGAGGATCATTGAGCGCAGCGATGTAATAAATGTAGAGCGACTCAGAGTGAGAGTCGATCACATAGACATTCTCATAGGCCCGGGAACTGCCCAGCCCGTTGGTGAGAGTCACCATGGAAAAGCCGGAGCCACCCGCGACCGCCTCGGCGTGCGCCTGTTGATCACCTAGGCGCCCGGCCTGTACAAGGATGAGAGCCGCGATGATGAAAGCCGAGGCCCAAAGTACGGGAGCAGGCGCGCTGCGAGAGGAGCTGTTGTTATGGTGCTTCATGATGATTTACCGAGTACTGCCGCCGCCACCAGCCGCCATATCTGCGGCGAGATTGCGATAACCCAATCCTTTGAGCTGACTCAGCTGCTCGTTCCATTGCAGAGCCATCAACTCCCTGTTGGTTTCATCCAGGACATACAGCACACCCATAGTTGTCCCATTCATGGTGCCACCGACCGCGAGATACTGACCACGGGGACGGATGGCTTGTTGGGCGTCAACATCGGAGCCCAGGGTAACCACAGCCAAAACGCCCAGAAGAGAACAGTTGAGAAGTATCAAGCCAGAGATATTGCGACGCTTCATTAGGTGTTTCCGATGGGGTCAATCAAGGTGACTGCGCTTGCTGGGCATGAGGCTCACACCGAGCACAACCATTACGAGAAGAAAGATAACGCCGTACCCGAGAGCGGGTGATATCAACTGCGCTTTGTCAACGGGTGGCTGGGGGACGATCGGACCTTCCTGCGCCACCGCGAGAGCCGCCAGTGACAGAGCCGTCACGAATGCAACCGAGTTGATAGCCGCCTTTGGTAAAGAGATGGGCACGAGAGCAGCATACGCCGCATAGCGAGCCCGCTCAACCCATCCCTTTCAGTCCGATGCGTCCGTTGGGCAGCACTTCGGTGCGCGCGAGTTGATGCACGGGATCATGATCGAGAGCCAGAATCCACCCCGCCTCATGGGCCTCATGCAAGAACTTCAACTTGGTCGCCATCGTGTCGTAGGCGCACATGTCGTAGCCCAGGCTCGCCGAAGGATGAGCGTGATGAATCGTCGGCAGCAGATCGGCGGGAAACACCACGGTGCCCTCGGTCGATTCGATCCACACCCCCTGCTGGAAGCGAGTGTGTCCCGTAAGAACCCGCACGCTGATTCCTGATAGCGGTTGAGCCACCTGCTCGACCGGCAACAGTTTGTCTTGTAGCGGTGCCAGATTGTTGGGCAGATAAGTCGCTGTCATGGTGCTGCGATTGGCGCACGCGTCCTGCCATTCGCCCGATTGAACGATTATGCGAGCCCGGGCAAAGGTGGGAATGCACTCCGCGGGGGTCGCATCAGCAGCCGCGCCATCAACCCTGCGAGTGGTACCGCCGGCGTGATCGAAGTGAAGATGGGTGAGGATCACAAAGTCGATGTCCTCGGGTGCAACCGAGACCTCGGCCAGGGCATCCACCACAGTCCTACTCTCCAGAGAGTAGATCGCGCGATGCTTGGCACACCACTTGTCACCATAACCACTCTCAACCAGCACGCGATGAACACCATCCTCCAGCAGGAGCACATTGGTGGCGAGGCCGACACGATTGTCGGAGTCTGGTTCTATCCAGCGCGACCACATGGTCTTGGGGACCAGGCCGAACATTCCACCGCCATCGAGGCGAAAGTTGCCGGCGCGAAGCGGACGCACACTCCAGCGCCCCACCATCAACTCTTCACCACGCGAGCCTTTGCTGCTGTTGTGCGGCTCATGGCGTTGCGAGTGTCGACCACTAGGCGAGCATGATCAGCCACTAGTTGATAGTCAACAGCATCATGATCAGTGAGAATCAACACACAGTTCTGCGAGCGGAGTGTCTCGGCATTGAGAGTGACAGAGGCAAGGTTGATGGAGTGTTTGCGCATCTGTGGGTAGACCGCGATATGGGGATCGTGATAGGAAACGACCGCGCCGCGTTCGAGGAGAAGTTCGACGATCTCCGCCGAGGGGCTCTCGCGAATGTCGTCGATGTTTTTCTTGTAGGCCACGCCCAGCACCAAGATGTGGGCGCCGTTGATGCTGCGCTTGTCATCATTGAGAGCCGACTGGGTTCGCTCCACCACATAGTGCGGCATGGCGGTGTTGATTTCTCCGGCCAGTTCGATGAATCGGGTGTTGGTACCGGCGGCGCGCGCTTTCCAGGTGAGATAGAAAGGATCGATGGGAATGCAGTGACCTCCCAGTCCGGGCCCGGGATAGAAGGCCTGGAAGCCGAAAGGCTTGGTGCTCGCGGCAGCGATGACCTCCCAAACATCAATGCCCATGGCGTCGAGCACGACCTTGAGTTCATTCACCATGGCGATGTTCACGGCGCGATAAATGTTCTCCAAGAGTTTGGCGCTCTCGGCCACCTCGGCACTCGAGACGCGGTGGGTCTGGGCAACAACTCCGGTGTACAGAGCCATCGCGATGTCGGTGCTGACATCACCGATGCCGCCAACCAGTTTGGGGATAGCTGCGGCGGATCGGCCCGCGCTCCCTGGATCCTCCCGCTCGGGGCTGTAGGCCAAGAAGTAGTCCTCACCACACACGAGACCGGTGGCATCGAGGATGGGTTTCATTTCATCACGGGTTGTGCCCGGATAGGTGGTGGACTCGAGAACAACCAGTTGCCCCTTGCGCAGCACCTTGGCAATGGTCTGCGTCGAGCCGATTACATATGAAAGGTCGGGCTCGCGGTGCGGCCCCAGCGGCGTTGGTACGCAAATGAGAATGGCATCGGCAGTGGCGAGGTCGGTGTAGTCGCAAGTGGGCGTGAAGCGGTCATCCCCCGCCAGACCCGAGAAGAAGTCTGCGCCCAGATGCAGAATGTAGGAGCGCCCACCGCGCAAGGCGTCAATCTTGGATTGATCTAGATCGAAACCAATCACCGGAAACCCGGCGCTGCGCAGGGCGCGCACCAGCGGCAGCCCCACATAACCCAGACCCACGACGGCGATCCGCGCCGTCCGATTCATCAGGCGCGTGTGCAAATCTGTGGCGGTCTTATTCATTATTCCAGCCAGCGGTGCCATGGGTGTTAGGTTTCTCCTGAGCATTGAATCATAGTTGAGGGCTGTCCGTTCCAAACAATGATTCGACCACCGGAAGCCTCGCGATTGCCTCATGAGCAGCCCGGTCGGTCAGCGTTCACTCACGCGCAACCGCGCATTCATGGTGCGCCAGTGTCCGGGGTAAGTGCAAACGATGGGATACAGCCCGGCGGGGGGTGCGATGAAGAAGAGCGATCCCGATTTGTCCGGATCGATCAAGCCCATCACCTGAAGCACGCTGGGAGAGGGCGGAACAAAACCCAAATCCTTGCCAGTAACAGTCTGACCCATCAACTCGCCCTTGGTGCCGATTTCCATGAGTGACCCAGGAGCGCAGACCAAAAGATTGTGCTGCAGCGAGTCGGCATTTGTCATGACTATCTCTAGCGGAGCCCCCGCGACCGCCTTGGCATCCTTGATGTTCCAGGCCATCTTGCCCGGCATACAGATGAACTCGATTGGTGTGAATCCGAGCTTCGTGGTGTCAGGCGTTCGGCTCGCCTCGGGAATGGCGCAGATAGCACGAAGCGCCACAACTCTCGATGGAGCAGACCGCGAGGTGTCACGCCACATCGATGCGAGTTGATCTTGCACTATAACGAGCTCACTGGGGTTCCACGCGGCAGCGATCGTTCCCAGAGTCAGTGCTTGGACCCTCTGCTCCCTTGTCAGAGCAGAAATGGCTGCAAGTAGTTCCATCGTTGAGTTCGGCTTGAGAGCGGCCGGCGCGACGGGGGTGGGAATCACGGCGATTCTGGCATTGCGCCACTGCACCAGTGAGTCGCCGCTGTGAACCTGAAATCCGATGCGCCCAGTTCTCTCTTTCGTTGGCGAGTAATCGGCACAAGGCACCCCATTGATGGAAGTTCGAATCCTCTCACCGATGCACTCGATGTGATAGGCGTTCCACTCGCCGGTCTTGAAGGCGTTACGAGCCGCCTCATCATCGCTCAGATCAGCAAGCCATCCAGAGCGACCCTCGTCGTACACCCCACCGCTCCACTTTCTGTCTGTTGGATCGATCTCCACTTGCAGCCCCACCATCCTTCCTGCGGGTTGTCCGGGAGTCTCATGCTCGGCGTTGCTGCGCACCTGAATGCCAGAGTTCCCTCGGGTGAGCATTACATCAACATCGAGGATGAAGTCAGCGTATTCGACAGGGCTGTAGAAGAAGGCGTTGTGTTTGGCAGTGCCAGAACCAGTGAGGATGTTGTCTTTGAGTTGGTACTGGACCTGGCCACCCATTCCACCAACGACCGACCAGCCATCGGCGGTACCTGATGCAAACAGGGGAACAAAGTCCTGCTCACTGACAGCTGACGCAGCCCTGTTCGCAATGATGAGGGAGCAGATGATGGTGTGGCGGAGAGATCGCATCGCACAAATGTAGCCGAGACGGTTCGATCTCTGACATCTGGGGCAATCCCTCATATTCGGATCATGGCCATGCTCGTGCGCTGTAACCTGCATCGAGTGCCCGCCCACGCCACACTGCAGTTTTTCGGCGCGGCGGGTGAGGTCACCGGTTCTTGCACACTGCTGACGACGCCACGGGCGCGGGTTCTGATTGACTTCGGGTTGTTTCAAGGCTCATTCGAACAGGAGCTGCGCAATGCTGTGGCGCCCGACTTGGACTTTGCCTCAATAGATGCGGTGGTGGTGACGCACGCTCATGTTGACCACTGCGGACGGCTTGGCATGTTGCCGGCACTGGGTTGCGGTTGTGGGATTTGGTGTACCGATCCAACGGCAGAACTGCTGCCGCGTGTGCTGCGCAGCTCGGCCTCCCTGCAGAGGATGCGCCTGGAGGAGTTTGCCCAGGGCACCTCGCCCGAAGCGCGCGTAATTGAACCGGCGCATCTGGCGGTGCCGCACAAGATCCGTCCGGCTGCCCCCCCTGCTCTCTACTCCGAGTTGGAAGCGAGGGCAACCGCCCGCATGATTCGAGCCGTTGCCTACTCGGAGTGGGCGGAAGTCGCCGATGGGGTGCGCATTCGCATGCACGATGCATCACATGTGATCGGGTCGGCGAGCGTGGAGATCGAGTGTGAATACTTACCTGGGAAACCGCGAGTACTCCTCTCGGGTGACATCGGTCCTACTGATGGGGGACTGCTTGCTCCCCACGGTGGTCGAGGAATCAAGGCTGATGTAGTGGTGATGGAGTCAACCAATGGCGCGCGCTTGGCGCATCACCAGACCGCAGCCAAACAAATCGACAGTGGCACCGGTGTGGAGAGTCGGCGCAGTTCGCAGCAAGCGGCAGCTGGGAACTCCGGTGCAGAGCCGCAGGGGAAGTCAGCAACGACTCCACCGTCAGCGGTGCTGCGATCAACACTGGAAGAGGTGATTACCAGTGCGCGCCGCGAAGGTCGGCAACTTCTATTCCCCGTGTTCGCGCTGGGACGAGCTCAGTTGTTGCTTCACCGAATGTCTCTCTTGGCGAAACGTGGAATTCTGGGCGACTTGCCGGTGTTTGTTGACTCAGCCATGGCTGTGCGGGTGTGCGGTGTCTACACGAGGCATCCCACATTGCTGCACTCGGATGCGGCGCACGCCATTGCCTGCGGCGAAAACCCCCTTTCGTTTTCCTCATCGCGTCCGATCACTTCCGCGCAAGGGTCGAAGGTGATTGCCGAAGAGCACGGAGGATGTGCAATCCTTGCGGGCTCGGGGTTCTGTGATGCTGGACCAATACTGCGGCACCTGCGCCGAATGTTGCCAAGCGAACGCGCCACTATTGTGTTCGCTGGTCACCAGATCGATGGAAGTTTGGCCCATGGATTGGCTCATGGCGCCAGTCGGGTTGTAATCAATGGTGAAGAGATCAGAGTGCGTGCCGAGATTGTCCGAGTGGATGGTCTTTCGGGGCACGCGAGTCCGGACGACCTGCTGCAATGGCTTTCAGAGAGAGCGCATGCGCGAGCACAGATTGTTCTCAATCATGGCACCGATCATGCGCGCGACACCCTGACTCGGCAGCTGGGGAACTACAGCACAACTGTTTCTTCTCCCCAGGTGAATGAAACCACTGTGATTTAGAGAAGGGTGTGACGCGGCTGCTGAAGAGTCAGCTGCCTGCCCCATCGACCTTCAGAAGCCGGAGGAAACCCATGCGCGCGAGAAGCGTGCCGAACTCACTAGTAGGCTTGCCTACCAATAGAGCTAGGCCAGCCTCCTTACAGGTGCGGTGAAGGAGGAGCAGCGCCTCGAATCCGGCGCTGGACATGGCGGTGAGGTTGCGCGGTTCGAGTCGTACGCGAGTGATGTCAGAGGGACGGCTTCGCAGCGCGGCATCGATTGCTTTCCGTAGCGCCAAACAGTTTGTGGACTCGATGACCGTGGCTCCAATGGAGATCACTAGTTCATCGCCGCGGCGCTCGGTAGTGACCAACCCATTCGCTTCTGCCATAGTCGCGACTATAGCCGACTTGCAATCACCAACGACTTTGGTTGGCCCGACTTTGCCTAGTGATTGCCGAGTGCGTGACGACTCAGAACGCCGTAGAGCTGATCGAGCGCTTCAGTTGCCGCCACGAATATGTTGCTGGGGATGCCGGGTCGAACCTTAGATGTGGTGATGATGTTGCTGGAATCAGCGAATGATCGAACTGGTAATGACCCGCCGCGTCCATGGGAGCTGTTGGTTCCTAGCACCATAGGCTGTGGCTGGTGCAATGACAGTTCCGATAAGTCAAACACATCCCTGTTACCTCTGCCTGAGGAAGCATGGGACTACTGCGTTATGCAGAGTGCTTCAATGCTCGGTTAGAGCATGACAACCACAACCTGGATGACCAGAAAAGGTGTACTGAACCGAATGTGACCATCTGGGCCGTGTTATAGTGGCACGGATTTGAAAAGCTGACAGTGTTCCACTTCGAAAAACTGACAATGTTCCACGTGGAACAAATCATGG
>SIAA01000035.1 GCA_009692045.1 Phycisphaerales bacterium | reverse complement strand
AGATGCTCTTCTTTTCCATCGAAACTCCGACGGGAACTGCCACACGGAAGCCAGTATTCCTCACTGATCTTGTTTCCATGAAAACTGTCTCCGCGGCAGTTGAGCCGGCCGCAACTACGCCGACTCTCACCGATGCTGGTGCCGCTATTCGTACTGCTCCCGCGGCAGATGCCGTCGCCCCTGGCAGCAAGAGACAACTCTTTATTCTTCCTCTGGATGGAACCGTGGGAATCGGACTTCGCGCCGAAGACATGGTGAAAATTGCCGATGTCGCAGACAAGTATGGTGATGGCCAGATCATCGTTCTTCATATCAACTCCAATGGCGGACTCGTGATCGAGGGTGATCAGATTCACGAGGTTCTGAAGCGGGTCAAGAAGCGACACCGCCTGATTTCCTGGATTGAGAAGGCGATTTCCGGTGGGGCATTCACCGCGGTACAAGCCGATGAAATCTATTTCATGCCTCAGGGATCGCTGGGATCCATCACCATGATTCAGGGTCTCACCGCCGTGACCGGCGCGGCCAATGAAGCATGGGAAGCGGAGTTGGAGCGGGTATTCGAGGAGATGGGTGGTCAGCACGGTTACATAGGTCGATGCATGGTCACCAAAGAGCACGAGCTCTCCTATGACAAGGACCCTGATACCGGCAAGATCACTTGGTACAAGACCATGGAGGGGGAGTTTGATCTCTCCGACAAAACGGAAAACCTCTGCTTCAGTTCCAGCAATGCGCTGCACTGCGGATTCTCCAAGGGTGTCGCCGGAACTCAGGAAGAACTAGCGGCAGCGCTAGGACTCGAGCCCGGAACCTACGAGGTCAATCAAGAGGGCAAGAAGATTTACGAGAAGTGGCAGCGCATCCTCACCCAGTGCGAAAAGGAAGTTCCTCGTATCTACGAGCAGATGAACTACAAGAACACTGCAAGTGGAGATGAGATCGTCATCCTTGGCACCAGAATCGCCCTCTTCAAGAAGCTTCTAGAGTGGTATGACCGCTGCTACGAGTTCATGGTTTTCGAGTTGGGAATGCCCCAAGACAAAGAACCTCTGGTGCGACAGTTGTCGGAGATGGAGAAGCAACTCGCAGACATGCGCAAGGCCCGCCGCCAAGGCGGTCAGTGAGCGCGCGGGGTCGATTCGCTCAGCCCACTTCCCGTCTCTGGAAGAGTGCCGTTCCGATGGCCAGCGCTGCCATAGTCATCGCGGCCGCGTAGATCAGGGCGTAGCCCAGATAATCAAAGGGGATGGTATGCCGCTGATTCACGGCGTCGATCATCCAGAACATCTGGAAGTTGGGAACGATGGCGTACATCGCCTTGCAGGTGAAGAGCCAGGCATGATCGGCCGCGCTCGCGGCATCACCAGCCACCGTCATGAACTTCTCCAAGCGCACAATCTCCCGTGCAAACAACCAGTCGGAGAGGAGCCCGAGGATCAGCAGCCCGAGGGTGCCGGTGAGTGTCACTACCTGTCCGAGGCGCGTACTGGCCGCGAGCGAGATCGATGCCATTACCAATACGGCGACGATCACCAATCCCACCGCCTTCAGTAGCTCCGGTTCAAAGCTCGCGGAGATCGCCACCGACTTGAAGTCGGGGCCGAACAGCAGAGCAAGGGCATAGGCAATCGCCAGTGTCACCACTCCTAGCGTGATAAAGACTGCAGTGAATGATTGGTGGTAGAAAAAATTGCACCAGAGCGCTACTCCGAGGGCGACCAAGAGTGCCAGAAAGCCGAACAGGATGACGGGAAGGTGGAAGGGAGTCGCCGCGGTGTCCATCACCCCGTGCAGGTCAACGAGGAGAAAGACAAGCGAGAGAAACAGCAGACATAGAGTCAGCGTGCCAGCGATCCCCAGATACTTTCCCATCAAGAAGGTGGAGCGGGCCACGGGTTTGCTCACCACGGTAAGCACCGTCCGATTCTCGATCTCCCGAGCCAGCACATTGGTGGCAAGAAGTGCGCTCAGAATGGCGCCCGCCACAAAGACGGTGGAGAGCCCAATGTCGACAAACATGCGATTGTCATCGGTCATGGTGTACGCGCTGAAAGGGTTGCTCATTATCACCAGCAGCACCCCCGCGAGAACGACAACCAGGGCGATGGGCTGGCGGATGCTCTCCAGCAGAGTGTTGCGGGCGATCGCCCAAAGTTGCTCGAGAAAGTTCATGTCGAACCAATCGTAGCGAAGGTGCGTACCCTCGGCATAGAAGGCCTTGGGCGCATATGATTCCAACCCCTCCATGACGCACGATCATTTGGCATATCAGCAGGCGGCTCGAGTTGCAGGTCTCGGTCTAATGGTCCAGACAGGCATCGGTCTGACGCTGCTGATTTTTGGGCAGGTGGTGGGGGATTCGGCCTGCACATTCGCCAGTTTCTGGACCCTATCGGGAACGATTCCATGGGTCTCGCTGGTGCTCTTGTTCCATCAGCATCGTCTCGAACGCATCGAGTCGCTGGAGACGGATGAACTGGCTGCAGCTCACGACAATCCGCAGAGCGTCTTTGAGGCAGCCGAGGCCGAGGGCAAGGCGGCGGCGCGGCGGCTTCGTCTGATGCACGGTGCGCTGGTTCCGGCGGCAAGTCTGGTGTACGCAGCGTTGCTGGGGCTTGGCTCGTGGTGGATTCTGGGTTTTCTGCAAGTGGTGGCCGCTGCGGCGCCGGTGGGCTCGGGGGCCCCTCTTGACTCGGCGGTATTCGGTATTGGTTCCGCTTCGGGATGGCAGATGGCCATCTGCCTTGGCCTGGCGCTAGGTGCATTCATCTTCTCGCGTTTCGTGGCGGGAATGGCCCAGCAAGCTGCGTGGCAGAACTTGCGAGGCGGCGCCGGTGTGATGGTGGGAAACGCGCTGGTCATGACCGCAGTGGCGGTAGGTGTTGTCTTTGGCGTGTTTCAACGGCCAGCCGTCCTTCAGGGGATTACCTACGGACTTGGCATCTTTATGGCAGTGGCGGGCAGTGAAGTTGTCCTCAACTTCATCCTGAATCTCTATCGACCGCGCCGCAGTGGCGAGACTCCCAGGCCAGCATTCGACAGCAAGGTTCTGGGTCTGCTAGCTGCGCCGGATTCCATCGTCCGCAGCATCAACGAGGCCGTCAACTATCAGTTCGGCTTCGACATCACCAGCAGCTGGGGCTACCAACTGGTGCTCCGCAGTGCGGCCTACCTGCTCGCTCTGGGAGCTGTGGTTCTGATCTGCCTCACGACAGTCGTGGTGTTGGAGCCTGGGGTGCAGGCGCTGCGTCTGCGCGGAGGTCAGATCACTGGCGAGGCGGCGGAGTCATCGCTGCTGTTCAAACTGCCGTGGCCCTTCGAGACAATTGAGTCGTTTGATGTCGCGCGCATCAGATCCATTCCGCTGGGACCGGTGGCCTCAGAGCCGCAGCGGGTCAATCTCTGGCCCATTGAGAGTAAAGAGGGTGGTGGTGATCGTCGTGCATTCATCGTCAGTGCGCCTTCCATTGCTGCTGAGGTTGCCCGGGATCTTCGCGCCGACCCGCTGCTAAGCGGCGCGGATCAGCCGGCTGACTCCACGGTCTCCAACAAGTTCGCGCTCGTCGATGTCGAGGTCATCTTGCGCTACCGCATACGGTCGGACTCTCTGCGCGACTGGCTCTCATTTGCCTCGGACCAACCCTCGCGGCGCGGCCCTGATATGCGGGAGCGAACCTTGAAGGCGCTAGCACTGCGTGAGGTCAGCCAACTTCTTGCCATGACCGGATTCGATCAGGTGCTCTCGCCTCGGGGCGACTCCATGGTGAAGGAACTGCGCGAGCGGATTCAAAAATCTTTCGACCGGGTGAAATCTGGCGTTGAGGTAGTTGGCATAGATATTCCCACCCTGCGTCCCCCTCCGGAAGCAGCCATGATGTTTGAGGAGCGATCAATCGACATTGAGAACTCCCGCAAGGTCGTGGAGGAAGCGCAGCGGATTGAGAACACCACCATGGCGGCGATCGTCGGCGGTGTGCCCACGGCGATGGCAGCCGTAGCGGGCATCGACGAACTGCATCGTCTCGAGCGCCTCGAGGGTGTTGCCAGTGCGGCCGCTCAGGCGCAGCGGGCCAAAGTCGAAGGGTTACTTCTCGAGGCACGCGCTCAGTCTGCCAGTGTGATCGGGGCCGCTCGAGCCAAACGCTGGGAACTGCAGATGAAGGCACGCCGCACCGCCAGTCTGGTAATGGGCCAGTCAGCCTCCTACCACACCGCTCCCGAACTCTATAGACAGCGGGCCATCATGCAGGTGATGGCCCACACGCTGGCGGGGGTGCGATCCAAGTATGTACTCGGTGTCGATCCCGAGCGAACTCGCTTCGATGTTCAGATGCAACAACCGGACCCAGGATTGAATCTCGCGGACTACCTCGAGCGCAAGACGGACAACAATGGAAGCAAATGACTCATGAGTAAGAAAATCCCCATCGCCGTCGGAGCCATCGTGATGCTGGTGCTGGTGCTGTTCAACACCACCTACACCGTCAACTTCCATGAGCTCGCCGTGGTGACGCGATTCGGTAAGCCAACCTCGGTTGAGCGAGATGCCGGGCTCCACTTCAAGGCTCCCTTCTTCATTGATCATGTGGAGCGGCTGGACACGCGCCTGCAACTGGTGGAGAGCCCCTACGAAACGGTCTTCACTCGTGACGGGCGCGAGTTGGTAGTGCAGGTCTACCTGCTCTGGCGCATGGATGTCGCCGGCAATGGGCCGCTGCAATTCTTCACATCGTTTGGAACTCTTGACGCCGCCGGCAAGACCCTCGAGACTGATCTGCGCGCCTCACTGCGGGCCGTCGGCGGTTACACATTTGACGAGTTGCTCGGAACTGACTCCAAGCTTGCTGAGGCGGAGCAGGCGATTCTGACTGACCTTCAAGCGGGCAAGTCGCCGGGCATCGAGCCTGTTGGGGTGGGCATTTCCCAAGTAGTTCTGCCGCCCAAGACAACAGTCGCCGTGCTTCGTCGCATGGCAGCGGTGCAGGAGACGCTGGCGAATCTGGAAGAGGCCAAGGGCAACTCTGAGGCTGATGCTCTCAAGAGTCAGGCGGCAAGTTCGGCGTCCACCATTCGCGCCTTCGCCGAGCAGTGGGCTACCGACATCGAAGCCGTAGGCAACGAACAAGCCACGGTCTATTACCAGCAGATGCTGGCCGAGGCTGATCTTGCCATCTTTCTTGCCTGGCTTGACACCCTCAAGGCCTCGCTCTCAGGCAACACCACATTCGTAACCGACATGAACAAGGCGCCCTTTCACCTGATCGATCTCGATAGCGAGCAGGACGCCAACGGCATTCCCCAGCCCAAGGCAGGGAAGTGACCGTGGGTGAGGCCCCTTCTCCATTCGAAGACGAACAGAGCGAGCCCCGTCGGCATGCGTCGGCGCAGCTGCAAGTCGCAGGTTCCGCCCAGAGCAGCTCTGACATGCGGCGTGCCTTGGATCCGGCCAACCAGAGTCTGCAAGAGGCGCTGCGCCTCAGCTACCGGCTCCTCCAGGTAGCGATGCTGGCGTTGGTCACGGTCTTCTTGCTCTCCGGCTTTCAGAGTGTGCAGGAGGGTTGGACCGGTGTGCGCACGATCTTCGGAGCGATCAGTGGCGAGGCCGGAACTGAAGCTGTGACTCCGGGTTTGTCTCCCTTCTGGCCCTATCCCGTGGGCGAACTGCGGGTACTACCCCAGAAGCGCACCATCGATCTTCGAGATGACTTCTGGCCTCGTTTGCAGGATCAATCTCAGACTATCGAAGCAGCCAGCGCCGGCGCCGATGTGTCCGCTGGCTTGCGGCCGGGATTGGATGGGTTCGTCATCACTGCTGATGGTGATCTCGGGCACCTGCGCCTCAAGGCCGAGTACTCGATCATCGACCCCGTCGACTTTCTCTCTCGCTTCGAGCCAGCGCGCGCTGACGCTCTGGTTACGGCCTCACTGCGCCGAGCCGTGGTGCAGGTGGCCTCCAAGTTCACCCTCGCGCAGCTCATCGAGGCTCGCGATGAGATCGAGCCCACCATCCGTAGCGTGGCCCAGAAGTCGCTCGATGGAATGGGCGCAGGAATCCAGCTGGATTCCGTCTCGGTGCCTGATCGCATCGCGCCGCTCTCAGTTCGGAATCAGATCGCCAATGTGCAGGCGCGGCGGGAAGATGCCAAGGTCTATATAGAGAAGGCTCGGCAGGAAAGTAGTTCCAAGTTGGTCGGTGCCGCTGGTCCCAACTACGCCGAGGTACTGGCATTGATCGGGAAGTACGAGGGCTGTCTCACCGCAGGCGATATTGATGCGGCCGAGGCGCAACTCAAGTTGATCGGGGCGCGCTTGGAGCAGGACGACATCGGCGGTGAAGCATCCCGCATCATTGCGCGGTCACGCGCCTATCGCGCTCATATCGATTCTGGACTGGGCAAGGAGGCTCGTCGGGTTGCTGGCCTCGCCCCATCATTCCATGAGAATCCCCAGCAGTTGGTGCGACAACTGTGGCTCGAGGCCGTGCGCGATGTGATGTCACAACCTCAAGTGGAGGTGTTCGCCATGCCGCGAGCGCTGTCCATGATCGATGTTTCCATCACGAGTTCTCCCGATGTCATGCAAGTTCGGCGCAACGCCGAGTTGGAGCGCAAGAAGCGAGAGGCGCAGATGTTGGGGGCCAATGATCCTGCTTACAACCTAGGGTCGCGGCAGATCAATATCGACCGGGCTGGCCGCAAGTTGGATGAAACCGGCACGACCGGCGCGGGCAGGCAGTAAGCCCTCTGGAGCAAGATGGAACATCTCCACACACCCAAGAGTGAGCGAGGACTGGTGGTAGAGGCGATCGGCCTCTCCAAGGTGTTCAATGACTTCTGGCTGCGAGCCAAGGCGCGCGCCGTCGATGGGATCGACTTCGAGATTCGCCCTAATGAAATCTTCGGACTGCTCGGTCCCAATGGTTCAGGCAAGAGCACCACAATCAAAATGCTGCTGGGGCTGCTGCGCAAGTCCAAGGGTAAGTTGGCGGTGTATGGGAGAGACCCCGGCGATGTCGCGGTGAAGCGACGCATCGGCTATTTACCGGAAGAGTCCTACATGTATCGATTCCTCGATGCTGCCGAGACTCTGGATTACTACGGGAAACTGTTTGGCATCGATCATCGCACTCGTCGCCGGCGCGTGAGCGAGTTGCTGGACATGGTGGGTCTATCGCAGGTGGTTCATCGTTCGGTGGGGGAGTACTCCAAGGGGATGGCGCGTCGACTGGGGCTGGCGCAGGCGCTGATCAATGATCCCGACTTCCTCATCCTGGATGAACCAACCAGTGGGCTTGATCCCATTGGCACCAAGCAGGTCAAAGACTTGCTGCTGGAACTTGGTCGCCGAGGCAAGACCATTCTCTTGTCCAGTCATCTGCTCGCCGATGTTGAAAGTGTTTGCGATCGCATGGTGATTCTCTACGGCGGGCGCATCCGGGCCCAGGGCACCGGCGAATCGCTTCTTGCCGACACCGATCACACTCTCATCCGCACGCCTCGCCTTCGGTCCGAGACGATTGCGCGGATCGACACGCTTTTGCATGAGGCCGAGGGAGTGAGCATCCAATCGGTGAGTGCCCCGAGGCAGCGGCTCGAAGAGTTGTTTATGCAGATCGTGGAGCAGGCTCGTAAGGAGCAGGTGACTACGAGTGGTGCTCTGCATGGGGGTGCTACCGCGGCATTTCTTGCCAGGGGCGATAGCGATGGCGGCTCGCTCATATCGGAGCTTGAGCGTTCGGTCGATGCTCCCAGGATCGCCGAGACAACTGTGGCATCGGCGCCCCTGCCGGTGTCCACTCCCGTTCTTGATGAACTAACTAGCGCCCACGATGCGCCCGCGGCCAGAAAGGTGAACGAGCCGAAGGCTGCCTCCGGCCCTAAGGGTGCCGACAGTTCCTTCATCGACAACTTGATGACTGACCTTGATGGCAAACGCGGGGGTCAGGAGTGACGAGCGCCCTGCGGCGTCTCCTCACGGCGGGGGATCGATTCCAGTGCAGTCGGAGCGGAAAGATCTCCTTCGGCATCATTGCTCTGGTATGCGTCGCTGCGATTTCACTTCCCGCGATCAGAACTAGTCTCAGATACAGCGACGCTTTGTCGGCTGTCGAAAGACAGTTAGCAGCGTTTGATGACCAGGCTCGCTCGCCGGAAGCGGTACAACTCATTGAGACCGGCACCATGTCCATTGGCGGTCGCACCTTAGGCGGTGATCGCATAAAGGTCATCATGCCCGATGTGGTCGGTGAGGACGGCCGCATCCTGTACCTCAAGGAACTCGCCGCGTTTGTCCTGCTTCCCGAGGCACCAGATTGGCTCCCGGCGACGCTGGCCAAGCGCCCGCAACTCTGCATCGGCATGGCGGTGCTGCTGGCGAACTTTCTGGTGCTTGCCGTGGTGCTCGAGTGTTCACTGCTCACCGTGGGGGCGCTCGGCGCCGGTGCACTGGTGGCGCTTCCGCTCCTCGCATCAGGGGCGATAGGGGGCGCCACATCGGCCATGGGGATTGGCGCGCTCATCCTGGTGTTCGCTGTGCTCTCCAAGGCGACACTTGTGGCAATCGGTCAACGGCGCGTAATTCCCGCCATCGCCCACACCGTGATAAAGGAAGCGATGCGACTTCGCATCAGCACCCTGTTCATCGGCATCGTGCTGGTCTCGCTGCCACTCATCCCGCTGTGGATTGATCCGGCATCGCCGCTGCGGTATCAGATTCAGACCTTCATCGCCCGAGCCACGGGCATTGCCTTCGGCTGCGCCGCCTGCATGACCATTCTGCTCGCCTGCGCCACGACTTCGTTCGAGATGCGCGACCGACAGATTTGGCAGTTGCTTACCAAACCAGTATCGCGGCTCAACTATCTGGTGGGGAAGTGGCTGGGAGTGGTGCTGGTAGATGCAATTCTTCTAGCCGTGGCAGCCCTGGCCATAGTCGGCTACACCGAGTTTCTGCGCACCCGCGATTCCGTAGACCTGCGCGATGCCCAGGCAGTCACCAATGAAGTTCTGGTAGCGCGGCAAGCCGTTCGTCCAACCTTTGAGGAACCAACGCGCGAGTTTTTGATGGACGCGGTCGATCGAACCATTGCCGAGGACTCGACTCTTCAGCAGGACATCGCCGACGGACTCAAGGAGGACCGCACCGTCCGCGGCAAACTGGCGGCGGAGGAATACAAGGAGTTCCTCGCTCGGCAGCGCGCCGTGGATCCCGGCTCCAGTCGCACTTTCCGCTTCGAAGGAATCGGTGACACTGTCTCTGAGGTCACGGCCGCCTCCGAAACTTTGGACATCACGGGTTTCTTTCGCTACCTGTTCTCCAGCGCCGCCTACGAGGGGCAGCCGCTCTCACTGCGATTCTTCCTGCACACCGGCGCCAGCAGTTCGCACGAAACTCATCCGGTGATCTTTCTCTTTCCCAAGACGGGTATGTGGATTGATCGCATGTATGTGCCGGCGCAGGGTCATGAGATTCAACTGCCGCACTCCCTGATCGAACCAGATGGATCCCTGCGTCTCGAGGTGCAGAATGTGGGCTTTGATGGGCAAAACCACTACCCCGGCGCGTCCACCATTTTCTTCGATGCCGATGGTCTGGAGATTCTCTATGCCGCGGGAACATTCGAAGGCAACTTCTTCCGGGCCATGGTGATCGATCTTGCCAAACTCTCCTTCATCGCCATGCTGGGAGTGTGCGCGGGCTCGGTGCTGAGTTTCCCGGTCTCCTGCTTGGTGGCATTCACGCTGTTTCTCGTGGCGCTGCTCAGTCCCTTTCTTGCCATTTCGCTGGAGTACTACTGGGCGCCGCAGGGATCGGGCATCATTGTCCGAGCCTTGCACGGTGTGGTGAAGGGAGTTGCCTTCGCTTCGCAGTGGATGCTGGGAGCGTTTGGCAACACGCGCGCGAGTGATCGACTCACCGAAGGCCGCCTCATCACCTGGGAGGATGTCGGTCGGGCCGTGGGTCTGATTGGATTCGGCTGGAGTCTTCTGGTGCTCGCCGTGGGTTACTCCGTGCTTCGTCGCAAAGAGATTGCCATTTACAGCGGACAAGGATGATCGAGTCCCGACATGCGTGACCGCCTGATCCAGTTTGCCTGCGTCATCATTGCCCTCGTTGCCATGGCAGTGGCAGGCTCGATTCTGCCTCGCATGTCCAAGATCGCCGATGAGAAGGACCTGCGCTATACCACGGCTGCTATCGAAGGTGCGCCGCCCATTGTTGCTATCGGTACTGCCATCGGAGCCCTGCGCGGCATCATCGTCGACTACCTGTGGATCAAGGCCACCATGCAGAAGGAGAAAGGGCTCTTCTACGAAGCGATGGCCGATGCCCAGTTGATCACCCAACTGCAGCCACGATTCGGTGAAGTGTGGGGATTCCATGGCCACAACATGGCCTACAACATCTCCGTTCTCACCAACACACCCGAGGAACGCTGGCAGTGGGTGAAGGCGGGAATCGAGCTGGTGCGGGATCAAGGGTTGCGCCACAATCCCACTGATCTCTGGCTGAACAAGGAGCTGGCATTCTGGCTGTCCCACAAGGTCGATGGAGTCGCCGATGATGCTCACCTCTACTACAAGCGGCAATGGGCCAAAGAGTGGCAGTTCGTGCTGGGAACCCCGCCTCCAGGTTGGGCCCAGCGGATTCTCTGGATGGAGAGCATCCGCGATGCGCCCGACAGTCTGGAAGAGGCAGAGCTCAAGACACCGGGGGTAAAAAAACTGGTGGACCAGCTCTCGGAAGGTCTCTCAGGTTTCGATCAGAAGTTCCGTTTCCGCCTCGACAAGGATTTTCTCCTCAACGAGGGCAAGTGGGAGTCATCAAGAACCTCTCGATTCGCATCTCTGCTGGGACTGCACACAAAGTTTCTTGGCAACGACCCCGTGTACGCCACCTTCGATCGGGTGCTTGGTGATCCCGCCAATGCCGCCGCCGGGCGCACCTTCGTGGACTTCCTGCGCAAGAAGGTACTGAAAGAGGGTTACAACATGGACCCGGCGGTGATGGCGCAGTACACCAAGGAGTTCGGTCCGCTGGACTGGCGTCATCCTCAGGCACACACACTGTATTGGTCGCGACTGGGCGCAACAACGGGCGCCGATCGCTACGACACGGATGACGACATCTACAAGATCGTCAACACGGATCGACTGACGATTCAGGCGATGCAGGCACTGGCCCGCAGCGGCCTGATGGACTACGACCCCTTCAGTAATGACAACCCCGCGCGCTTGAATGACCCGCGCTGGATCAAGGCGATTGACCGCTACTTCAATGAGCTCTACCGCAAGCACTACAAGACTCGCGGCGCCGGCGGCGACACCTTCAGTGACTTCCATGAGAACTTCATGACTTGGGCTGTTCGTGATCTTTACCGCGCCGGTGACATCGAGGGCGCGCAGGCGATCATGGACAACCTCGATGGTCTCTACGGTCGGGGCGGATTGATCCCCAATCACAAGTACGCCGTTCCCATGGACACATTTGTGCGCGAGTCAACCTACGGCGAGTATGAGTTCCAGCCCGAGGTGGCGCGCTCCGATGTGTACGCCGCGCTGGCGCGAGGATTCCGCGAGGGTCTGCTGCTAGGGCGTGATCAGGTTCTCAAGGACGCCCTTCGATTCGCCAGCCAGCTGACCGATTACTTCCGCAGCACCAAATTCACCGACTTCGTCAACAAGTTCGGGGAGCGCCGCATGGCAGACTTGCTGGGCGGACTCGAGCGCAGCGTTGAGGATGTTTTCGCCTCAGTCCTCCGCGACACAACGCAGCCGCTCATTGACCGGCTCACCATTTACAACCGTGCCGATGAGGCCTATCGCCGCCTAGTGTTTGATCTGGTCAAGGAGCCGATGCGCGCCGAGTTCGAAGCGAGTCCCCTTCGGGAGGTGATGCCTTTCGAGCAAGCGCTTCCCGAACCGCCGAACATGGAAGAGTGGCGCATCGCCCGAGCGGAAGCAGAGCGGGCCAAGCAGGAGGCCGTCGATGCCCAGAATCGCGCGGTGGGAGAGCGCAAGTGACAGCCAGGCCTCCGGCAGTGTTTGCCATTGGCCGCAACTACGCGGAACACGCGGCGGAGATGGGTGCAGCACCGCCCAGCGGGCTCATGGTCTTTATGAAGAATCCGGCGTGCGTGGTTCCGAGTGGCACACCCATCATCATTCCACCCATCTGCAGGGAGCACGGCCCGCAAGTTGATTTCGAAGGCGAACTCTGCCTCGAGTTTGGATCCGACTGCACCAACGCGACTGCTGAAACTGCGTTGAGTTACCTGCGGGGTTTCCGAGTGGCCAATGATGTCAGCGCGCGGTGGTGGCAGAAGGAGGGTGCCGGTGGTCAGTTCTGCCGAGGCAAGAGCTTCGACACCTTCTGTCCCGTTTCTCCCCTAGTACCGGCATCGCAGGTGAGCAACCCGGACTCGCTTGGCATACGGACCTGGGTATCGGGCGAGCTGATGCAGGATGGCAACACCAAACAGATGATCTGGCCGGTCGCCGCCCTCATTGTCGAGTTGTCCCGTGGCACCACGCTGCTCGCCGGGTCGCTGATTCTCACCGGTACCCCAGCGGGAGTGGGAGCCGGTCGCAAGCCACCGCGGTTCCTGAGAGCTGGCGACGAAGTGCGCATTGAGATTGAAGGAGTCGGCGAAGTCATCAATCGAGTCGTAGATGGTTGATCGTGACCCTCCCGGCAAAGTCTCCGCTCCGTCGCTGGCGGCGAGGCTTGCCATCTGCGCCGTTGTGCTCTACCAAAAAACCCTCAGTCCGCTCTTTGCCGGATCGTGTCGGTTTCAGCCCTCGTGCTCGGTGTACTCAGTGCAGGCATTGCGGAGTCATGGGTTTTGGCGCGGTCTGTTTCTAACGATGCACCGATTGGTTCGCTGCCACCCCTGGGGTGGTTCCGGTGTTGATCCCGTGCCCTGAATCAACTAGGTCGGTGGCAGTTCTCTTCGATCGCAGCGTCTTGCCAACAGCGAAACAGCCCGCAGCAATCTCTCGCGGTACTCCGCGAGACTCAGAGCTGGGTGAGCCCGCGCCAGTACCACGATGTCGAATCCGCGGGGCAGTTCAGCGGAGCTCGTTCGAAACACTTCCCGCATCATCCGCTTCAATCGATTGCGGACGGGGGCGATCCCTACCCGCCTGCTCACCGCGAATCCGATCCTGCTAGTTGCGAGCCCATTGGGCGTGCCATGGATGATTGCGAATCCCACATCTTCGAAAAGGCGGGCGGCGAATGCCCGCTTGAAGTCACAGCTAGCGCGAATGCGGCTGGTGCGAGGGAAACGGGAGCGAGTTGGTTGATCAGGGCTCAACTGTCAGGTCTCCAGCAGTCGTCGGTATGCCAAGAGCAGCCGGGTGCGAGTGAGGGCGCCCAGAATCTGGCCGTCGCCATCGATCACGGCCAGTGTGTCTACGCCCGAGGTCGAGAACTTGTCCATTGCTACATCGAGCATCTCCTGAGGACGCAGCGCCTGCACGCTGGTGGTGGCGATTTCTGCCACCTGCATTATCCGCAAAGACTCTGGGTATAGGAGCGCTGAGCGCAGAGCCTGTGCTGTGACGAGTCCGGCAAATCGGCCGCTGCCATCGGAGACCAGAATGTCAGCGGTCTCGGCGCTGCTCGCCCAGTCGACGAGCGACTGGGCCATGTCCGTGGTGCGTACGACCGGGGCCTTCGTCCAGCCGATGTCGGCAACTGAGACGCGCCGTAGTGTTGTCAGGTCAGCTGCTCCACCGAAACTCAGTCCTAGGTGGGCGAGCTCCCCGGTGTAGACACTCTCGCGCCAGACCCAGCGTGCGGCAACCACAGCCAGCACCGCAGCCAGGACCGAGGGCAGCAAGACTGAGTCAACATTCGTGACTTCATAAATCAATAGAGCACCCGCGAGTGGCGCATGGGCACTTGCCGCGACGAATGCGCCCATGCCCACCGCCGCGGTCTGCACCGGATCTAGGGTTGTGAATCCGCAGCTGCGCAGACCGACCCCCACCGATCCTCCGAGCACCGCTCCCATCAGCAGACAGGGTGCGAACAAACCTCCTGAACCGCCTGAGGCAACGGTTGCTGAAGTTGCCAGCCACTTCAGCGCAAGGACTCCCATTAGCAGCCAAAGCATCGAGCCCGTGCCCATCCCTTCATAGGAGGCGGCATGCAGAAGCGAATCGGTGAGCTGGTAACCATCGCCGTAGAACTGAGGCATGGCACTGCTGCCACTCAGAACTCTCTGGCCCAGTGCCAGGAGCACCAGCAACGACGCACCCAGCAGCGGAGTGACCGCCCGCTTGAGAGGGACCATTTCAAACAGGGTGCGCGAGAGCTCCATGAATCGTCCGAACAGCGCGGCAGCTATTCCCGCCAGCACGCCCACTAGGACAAACACGGGGGTGTTGCCGATCGAGAAATACTTGCCTGCGAAGAGAGTTGGATCCACTCCGAACAGGGGGGCATCGCTGCCGAGCAGCGCCTGCGCGGTAGCCGAGGAGATCACTGCTGCCACCACGATGGGGGCGATGGTGCGCAGGCTCCATTCACGGAGGATGACTTCGAGTACAAAGAACATCCCCGTGAGGGGCGCGTTGAACACGGCGGCGAGCCCAGCCGCGGAAGCGCAGCCCAGCACGGTTAGCCGCCTCTGAGCCGGTGCCCGAATCAGTCTGGCAACTGCTGAACCAAAGGCAGCTCCGATGGTCACAATTGGCCCCTCCGGTCCCGCTGAACCACCGCTGGCGATAGTTGCAGTTGCTCCAATCCACTGGCGGACCCCAGCGAGCAAGGGAATCGAACCCTGGCTCCGGTTCACCGCCAGAATGACCATCGATACCCCGTGCCCTAGAAAGGAGGTGGGTAGGAGCCACCTGACAATCACTACAACCAAGGCCCCAGCGAGCGGCAGCCCAATGACCCAGATTGGTACGGAGGAATCCCCCAGCGCCGCAAGGATCCACCGAATGGGGAGGATGAAGCCGAGGGCGAGGACACCCATGGCTGCCCCTACGAGGCCCGCCAGAGCAAGCATCAGGAAGTCGTCATAGGCGGTGCGCAAAAATGGGCGGTGGGATCCCGTCATACATAGTTGCGGTACAAGCCGCTAGCGACTATCCTACGGGACTTGCCACGGCGGTCCATGGCGCCAAAACCAACAGGGAGTTTGCTTTGATCGAAGCACTGAAGAGCGATGCAATCGTGGAAAAACTTGGTGGTAGATTCAAACTGACGGCGCTCATTCAGCGCCGACTAGGGCAGTTGATCGAAGGCGCTCGACCGCTCGTTGATCGAGATGGTCGCAGTGATCTTGAGGTCGTGATCGACGAGATCATGCAGTCGAAGATCACCATCGATTGGGAGGCGAGCAACCTGCCTCGCCCTGGGGCCAAGCGCACCCGAAGCCGCTAAGTCCGAATCTGGGGCATGCATTCGGGGAAATCTCCTAACTGCTTCCTTGTCGAAGGTGTGGGCTGGGCTACGATCTTGTGAACCATCAGGAGGTCCTATGACCCGCTCCCATTCCGCCGTGGCTGTAGCACTAGCAGTTCTCACTCACACCGCCTCCGCATCGCCGGATGGTGCCCTGGGGTCGCCGAGCTCCAGCGCAACTAGCGAGAGTTCCCGACTCAACCCACTGGTTGATGCCTTCCGCGACATGCCCATCCTCGAGGCTGTTGTGCGGAACTCCGATGGATCAGGGGGCGGCCTTAGCGCTTCCTGTCCTCAGTCGATTTCCGCCCACACTAACTCATCGTTTTCCGGTGGCAGCTATGTGGTGCAAGCAGGTATGGGTGAGACGGAAGCCGCGGGCGTTTCCTTCACACTTCCGGCGGACAAGTTCCCGTTGCGGCTGGACCTCGCAGAGGTGATCTTCGCCACCAGCGCGGCCACGGTGCAAACAACCACCAAGTGGTCGATCATGATTTTTGAAGGTACACCGGCAAACGGCCAACAGACTTACACCTTCAGTTCCGATGGCAAGATTCTTCCCCATGTGGTCCTCGCTCCCGGAACCAATGGCGTGAATCTGAACTTCAGCGTTGATCCCGCTGATCCGGACCAGATCTACATCTACGACAATGGCAGCCACACATTTTCCGTGGGGGTGCGCATTGATGACCACAACAATCAGACCCAGAACCCATGCCTAGTTGCGCCGCCGAATGCGAGCAATGCCTTCCTCACCACGGATGTGGGAGGGCTGGCGACACTGACCGGCAACTGGCTCTACGCCATCAACTGTGGCGCGTTGGGTTGCTATCCGGGGTGGAGAACATTCGGCCAACTCCAGTCCTACTGCCGCCCCAGTGGTGACTGGGTGATGCGTATGACTTGGACTCCTCTTGAGTGCGGTCCTACCACGGGCGCTTGCTGCATGAGCAATGGACAATGCTTGCAGGTGGCGATGTCGGAGTGCAATCTGGCGGGCGGTAACTATCAGGGCGACAACTCTCAGTGCGCCACCGCAGGATGCACCGCAGCTCTCGTACCCTGCTGTTTTGCGGCTACGGGCGGATGCGTGAACATCTCGGCTGCGGATTGCACCGCCGTGGGCGGAATCGCTGGCCCCGCCGGGCAGTCATGCACGGGCTATGTCTGTTTCCCCTCGGGTGCCTGCTGTCTGCCAACCGGTCAGTGCGTTGGCCCAGTGAGTCCGGCGGCCTGCGCCGCGCAGGGCGGTGTATTCCAGGGCAACTCCACTACCTGTGTCACTACCAGTTGTCCGATGCCCACTGGAGCATCTTGCTTCCCCAATGGAGCATGCCTAGTACTTACTCAGTCTCAGGCCAACTCGGCCGGAGCGTCATGGCAGGGTGCAGGCTCAACATGCGCCGACTCCAATGGCAACGGCATCGCCGATGCCTGCGAGTTGGGTGATCCCGCCGATCTCAATGGCGATGGTCATGTCAACGGCGCAGACATCGGAATGCTGCTGGGTGCGTGGGGTGCTGCCGGAGGTGCGGCAGACCTTGACGGTAGCGGCACGGTTGCTGGCGGTGACCTCGCGGTGATGCTGAGTCACTGGGCTCCCTGAGAGTTTGACAAGAGCAGGCGTCTGAACCACCGGGCTATCAGTGCGTCATCAATGCCTAGCGCGTTATCAAGTGCAAACTCAAACTGTGCGCTGCCGTGGTAAACTGCGTCTCCCGTAGGAGAGGTGCCAGAGCGGTTGAACGGGCTAGTCTCGAAAACTAGTAGTGGGCTTGTCCTACTCGTGAGTTCGAATCTCACCCTCTCCGTTAGTCCCATCGGCGACAACCGCGTCGCCGGAGCGAACCCAGCACTCCTTGCCATCGGCAAGGTTGATGTGGAGCCAGCCGGGTCTGCGGCCAATCAGGGTGAACTCAATCCCTTCGCTGAGCGGCTCAGCAAATGCCGGGGTGAATCCCTCGCCGTTTCCCTTCCTGGCGATGACTTCGCCGCGGATGAGTACCCCTGGCGGTGATTGAGCCTGCCGCACCATGTCGATGACCACAGTTGATCCGGTGACCGCGAATGCCGTGGCGGAAGTGACGATCAGGATGTGCCACGGAATGCGAGCAGGCCATCTGCTGCTGATTCCAATGGTGATGACCGCCCATGCCAGCAGCCATGATGCGATGGCAATGTGTGTGCGAGTGGAGAGTGACACGGTCTGCCACGCCGATGTGACCTGCGAGAGCAAGCTCGTGTCAGCGACTTGAATCGATTGCGCCACAGCGGCGCGCGCATGCGCGAGATTGGCGGCGTTTGCCTGATTACCGGGATCAAGGCGCTGGGACTGCAGATAAGCACCGATGGCCTGGCCCCACTCGCCAGCGTTGCCGTAGGCGTTTCCCAGATTGAACCAAAGCGCGCTGTTTTCTATTCCCGAGTCGACAACCTCCTTATACATGGAGGCAGATGACTCGAATAGTTGACGGGCGCCAGCAAGGTCGGTGGTCTGCATCTCTGCACCATGTTCATAGAGTTGCTCCGCCTCTTGGGCGCGTTGCAACTGGTCGGGTGCGGCATGGGCAGCCAAGCATGACTCTGCGATAAAGGCGGCGGCGAGCAGCACGGTGCATGTGCGGGTTGTCATGGGCTGACTCCCTCGTTGGGGGTAATAACGCGACTCCAACTGAGCCGATCCAGCTCCTTCAGGCATGCGAGAGCAGTTCCAGTGGCATCGACCGAGGTCGACTGCTCGGAGGGTGCATATCGGGAGCGCTCACGGCTGGCCAGAAGTTGGTTGAGCTTCAGGATCAGACCCTCGTCGGCACCGTGCTCGCGGGCCAGATCTACCGCATCCGCACGGGTAAGGGTTCCAGGGGCTCTTCCCGTTTTGGCCGAGATGAACTCACAAACCGCGCTGGTTACTTCACCGCGGGAGAGGAGTGTTCGCGCCACCTTCATGCCACCCCGGTCACGGGCCAATCCGGAGTCGGCTCGGTGCATACTGCGTCGGCGGGCGAGGATGAGAGCAGTAGCGCAGGTGAGGGGGCCCATCAACAATGCTAGGCCTGCAACCCATCCTGACGCGTCAGATTGGCCGCGCAGCAAGCTTTCGCTGACGGGGGCACTGGCGACGAGCCCGCCTGCGACCGAGGTGAGGGAACTGCGACTCTTAGGAGAGAGCCCTCCCTCGCCCAAGATGGCGCCGCTGCTAATGTGTTCAGCTGGGCTGACAACTAGGGCAATGGCGGCGCTGGCGGCGGTTTCGTATCGATCAGTTCGAGGATCAAACCACGAATACTCGATGGGAGGAACTTGCTTTACATCCGGTGAAGTGGCGCGAAGGGTCTGGGTGAATGATTTGACATTGCCCTCTATGGTCCCGGCGATGGGATCTTCGGGGATCCTGAACTCTGGGGTCATTCCCTCTGCCTTGGAGAAGTCCGGAGGCTGGAGAGACTTGAGCATCGATGCGCTTCCGAGGGAGCGAATGTCATAGGTGAGTGTGATCGGATCCCCCGTAGCTATCTTGAGGGGCTTGGCGGTCGCCGTCACAGAGAATGAACCGACCGCGCCATTCCATGAGGCCGGACGACCTTCTAGAGGAGGTTCGTTGATGCTGAAGTTCCCGACCGTGGCCTCGACGCTGATTGGTTGTGATGCGGAGATGACCAGCTGCCGATTGCCGAAGAGTCCGCGCTGGGTCGAGAGCTCCGTTGGGTAATCCATTACGACACGCACGAGGCCGAAGTCCGGGACACCCGTCTTGGCTGGCGTGACTTCCAGGGGAATTCGGTAGATGTAGTACACCGATTGACCCACAACTTCCTCATGGCCAATCGGCCGGCGGTTCTGCTGCGCCAACTGGCGGATCTCCCCTTGAAATGCTCCCCACTCGGTTCGGTCAGTACTGAGTAGGCCCCACATGTCGGCCTCGCTCAAGCGCACACTGTGTTCGCGGCTGGTGAAGGGGCTCACCCATATCTCCAAAGTTGCCTCGATGGGCTGACCGAGATACGCGGTTGTCTCGTCAGAAGTCACTTCTACTCGAAGTCGATCGCCGGCCTCACTCTTTCCAGCGATCAGTGACAGTGGTCCTGAAGAATGCTCGGTGCCATCTATTGTCAGGGTTACTGGGGGAATATCGATGAGCCCAGCACGGCTGGGGGTCACAAGAACCGTGATGGCAACGGAGGTGGAGCTGCTGGTGCTGCCGTTGATGAACTGCATCGAAGTCTGAGTGCGGCGCCCAGGCTGGAGTTGCAATGTGCATCCCTCGACTTGTGGCAGTACCGGATTGGGGACATCTCCGCGGGCGTCGGAAACTTCGATCTCCAGTCGAGAAGGACTACCCACCCACGTTTCACGCGGGCTCAAGGTGAACTTGACATCAGCTGCGAAGCCGGGGAGCGCCAGCGAGGCAGCTGTCAAGATCGCGAGAAGCGTGGATAGAGCACTCACGGTTGCACCTTACCAGTCCCTCTGAACTGGAACTTGTCTTACGCGCTCGGCTTCCCGCTGTTCGTCGCGGCGCTGCTTTTCTCGGTCGCGCACAGCCTGCAGCAGCCGATCCGCTTCGGGCTTGGTCATCTTGCCCGGGCTGTCGCCAGTTTGGGGCGACTGCTCGCCGGCTTCACCCTGCTGCTTTTGCTGTTGATCCTGCTTTTGCTGTTGATCCGGCTTCTGCTGTTGATCCGGCTTCTGCTGTTGATCCTGCTTTTGCTGTTGATCCGGCTTCTGCTGTTGATCCTGCTTCTGCTGTTGATCTTGCTTCTGCTGTTGATCTTGCTTTTGCTGTTGATCTTGCTTTTGCTGTTGATCTTGCTTTTGCTGTTGATCTTGCTTTTGCTGTTGATCCGGATTCTGCTCTTGATCCTGCTTCTGCTCTTGCTCTTGATCTTGCTTCTGCT
>SIAA01000034.1 GCA_009692045.1 Phycisphaerales bacterium | reverse complement strand
ACACGGCTTACCTCAAGATTGGCTTCAAGGTTGCCAGCACAACCACGGCACTGTTCGGTCAGGGCAACTACACCCTGGTCGGAGTTCCTGCCCCTGGCGCCCTGGCGCTTCTCGGCATGGCTGGCTTCATGAGCCGCCGTCGCCGCTGAATGCTCTAGACCCGAGCCCTACTCAGTCGGGTCGAGATCGCAATGTACTTTCCACCACCGCCGATATCTGTCGGCGGTGGTGTGTTTTTGTACGGTCTAAACTGCTTGCAAGCCGCAGTTTCACTAGCAGAAACGCCATAAATGCCGCATTGTTACTTTCCTGCACTCTGTTACGGGTGTACATTTACCCATGACACTGTCGCGATCGACGGTCTGATCTCTAACGAGCAGTATCCAACCCCAACCACCTCGGAGATTCTGACAATGAAAATTTATTCCCTACTAGGATGTCTTGCAGTCGGTAGCGTCGCGGTAGTCCTCGGGCAACTCGATGCAACTGCCCTGCCAGGCCGCGGTGATGATGGCGGCTTGGCCACCGGTCCCGATGTAATCGTCGGCTCCATTCCTGACTGGGGAAAGTATGGAGTCGCAACATTCGGCGGTGAGAGTTGGATCGCCTATGCGGTCGGTTCAACGAGCTGCAATGTTGGCACTCAGCAACTGCAGTGGGTTCCTTCACCTGGAAGCAATCAGCATCCGGTGATTCCACAGAACATGTATCGCGCCATGAACGGTCGGTTTGAGCAGATCGGCATGTCTTGGGTCAAGCATGGTTTCTGCGCACTGCAGCAAACTCTCTGCGGCGCCTGCACCCCTGCCGGCGGCGGATGCCCGACAGTTCTCGGAATCGGTTGCTCAGACCCCTATACATGGAGCCTCAACGGCGATCAGGGTGACCTCGGGCCTCGCAGTCAGATCAACCCAACGACAGGGTATTTCTTGGCGAACTGGACCAATCCTACTTCATCTGATCCGACCACCCTCAAAGAGCGGCTTCGTGTTCGCAAGAATGATCTGGATCCAGCCCTCAATGTTGGCGCCCAGTACTTCGCGGAAGCGCAGTATGTCCACCCGCAAGATGCCACCAACAACAATGACGACAACAATGCGTCCTACCGCAAGGTCATCATCGGAACTTGGACGACTACCGGTTACAACCTGACCTTCTCAGGTGCAACCATTCAGCAACAGCCCGCCATCTTCGCATGGTCGACGGTCAATGCCGATGCCTTGGTTCGTGAGTATGACAATGCTGGTGATGGCCGATTCGTTCTCGGATATCGAACCAGTTCCAACATCGACGGCACCTACCACTACGAGTACTCGGTGATGAACCTGAACTCTGATCGTGCCGGCGGCTCCTTCTCGATCCCGGTACCTGCAGGCGTCACCATCACCAACATCGGCTTCCGCGATGTTGACTACCACTCGGGTGAGCCATTTGCCACCACAGACTGGACTGGGACCTACACCGCAGGTGCGGTGACTTGGACAAGCCCGCAGACTTATGCCCAGAATGCCAACACCAATGCCCTGCGATTCTCGACCACTTACAGCTTCCGCTTTGATGCCAACACTGCTCCTGTGGCTGCAAATGGGACCATCGGAATCTTCAAGCCAGCGACAGCCAGCAGCACCGGCACATCCGTATCAGTTGCTACCCGTGGTCCATCTCCGCTTCCGTGCGGAGCTACCGATCTTGACTGCGATGGATCGGTGACCGGCAGCGATCTCGGATTGCTATTGGCCAACTGGGGCAACGCCGGTCTAGGCGATATCGATAGCAACGGAATCGTTGAAGGCGCAGACTTGGGCGCCCTGCTTGCCGCTTGGACCATCTGATGACTCGAGTTTCGGACTGATACAACTCAGAAGTATCAGCGGCTCGCTCCTCGGGGCGAGCCGCTTTCAAGTTAGACGCTCTATCCGCCTGAACAACTGGAGTGGCTCATCCCCATGGCTATCACAAACTGCCGGTCGATCTTCGGAAGTGCGGCGATGGCGCTCACAGTTATCGCGTCCATGCTCATTCCTAGCGCTTCGTTCGCCAGCGGCACTGGGATACCGGGGCTGATCGACTGGACGATCCTGCGGCAGACTTTCCCCGCTGGCATTCCCGCATCATTTGATGTCCACATTCCACTTGGTGAACTGGGACTCAGCACCGTCAGACTCGCGACCTACGACTTGCGCTCCTCCGGGTTCCAGCTTCTGGTTGATCGCGGCCATGGTGCCCTGGAGCCCACCGAGCCAACGCCGGCCCACACCTACAGAGGGTCGGTCTTGGGAGTTGCGGGCAGCTTGGCCGCGGCCTCGCTCGTCGATGGCGAACTGACCCTGACGGTTCTCTTGCCCGACGGCGCCATGTGGCTGGTGCAGCCACGCAGAGTTCTCGACACCACCACTCGCGCGAGTGGTCAGCATGTGCTGTACCGCGTTGAGGATGTGCTCCTTCCCGAAGGAATGTGTGGCGGTGGGCTGCTACAGCCACCGACCGACATCCCACCGCAGTCAGATGGCGGGCTGGCAGGAACTAATCCCGGCTGGACGGAGTTTGCCGCCGAGACTGACTACGAGTTCTTCCAGAAGAACGGCAGCAGCATCACCGCCACAGTCAATGATGTCGAACTGATCATGAACAATGTGGATCTGATCTACGACCGCGATGCCAATGTTGCCTACGAACTAACCGCTATCGTCGTGCGATCCGTGGCCGCCGACCCCTACTCGGGGACTTCCATTAATGCCCGCCTCGATGAGTTTCAGGCCAAGTGGAATGCCCTACCGGAGAGTGAGATTCAGCGAGATCTGGCTCAGTTGTTCTCCGGCTACTCATTCTCAGGTGGCGTCATCGGCCTGGCCACTCTGGGTGTTGTGTGCAACACGACCTACGCCTATTCGGTCGTTGAAAGTCGTTACACCACCAGCCTGACTCCCCGCGTATCGCTCTCGACCCACGAAATCGGGCACAACTGGGGTTGCACCCATTGTGACGCTCAAGGCACCGCCAACTGTCACATCATGTGCAGTTCCAATGGCGGTTGCGGTGGCATCTCAGGCACAAACTTGAAACTAGATGTGTCGAGCGTGGCAGAGCTCAACTCCTACCGCAACGGGGTCTCCTGTGAGCCGGCGCTGCCCGCAGCGCAGCTCCTGCCCTTCACTGAGTTCTTCGCCTCACCCACACTCTCAGCCTCCAAGTGGATCAGCATCAACGGCGCTATCGTTTCTGCCAACGGCACCAACGAACCCTCGCCTCTCTACTCTCTCAATCTCGACACTTCAAGCACCTATGACTACGGCGATGATGAGATCCGCAGCAACTACATCCAACTCGCGGGCCAGACTGGCACGGTGCTGTCGTTCCAAGCTGAGCGCATCGGCGTCGAGGCTGGCGAGACCCTGCACTGCGAGTATCTGAATGCCTCTACTGACGACTGGGTAAACCTCATCACTCTGACTTCCGATGGAGTGAGCCAAACCTCTTTCACCCAGCACACAGTGGTGATCCCCGCTGCCGCCCTGAACAACTCCTTCCGCATGCGCTTCCGCGCCGCGGTGAACGCCGTCGATGATGACTGGTACATCGATGACATCAAACTGATGATCGGCTCGCCACCGGTAAACGACGATTGCTTCAACGCCAGTGCGATCGACATCGGGGCATACTCCTTCGATACCACCAGCGCGACCGATGGCACGATCCTCAGCGCCGCCTCCTGCAATGATGGTGGCACGGCTAACTTTGTCCGCGATGTGTGGTTCCTGTTCACCTCTCCCTGCTCGGGAACGATGTCGGCGTCCACCTGCGGAGCCGCCGCCTTTGACACCCGCGTTACGGTGTACTCGGGCTCCACTTGCCCGCTTCCCACCACTCTGGCGATTGGCTGCAACGACAACGGAGCAGGTTGCTCTGCCGGTACATCCATTGCAACTTTCACGGCTGCGAGCGGCGGGACTTACCTGATACGAGTAGGGGGAGTCTCGACTGGCGGCTACGGAACTCTGACTGTCAGTTGCCCAAGCACTCCCTGCCCCGCTGACATCGATGGCAACGGGGTTGTGGATGGCGCTGATCTTGGCGTTGTGCTGGCTGCTTGGGGCGGTACTGCTGGCGACATCACCGGAGATGGGATCACCGATGGCGTTGATCTCGCAGCTCTGCTTGGTGCGTTCGGCAACTGCCCTTGAGAGTGCCCTGACTTAGCAGGGTGATGCGGCGTCAATGAAATGATTGCATGGCGTGTAGGATCGATCCGCCATGAGTGAAGCGGATCCATCGAGCGGCATGCCACCGCGACCATCCACGATTGCTCCAGTTGCCTCGTCTCCGACGGGGCGCACATGGGTGGGGCTGGTGCTGACCGTGTTTGCCTGTTGCCCCGGATTTCCATTGGCAGGTGCCATTGTGGCTATGTGCTCAATCCCTCAGTACCAGGGTGCGGTGCGAAGCATGGGACGCCTCATTGCCTTTGCCTCGGTGGTGATTGGACTCTCGGTAACTACCCTGCAGGTGATGGCGGGATTCTGGGCGTGGGAGAACATGTATCAGCCCGTGTTCTATGGCCCACAAATGGCACTTCAGGCAGGGTTTGCCGGTGACATGGAGGGGTTTCGCGCTCAGTTCTCCCACCGAGTCGAAGTGACTGAGGAACTGTCCACGGATGCGAGTGGAACTGAAACTGCCGCACATCCGGATGAGTTGTTCATCGCAGCCCTGCGCGAGCGCTACGGAGAGTTTCACAGCGCGACGCTTGACCGCAACGCATCGAAACTGCCAGCGGATGGATCAGTCGACAAACTGGACGCCCAGTATGTAGTGCGCTTCTCGCTCGACACCCGAACGGCAAAGGTGAGGTTCATGCTTGAGACCGATGAACAAGCCGAGGCACTCCGCATCCGCCAATTGGTCATTCCCGATAAGGTGCGCGGAGATCTTTTATTCCCGACCGAACCATCATCGGGAACAACCCATGACTGACGCCACTTTCCCTGAGAATGAGTTCGACTCGCACACGACCAGATCGAGCGCACCACTCATCCGCGTGCGCGACCTCACCAAGACATTCGGCGAACAAACCGTTCTGGATCGATTGAGTCTTGATGTCATGCAGGGCGAAACCATGGTGGTGATGGGTGGATCCGGGTGTGGCAAGTCTACTTTCTTGAGACTCTTGATCGGATCCCTGAGCCCAACATCGGGATCGGTTGAGTTGTTTGGTCACGACCTGTCCCAGCAGTCGGAGGCGAGTCTGTCTCAGATCAAACAGCAATTCGGAATCCTCTTTCAGTCGGGGGCGCTGTTCAACTCCATGACAGTGGCTGAGAATGTAGCGCTGCCCATGTTGGAGCACTCTGGGGTCGATCCATCGGTAGTGGCGATTCAGGTAAAGATCAAGCTGGAGCAGGTCGGACTGCGCGAGCATGCCTCCAAGTTGCCTTCACAAATCAGTGGCGGCATGAAGAAGCGCGCGGGTCTGGCCCGTGCTCTGATGCTCGACCCCAAAATTCTCTTTTATGACGAGCCATCGGCTGGCCTCGATCCGGTTACGAGTGCTGAGATCGACCAGCTCATCCTGCGGCTCTCGCGTGAGCTTGGGGTCACGAGCGTGGTGGTCACCCATGAAATGAACAGCGCCTTCACCATTGCCGATCGCATGTGCATGCTGGATAAGGGCTGCGCCCTGATGATCGGTGCCAGCGAGGACTTCGATCGACTGCGAACCTTGACTTCTGCCGAAACCAGCACTCTCACCGAGAGTCAGCTGATCGTGCGCCAGTTCCTGCGGGGCGAGGCCGATGGCCCACTCACGGCACGCCGCAGCGCTGACGATTACCTAGATGATCTGCAGGTCCGCGAGGCCTCCCGAATCGTGGTGGGATCGGGCGGGGCTTGATGCGAGCCGTCGTGATGGGGCTCGGACAGTTCGGCGGCGGGCTCGGTGCAGCTCTCCATCTTGTTGATCGCGGATATGAAGTTCTCGTCACCGACAAGGGGGATGCCACCAAGTTTGATCTGGCGCTTGCCGCCCTCGACCCCTTCATCAAGTCTGGCCAAGTGCGTACCCGCATGGGCGGACATGACATCGCCGACTTCCAGACAGCCGATCTGGTGGTGGCCAACCCCGCCATCTCCACGCCTTGGAAGAACGAGCTGCTGCTGGCAGCGAACAATCGCAACGCCCGCGTGGTGTCTGAGGTAAACCTGCTAGTTGAGGCACTTCCAACCCAGCGCTGCATCGGCATCACCGGGTCGGCGGGAAAGTCAACCACCAGTGCGTTGACTCATGCTCTCCTGTGCGCCAGCGGACGGCAGTCACATCTGGGGGGCAACATCGGCGGCTCACTTCTGCAATCGATCCCAAGCATGAGCGCCAGTGATTGGGTAGTTCTGGAGTTGTCCAGTTTCATGCTGTGGTGGCTGGGGCCTGGCGCCAGACTCTTCGGAGGCGCACCGTGGGCACCCGCCGTGGGTGCTCTCACAAATCTGGCCGCCAACCACCTCGACTGGCACGGTAGTTATGCCGAGTACTCCCTTAGCAAGGCGACCATTCGTGGAGCGCAGACGAAGTTCGTGTCGCACTTTGCCGAGGAGTCGCCCAAGCTGTCCCGTGCTGCTGCTGCCGCAGCGACGGTCAGTGCAAGTGGAAACGACGAGAGCGGTTTCATGTGGTGGCAGTGCAACGACGCGCCCTTGGTACCACCCCTGAACGAAATCAAGATGAGCGTGCCCGGTGCTCATCAGCGCCACAATGCTCGGCTGGCTTGGGCCCTGGCCAAGACTGCCGCACAGATTGATGGCAGGCCATTCGATGACTCATGCGCAGCACCAATCATCGAGGCGTTTGCCGGGCTCGCTCATCGCCTCCAGTTCGTCGGCGAGTTCGGAGGACTGCGTTGCTTCAACGATTCAAAGGCAACCACGCCCGAGGCCGCGCTGCTGGCCGTTGAGTGCTTTGACAATCGCAAGTCGGTACATCTGATCGTTGGCGGCGCCGACAAGGGCGCGGATCTGACTCCCATCCGCAATCTCGCTCCTCACATCGGCGGGCTCTATGCCATTGGGATCACTGGCAAAGCGATCGCTGGCGACTCAACTGCCATTCTCTGCGGAACCATCGAGGTGGCCGTCGCGACTGCCGCGAGTCGCGCCCAGAGGGGCGACATCCTTTTGCTAAGTCCCGCCTGCGCCTCATGGGATCAATTTGTGAACTTCGAGCAGCGGGGAGACCGCTTTGTCGAGCTGGTACGCGCGCTGGTGCCTCATGGGTAGACTGCTGAGCATGTTCAGGTTGGCACTCGTCATCGTCGGTACGCTCGCCTTGGCTGGCTGCTACTCCCCCAACAGCGGCTTCTTTGCAACCACTGGTTCTGGGTTCACCTACATCTCGACTCCGGCCCAGCCGCTTACGATTTCCATCGTGGACATCCGCACGGAAACCCCCTTCTTCGCCATGGATGTTCCGCCGCAGAAGCAGATCACCTTCAAGTGGATTGCTAATGGTGGCAGTGGTGATCCTCAGTACACACCAGATCGCCTGCAGTGGGAGATCTTCGAGGCCAACACCTCCTTCGGACGCTTGCGCAATCAACTCAGCTGCCCGCCGGAGAACTGCTGCCGAATCGATATCACCTATCGATCGACGCAGGTGCGGCCGCCAGCCGGTGTGGAGACCATGATGGGTACGGACGATCCCGCCAACCAGGCCCCGCATCTCACCACAGTTGGTGGACCGATACCCAACCCCGATGATGCGCGCAACACCTACGACAAACCGTGACTCGCATCGGACACGGCTACGACCTGCATCGACTAGAGCCCACGGCTCCTGTTGGCAGCGGCCGACCGTTCGTTCTGGGCGGATTGTTGATAGACAACCCTACTGGCCCGGTCGCGCATTCCGATGGTGACGCACTCACCCACGCCATCACTGATGCGATCCTGGGTGCGCTCGGGCTACCTGACATCGGCCAGTTATTCCCCGACTCCGATCCGAAACTCGCCGGAGCCGAGAGCTCGCTCTTCTTGCGAGAGGCAGTAAGGCGAATGCGGGAGCGCGGCTATGAGTTGGGCAATCTCGATGCCACCGTGATCTGTGAACGGCCCAAGATCGGTCCTCACAAGGCTGCGATCATCGCTCGACTGGCGCAGTGCATGGGTGTTGACTCATCCCGGCTCAACCTCAAGGGGAAGACGCACGAGGCGGTCGACGCAGTGGGCGAAGGCCGCGCGATTGAAGTGCACGCCTCAGTTCTGCTCCTCGAATCCCCGTAGGCCCGGAGTCCTGCCCGTATACTCGGTTCGAGCAACCCAAATGCGCACCCTGATAACAGGCCAAATAGGAGTGGATAAGCGGCCCTATCTGCAGGCCGTCGTCGATGCCGCCGGCGCGATGGGCGAGCGCATAGAAACCTTCCACATTGGCGAGCTGATGTACCGGGAATCAATGGATGTTCGCCCGGGCCGAATCCTTGATTTGCCCATCGCCCGCCTCACAAATCTCAGGCGCGCCGCATTCAAGGATGTCATTTCCGCCACCATGCCCACGGCGGCTCATCCGAATGTAATCGTCAACACTCATGCCACCTTCCGCTGGCGACACGGACTGTTCAGCGCATTTGACTTCGATCAGGTGGCGCTTCTCAAACCCGATTGTTTCATCTGCCTCGTTGACAATGTCGAGGTAGTGCACCATCGTCTGCACGCCGAGCACACCATCGACGCCACCTTGAAGGACTGCATGGTTTGGCGCGAGGAGGAGATACTCGCCACGGAACTGATGGCGCAGGCCATGGGATGCTCCAATCAGTTCTACATCCTCAGCCGGGGCAGACAGAAGGAGACAATCGAGACCGCGCTTAGGCTGGTGACCCGCCCCGAGATGCGCAAGGTGTACCCAAGTTTCCCCATGAGCCATGTCGTGGACATGCCGGAGGTGCTTGCCGAAATCGATCATTTCCGGGCTGAGCTCGCCAAGCATTTCATAACATTCGATCCCGGTGATGTTGACGAAAAACTTCTGCTCGATCGCGGCATTGCCGCGGCTCGAGATGGTCGCGAGTGGATCGAAGTCGCGCCCCACGCCTTTGGCGGGCGCAGCGGCGCTGAACCCATCCGGGTGAATGTGCGGGAAATCCTCGACATCGCCGGAGACATCGATGGGCAGATTTACATGCGCGACTTCAAGTTGATCGACCAGAGCGACATGATCGTTTCGCTGGTCCCGGAACTGGCCGGCGGCGTGCCCGGTCTCTCTAGCGGGGTGGAGCGCGAGTTGCATCACGCCTTCGAGCACACCAAAGAGGTGTATGTGGTGTGGAAACCGCGCAAGGCGCCAAGCCCCTTCATAACCGAGACCGCGACCAAGATTTTCGCGACAGTCGATGCTGCTCTCGAATACTTCGAGTCCAAGGGGATGATGGCTCCCGCTCACCTGTTCGGCCACTAGGGGCGCCTGCCCGATGCGCCGTTTCAAACTACTAGTCGCATACGACGGAACGGACTTCCACGGGTGGCAGAGGCAGGAACCGCCCGATGGCAAACCACTGCGCACGGTGCAGGGCGTAATGGAGCAGGCCGTCGCGACGGTGGTGGGGCGACGAGTTTCTGTGATGGGGGCCAGCCGCACCGATGCCGGTGTCCACGCCATTGGTCAGGTTGCAGCTTTCACTGCCGAGTGTCGCATTCCCCTGGAGAGATTGCACCGTGCCATCACCGCGCGGCTTCCCGCCGATGTGGAGGTGGTTCGCGCCACGGAGGCGCACCCCCACTTTGATCCAATCTCTGACGCTCTCAGCAAGTGCTACCGGTACTCGATTCGCCATTCCTATGAGCATGGGCACCGCTCTCCGGTGTTCGAGAGGAATCGCGTGTTCGCCTGCGTGCACTCGCTGGACACCGCGCGCATGGCTGAGGCCGCCGCCCAGTTTGTAGGAACTCACGACTTCCGAGGACTCTGTCACCTTCCTCATTTGCGGGAGTCGACGGTGCGCTCGGTCCACTCTTGCACGGTGGCAGAGGATGGGACCGGACTCATACACATCGACATCGCTGGCAGCGGGTTCCTCTACAACATGGTGCGCATCATGTGCGGCACGCTCCTCGATGTTGGCCGCGGCCGACGCGAACCTGCCATCGTCAGCGAAGTGATTGCCTCGGGAGACCGTACCAAAGCTGGGCCGACTCTTGCCCCACACGGCCTCTGCCTGCGGTGGGTGCACTATCGACCGAGTCCGCTGCTGGAGACACAGTGAAGATCCTCCACATCAGCACCAGACTGATCCTTGGAGGATCGCAGGAGAACACGGTGCTCTCCTGCATCGGACAGACCGAGGCGGGGCACCAGGTTTCACTGGCATACGGACCCATCTATGGGCCAGAGGGGTCGATGCTGCCGGAGGTGGAGTCACACCGAAACATCAACGCGGTGGAGGTGAAGTCCCTGATCCGCGCCGTGAATCCGCTGCGCGATTGGCAATGCTTGAGAGAATTGCAGCGCTTGATCCGCCAACTGCGCCCTGATGTGGTGCACACTCACTCATCCAAGGCGGGAATACTGGGGCGCACCGCCGCGTGGAGGGAGCGAGTTCCCTGCGTGGTACACACCATTCATGGCTTGCCATTTCATCGATTCGGCTCTCCTCTGAACAATGCGCTCTACATCGCGGCCGAGAGATTCGCCGCCCATCGCTGTCACGCCATAGTCAGCGTCGCTGATGCCATGACTTCTCAGGCGCGTGCCGCCGGCATCGGCAGCGCCCAGCAATACACCACGATTCGCAGCGGGATCCGCATCGAACCATTCTTGGAATCCGGCGGAGCGCGAAGTGCGACGCGCACCAAACTGGGTTTCACTGATGAGTGCGTAGTGCTCGGGACAGTCTCTAGGTTGGCAGAACTGAAGGGTCATGATGACCTGCTTGATGCCTTTGCCCAGAGGCTGCGTACTGATCCTCGGCTTCGCATGCTGTGGGTGGGCGATGGATGGTGGCGCGAGCGATTGATGCAGCGGGCGGCCGCGCTTGGGTTGCATGATCGCATCGTCACCACCGGACTGGTTTCGCCTGATGAGATCCCCTCCCTGCTGACGGCGATTGATGTTCTCGTTCACCCTTCGTACCGCGAAGGCCTGCCGAGGGCCGTGGTGCAGGCCTTTCTGGCGGGCAAGCCCGCAGTTGCTTATGACATTGATGGCGCGAGAGAAGTGTGCATTGACGGTCGCACGGGTCGACTCGTTCCCGTCGGCGACACCGCAGCACTCGCGGCAGCGATTGCGGAACTGGCCGCTGACTCGGAGTCTCGCGCCGCCCTCGGGAGTGCAGGGCGCGAACTGTGCCGCTCAGAGTTTTCCGCTCAGACCATGAATGCCAAGCTGTTGACGCTGTACCAGGCGATTCTCGGCCGCGCGGGGCGCGCCCGCGCGGCGGTTTGAGTAGGGCGATCGCTGTGCTACCGTTACCGCATGAACATCGCCATCTTTGGACCCCATCCTGATGATCAGGAACTGGGAATGGGGGGAACGATTGCCAAACTTGCGAGCGAGGGACACCGGGTTGTTCTCGTGGACATGACAAATGGCGAGCCAACTCCCCACGGATCGATCGAGATCAGAGCTCGCGAGGCGGCCGCAGCGGCTCGCATCCTTGGGGTCGAGCGAGTGCAGATGGGACTGCCCAACCGCGCCCTCACCCATGACCTTCCCTCGCGCCATGCTGTGGCAGCGCTCATTCGTGAGCTCCGCGCCGAGATTCTCTTTGCTCCACACCCCGTTGATGCCCACCCTGATCATGTCGCGGCGGCGAGCATCATTCGCGATGCCAGGTTTGACGCTAGGTTGGTGAAATCAGATATTCGCGGGGAGCCGATCCACCCGCGGCGACTGTTTCATTATTACGCCGTGCACTTGCGCAGTGTGCCCGCGCCCAGTTTCGTGCTGGACACCAGTGGCCATGCCGCCACCAAACGCCGCGCCATCCTCGCCTATGAGAGTCAGTTTGTAATGAACCCAACCAACACCTCCATCCCTGATTGGTTGGACGCTAGTGGAACCTACTTCGGCAGTCGCATCGGAACCGCGTCCGGCGAGCCGTTCTACTGCGAAGAAGTACTGAGCCCCCGAGACTTCACTGCGCTCTGTTGAAGCGTGTCGGGGCACTGACCCTAATGACCGGTTGATCCGAAGCCCCCCCCGCCACGCGCCGTCTCTTCCAACGACGCACTCTCTTCGATGACGGCATGCTCAACCCGCGCGATCACCATTTGCGCCACCCGCATGTTGGGCTCGATGGCAAATGAACTGCGGGAGTGATTGATAAGCGGCACCTTCATCTCACCGCGATAGTCGGCATCAACCGTGCCCGGAGTATTGGGCATGGAAATCCCATACTTGGTTGCCAGACCGGATCGCGGCCGAACCTGTGCCTCAAACCCGTGAGGAAGAGCCATGGCGAACCCGCAAGGAATGAGCAGAATCTCACCGGGGCCAATGTTGATCGTTGCGGGAATCGCGGCATGCAGATCCATACCCGCAGCATTGGCACTCTGATATGAGGGAATCGTCGCTAGGGGCGAGAGGCGTTGAAACCTGATGGTGATGCTCATGGTACGAGATTACCTCTCAGCCCCTAGCCTCGTGCTGCTCACCTGCGGCAATCGAGAAGCGGTCGAGACCTCGGATAGGCGTTCACCTGCTCAGTGCGCCAGCATCCCACCCATCGGCCGGGTTCGATCTGGTGCAGGGCATACTCGCTGAGACCCTTCACTGTTGCTGGTCGATTCTCGGCCGGCATGAAGGGCCACCAGGGGATCACTCCTCGGTCGGCCCCGGGAAGCTTGCGGAACTCGGCTGGATCATTGACCACTTCTTCGACGGTCGTCAGTCGATGCTTCTGTTCATGGAGCGCCGGAATGGAGCGAAACAACCCGCGCGTATAGGGATGCATGGGGTTCTCAAACAACTCATAGACCCGAGCGTACTCCACCACTCTTCCGGCGTACATGACACACACGACATCGGCATTACCCGCCACCACGCCCAAGTTGTGGGTGATGAGCATCATCGCCATGTTTCGCTGCTTCTGCAGGTCGTGAAGCAGTTCTAGGATTTGCGCCTGAATGGTGACATCGAGCGCGGTGGTCGGCTCATCGGCCAAGAGCAGTGAAGGGCGGCACGCAAGTGCCATGGCGATCATCACGCGCTGGCGCATGCCTCCGGAGAACTGATGGGGATAGGCATCGATGCGCTCCTCGGGCGCAGGCAGTCCCACATCGCGCAGAGCCTGCAGCGCCAGTTCACGCGCGGCGCTCGGCAGCACTTTCTGATGCAGCAGGATGGCTTCAATAATCTGATCCCCGATCGTGTACACGGGATTCAGGCTTGTCATCGGTTCCTGAAAAATCATGGCGATCTTGGCACCGCGAATCTTGAGCATCTCCTCCTCGCTGAGGCTGAGCAGGTCCTGCCCTTCGAAGATGATGGTGCCGCCATCGACTCTCCCCGGAGGCCGAGGAATCAACTGCATCGCACTCATCGCCGTCACCGACTTCCCACACCCCGACTCGCCCACCACCGCCAGAGTTTGGCCGGGGAACACGCTCATCTGTACGCCGGCAACGGCTTGTACTCGCGGACCAGTCTCGTTGTCGAAGCTGACCTCCAAGTCAGCAACCTCGAAGAGAGGCGTCAACTCGGCGGGTGGTTGCTTAGGAGAAACTGACTGAGTGAGAGTGCTCATGTTCAGTGGGCCGCCTTACGGAGTTTGGGATCGATGGCATCTCGGAGCGCCTCTCCCAACAGGTTGTAGCTGAGCACCGATAGGAAGATAGCCGCGCCCGGGAAAATGGCGAGCCACCAGACAAATGTGCCGGTGGCGGCGGTGGCACTAGCCAACAACTTTCCCCAAGACGCTTGCCCATCGGGCCCGAGCCCCAAATAGGAGAGCGTCGCCTCCGCCAGAATGGCCGCGGCAACGGCGAACGAAGCATCGACTAGCACCGGAGTCACGCCGTTGGGGAGCATGTGGCGAAACAGAACACTGCGTAGCGGCAGCCCCACGGCACGCGCGGCCTGCACAAAGTCTTGACCGCGAAGCTTCAAGAACTCGGCGCGGGTGAAACGAGCCGCGCCCGTCCACGACACACAACCGATGATGGCCATCATCACATAGGTGTTGCGGGGCAGCACACCTGCGGCCACGATCAACAAGAACAGAACAGGAATCGCCATGAAGATTTCCACTACGCGGTAGAGGAGTAGATCGACCTTGCCACCGAAGTACCCCATCAGCGACCCCATCGTTACTCCGATGGAGAGGGCGATTCCGGTGGAGACCAGTCCGATCGAGATGGAGAGACGGCAGGCCCACATCATCTGACTGAGAACATCACCGCCGATCGCGTCCGAGCCGAGAATCATGCGCCGCTCACCCACACTTGTGCCGGCCAGGTCCAAGGCGCGATCCCCAACCCTCGTACCCGGGGGAACCGCTACAAGATCGCTGCGGACAAACTCAGGGGACCATGGCACTAGGGTGTAAACGGCGCGAACCTTGCCGGCCCGCTCCATGTTTATATAGGTTTCAAAGTTGGTGAGCCGAGGTGACCAGCGCGGAGCTATCGCCAGCGTGGTAGCGAGAGCAACAATCAGCAGCACCACCGCCCTCCAGCGCCACTTGTCGAAGGTCGGTGCGATCGTCACCAGCAAACCCATGAGCAGGGAAACGGATGCCGCGCATACCCACGGGAGCGGATCCCAGGAGTTGTTCAACTGCTTCACCCAATCGCCACGATCAGAGTCTGACAACCAGTCGGCAAGCCCGGCGCAAATGATCACTGACAGTCCCGCCTGCGCGGTTGCAGCGATCAGCACGCCGAGGCGCAGCGACCGCGGCAGAGGAAGCTTCGCCAGCAGCCAGATGGCTCCCAAGACGGTTCCTAGGAGCAGCAGTAGGTCGGTGGGAGACAGATTCGAAAACAGGGGCCAGCGGGTTTCTACTACCGCACCATCGGCGCCAAGAACCTGCACCAGCAACGGATGGGCGTTGGCAATGAGCGGCGCAAACACTGCGAAAAAGGCCACGGTCGATATCCAGGCAATGCCAAAGATGGCCTGCTTGCGCTTGAGCACTCGGCTCCAGGCATCGGTCCAGAATCCCTGAACTCGGACTGCTCCCACCCCGCGCATCGCTTCAATGCCGCTGACAATCTGGGGTGCACCGTCACTCATAGGTCACCCGCGGATCGGCGGCGGCATAGAGGAAGTCAGCCAGCAACAGCGCAAGAAGATTGATACACGCAATCATGGTGGTGTTGGCAAGAATGAGCTCACGGTCTCGGAGCTCGATTGCTTCGATCATGAGACTGCCCATGCCTGGCACGGAGAAGATCCGCTCTACCACCACGCTTCCCGCCAGCGCCGCGGGGAATATGGAAACGAACATGGTGATGATGGGCAGCAGGCTGTTGCGAAACACATGACGCAACACCACATCGCGCCGCGGTACCCCTTTGGCCTTGGCGGTACGAACATAGTCGGCATTGAAGTTCTCGAGCATCGCCGCGCGAGTCTGCTTGCTCAGCACGGCAAATCCAGCGTAGACGAGGCAGGTAACAGGCAGGCAGATGTGCCAAATGGTGTCGAGCAACCATCCCCGATCCCAGCCAGTGGTGCCAAAGCTCGGCAGGAATGCCATGTCAGAAGCGTGGGTGTCATGGAGTCCGCTAACGGGGAACCAGCCGAGGTACTGCTTGTTGGCGAGATAGCCGATGGCGAGAACACCAGCCCAAACCACGGGTACTGACCAGAGACCTACGAATGTTGCGCCGCTGAGAACATCGAACCAACTGCCTCTGCGCGCAGCCGCCAGCATTCCCGTGGGAACTGCGATCAGGTAGATGATGGGGAAGGCAACAAGATTGATGAGCAGTGTCACCGGAAGCGCCGAAATCAAAAGGTCAATCACCGGACGATTCTTGGAGAAGGAGTTGCCCAAGTCGGGCGCCCCTATCCACATGAGATCGGGAAGGAGCGGGACTCCTGCGAGGGGGAAGGGCTCGGCATCGATGGCGGCAATCAACCGGCTCCGCGACTGCATCGCGATCGCGTAGGTCGAAACCATCTTCGCGCCCGCACTATCGAGTCTGGGCCAATCAACCGCGTCTCGAGGAGGCGGTGCGGCGGCGAACTCGGAGGTGTGAACGATTGCCTTGGGACTCAGCAGGTCCTTGCGCCCGATGGCCTTGGCATGATCGGCCAGTGCGCGCAGAAACTCCCGCCGAGCCGCGCTGTAACTGACCCTCTCCGCCGCATATCGACGAGAAGCAACGCGATAGTCGGCAATCGGGTTAGAGGGCGCGGCACCACCACCCGGGGGCGGTGCTGATGCACCGGCAGCGGTGGACGCCGCCGCAGCACTGTCAGAGGTGGGCGCCGCCGCAGCGCCGGCAAACCAGTCCGCGCATGGCGGAGTGCGGAGCGCCCGCGGGCGGCGAACCCTCTCGCTGTGATCCCACTGATCGCGCTGGCCAAACTTGAGAGGGCAGATCCGTCCCAGCCAACGCACATACTGCATAGGCACTGGATCATCGAGACCGTAACGATCCTCGATATAGGCCTCGAGAAATGCCGCGCCCTTGGCGTCCATCTGCCCACCGGATACCAGCAGACCCGCCCCGATACCGCCAGGCGAAAGTGCTATGAGAGTGAATACAAGGAGAGTGATCCCCAGCAGCGTGGGAATCATCAGCAGCAGTCGGCGCGCGATGTAGGTCAGCATCGGAACGCAGCCAGTTCAGGATCCGGTGACAGGCGTGCTTCCGCTGCCGCCAATGTGAAAGAACTCTTGGGGCTCCAGCCCCTTGCGATAGGGCTGAACATTGCCGAAGTCGCGCTTGATGAAACGGAGCCAGGGCGCGACTCGTATGAAGGTGTAGGGGCACTCCTCTGCCACCTTGGCCTCGAACCGCTGCCACACCAGCATTCGAGTCGCCTCATCCATTGTGGTACGCCCTTGATCGATCAAGGCATCTACCTCAGGGCAACTCCACTGCACAAAGTTGTCACCGCCCTCTTTGATGCTCTCGGTGTGATAGATCTGGCGCGGATCACTCTCGGGCGCGTTGGCTCCCCACCCCATGGTGATAGCGTCGAAGTCGCGCATCTTGAGAATCTCCTGATAGCGAGACCAGTCGACCGGCCTGGTATTCATGCGAATACCCGCCCGCGCATAGGAATCTTTGGTAAAGCGCGCGAGTCTCTCTGATATCTCCCCGCCCGTGGCATAGGTGTACTCAAACTCAAACTGATCACCCACCGCATTCTCGAGAACTCCATCTTCATTGCGATCAGCCCAGCCGGCCTCGGCCAGCAGAGCCGCAGCGCGCTCGGGGTCGTAGGGCCAGGGCTTGAGAGCCGGATCGGAACCCGGGCTTTCGGGATTCATAGGCCCCTTGGAGACGACTCCGATTCCCTCCCAGATGTCGCGGATCATGCGCTCGCGATCAAGCAGCATGGACATGGCCTGGCGAACCCGCTTGTCGGAGAATGGCAGCGTGCGATTGCCTCGCGCTCCGCACTGCCACGCGATGAATGAGTAGCCACAGCGCATGTTGATCCACTTGAGCGCGAAGTTGTCATCGGCAAACTCCGGCTCCTCGCGCAGCACCTTGTTGAACTGGGGGCTGCTGGGAAGCATCATCGATCCCTCCCCGTTGCGGAAGGCAACGAGTCGCGCCATTTCGTCCTTCACGGTGCGAAACCGCAGCCGATCCAGGCTGGGGCGCACTCCCCAATAGCGCTCGCTTCGTTGCAGCACCACATCGTTACCCGGAGTCCACTGAGTGGCGAGGTCCTCCGTGCCCATGGGCAGCTGCTCCAGACGAAAGAGACCTGATCCCATGGCAAGCCCGGTGCTCTGATTGATCTGCGTGGGAGTGAACTGGGAGTAGTAGGCCTTGGGAAGAATGCCGTTGCCAAGGGCAGTTAGCACATTGGTGAACACGGCCTTCTTGAAAGTGAAGTGAACCGTTTGATCGTTTATGGCAACTGCCTTGTCGAACGAGTCCTCCATCGTCGACCGAGTCCGCACCGCGTCAATCTCGGGGTTGAGGATGAACTCGTGGAAAGTCCAAACCACATCATGAGCCGTCAGGGGCGAGCCATCAGAAAACCGCGCCAGCGGATTGATGTGGGCGCGGATCCAAAGCCCGCTGGGATCGATCTGCCAGGCATCGGCGAGTTCTCCGCGAAGGACGAGAGTGTTGGGATTGAAGTTGGCGAGGCTCTCCACGATTCGGTCAAGAACGCGGGTTCCGTAAACATCCTGACTCAGGTAGGGAACGAGTTTCGCCGGCTGTGCCTCGAAGAGCTCACAGAACTCGCCGCCCACGGCAAACCCCGGCTCAGCGCGGGGGTCGGTGGCAGGTCCGGGCATGGGCTGCCACTCAATCGCTACCCCGGGGACTGCCCAGGTTTCATCGAGCGCCACGGAAGCAGGCCCAGAGGAGTCACCGCGGGCTGCTGCACCAGTCCTTACCACACCTCTGTCCAGTTGCGTCTGGACTTCGGAGAGCGCGGTTTCCATCCGACCGATTCGGGACTCGATGCTGAGGAGCCTGTTCCACTCACGGTCGCGCTGCACCATTGAGAGCCAGACACTCAACAAGATCAATGCCATCACCAGAACCGTCAGAAAGTCTTTGATCGTGAAGCGGTTTTGCATAGCGGGCACCTAGCGGGGAACGATAAGAATATCAGGCTGTTGCGCCTCTGTGATTCATGCTGCGAGTGACTGCAGCCGCATGCATGATCCGCGCCCCCTGGTGATCGCTAGCGCCCCTTTCGCAAAGGATCGAGGCGATCGCGCAACTCGTCTCCAATGAAGTTGAGCGCCAGTAGGGTTCCTGCCACCAGCACGCATGGCCATAGCAGGAGCCACCATCTACTCACCACCATGTTCAGTTCGCCCAAGCCCTCGGCCGCCAAGTTGCCCCAAGAGGGAAGAGGCTCACGAACTCCCATGCCGAGGAAACTGAGAAAGCTCTCGGAGAGAATGGCGGCCGGAACGGCGAGAGTTGCATAGACAATGATGGGGGCGATGAGATTGGGGAGCAGGTGCCTGACAAACTGGCGCTTCGGTCCCATGCCCATGGCACGACACGCTTCCATGAAGGGCTGGGAGCGCAGACTCAGCACCTGACCACGAATCACGCGCGCCATGGTGAGCCAACTCACTCCGCCGATCGCAACCAGCAGCACGAGTAGATTCAGGATGCTGGTGCCCGCTTCATTGGCGTGCCAGCCCAAACGCTCCGACGCTCCCTCGACAGCAATGGCCAGCAAGACCACCAGCAGAATCGTGGGCAGACCGAAGAGGACATCCACAGCGCGCATCATCACTGCGTCGGTGCGTCCGCCCGAGTACCCAGAGAGTGCGCCGTAGAGAGTGCCAAGCACCACGGTGATTGTCGCCGCTGACAGTCCCACTAGCAGACTGATGGCACCTCCAGCCAGGCAGCGAGCGCAGAAATCGCGCCCGAGTCTGTCTGTTCCCAAGAGTCGGCCGGGAACATACTCCCCCCGCAGTTGAGCCGCAGCAACTCGAGCCTCCAGGGCTTCATCACTACGCCACCATGTCGGTGCCAGCAGGGCAAAGTTCAGGTTTGATGCCTCGAGGCGACGCGAGGGCGCAGTGCCTAGAGACTCGACACGACCGAATGTCCAGGGAATGCTGAGGACACAAGCGGCGGATATCAGAGCTAGCGCACAGACGCCGATCAGCCACTGCCAAGTGAGTGCTCTGCGTTGAATGAGGCGGCGGTCAGAATCCACACCAACGATCCTAGCCCACCTGCTGGTGATAGCGGATTAGCGAGCGGCGGTACTCATTAGCGAGCGGCGGTACTCATTAGCGAGCGGCGGTACTCATTAGCGAGCGGCGGTACTCATTAGCGAGCGGCGGTACTCGTAGTGCCGATGGGAGCCCGTCCCCCGAGGTGGGGAACAGCACTTCCGGTTCGATAGGCATCCACCATGGAATCGAGCGTGGTGGCGCGCGCCTTGGCATCTCGCTCCAACTCCAGACGCATGGACTTGACCGCCAGATCAAGCTCAGCAAGTTCGAGGCCGCGCGCGCGGAGATTCTGATCGACCAAGCGCTTACCAACCTCGCGCAGTTTCGCTTCGAGATCGTTGGCATCATCGATGCGTCCGGCCTCGGTGGCACTCCGCAGCTGGGATCCCAACACACTGGCCTCCCCTTCTAGGCGCATCTCCACCACGCGAACTTCATACACCGCAGGACGCAGCCGCTTGAGAATGAGAAGCGATTGCAATCTCTTTCCCGATTGCCCCACCGCCACTCGAAATGCATCGGGGTTCTTATCCCGCGCCTCAGTCAGAGTC
>SIAA01000033.1 GCA_009692045.1 Phycisphaerales bacterium | reverse complement strand
GGTAATTCGAGCCTCCAGCTCAGCCACCGAGAATCGCGAAAGCGCGCTGCGCTTGGAGGGATTCTGCTTGGCCGCGCTGGGCTTGACAGTGCTGGGCTTGACAGTGCTGGGCTTGGCGGCGCTGGACTTGACAGTGCTGGGCTTGGCGGCGGCAGTTGGCTCAGGAGTTGGAGACGCCTTCACTGGGGTGGCACTCGCGTTTGCTGATCTCGCTTCCCACTCGCTGTAAGTGCCTTCGAACACCCGGGCGTTCCCGAGGCCATCAAGAATTACTAGTCGTTCGCATGTGCTGTCGAGTAGGGCACGATCATGGCTGACAAGCACCATTGCCCCGTCGTAACCGCCTTCAGAGGCACTCAGCGACAGGGCTGACTCCAATCGTTCTGTACTGGGGATGTCTAGGTGATTGGTAGGTTCGTCCAAAACCAACAGGTTGTTAGCGCCCGCGATCATGCCGGCAATGACAGCTCGCGCTCGCTCCCCTCCCGATAGATCCCCCAACAACTTCTCCTGCTCTCGCCCCGAGAATAGGAACGCCCCGGCCAGATTGCGCGCCTCCTGCTCGTTCAACTTTGTGCCGTTGGTGCGAGCGGGAACGGTGCGCTGCAAGTACTCCCACACATTCAGGGACTGATCGAGGTGATCACTAGTCTGGCGGAACCAACCCGCGCGCAATCGCGGGCTGCGCTTCACAACACCCGCATCCGCCGCTAAGTCCTCAAGCAGGATTCGCACCAAGGTCGATTTTCCCGAGCCGTTGGGCCCGATGACACCGATGCGATCTCCCGGCGAGATCACCAGATCAAGCTCGGTAAGCAACTGCCGATCTCCAAGTTTCTTGGATACCCCATCGAAGGACGCCACGATGTCTCCCAGTTGGGGCGCGCAGGGCAACTCCAAGCGCAGCGCCTCAAGCTCCATGGGACGCTCCACGATGTTGTCGCGCTTGAAGCGCTCTAGGCGAGTCGCTCGACCGCGCGCCTGCTTCGCCCGTTGACCAGCCTTGTAGCGGCGGATGTACTCCTCTTCGGCGCGCACCTTGTCCAACTGCTTTTCATGCACGCGCATCTGCGAGAGATGGCGCTCGGCACGCAACGACACAAATGCCCGATAGTTGCCCGGATACTCCCTGGTGCCGCCCTCATGAATCTCCACGATGCGATGAACAACGCGATCCAGCAACCAGCGGTCGTGACTGATCACCACCACCGCGCCCGGGAATTCCGACGACAAAAACTGCTCCAGCCAGCGGCAGCCCTCGATGTCGAGATGGTTGGTAGGCTCATCGAGCAGCAGCACATCTGGAGAATCCAGGAGCAACCTCGCCAGCCCAAGTCGAGCACGCTGGCCTCCGGAGAGTCCCCGCACCGGAATGTCAAACTGGGCATCGATGAATCCAACACCATGGAGAATGGCATCGATTCGGTGGCAGACAGCCCACCCACCGGCGCGCTCGAGCGCCTCCTCCACCGAAGTCTGCCTACGCAGCAGCCGATCCAGTTCGTCACCCTCTGCGTGGGCCATCGCTGCAAACACCTCATCTAGTTGTGCCTTGCACAGCTCCGCCTCATCGAAGGCCCGCGCCACGGCATGACGCAGAGTGTCCGTGAGTTCGAATTTAGGATCCTGCTCGAGATATCCGACACGGCAGCCTCGTTGCAGACTCACCGTGCCACTGTCGGGCGCAACTTTCCCCGCGATGATGCGCAGCAGAGTTGTCTTGCCGCATCCGTTGCGGCCCACGAGACCAACTCGTTCTCCGGGCTCGATCGAAAGAATGGCGCCGTCGAGCACGACTGCTGTGCCATGGGCCAGCGAAACACCTGCGGCGGTAAAAACGGGCATAGAGTCCTCAAGCCTACGCTAGGGGTGAGGAAGCGGGGTGTCGGCCGCTTGGCGCAGCAACTGCGGATCGACGACAACTCGAAGCTCGAGAGTGGCGTCCGGCATGTCAATCCACACCCGTCTAGTCACCCTTTGGTGATGAGACTTGGCCGTCACTGCGATGCGAATAGTTTCCCCGGGGCCAATCTCACACGGAGGCTCGGGATCACCGACAACCGTTGTGCTCGTGGTGCACCGCAAACGGTCCACCAGAGCTGGCCCCTTGCCCACATTGTGCAGCACAAAGGTATGGGTGAGTTGATGGACACCCTTGGGATCAACGGGAATGATGGGCACGCCATTCTCAGAATGGTGCAACACCAGTTGTCCCTTTTTTGCAGTACATCCGCCCCCGAGAAGTACTGCCAAGAAAAAGATAACAACTCGCTGATCCGACAGTTTGAACACCGCTGACTGGCTCACTTCAACGCCGCGGCCGTCGCACTCGCAAGTACTCCGAGGTGCTTCTCGATTTCCCACAGACTGGTGGCCATGCACGTCAGCAGTCCTGCAATGGCGAGCTTGTAAATGAAGGTCATGACACAGCACTTGGACTTAGTGCCTGAACCACATGCGTCGGCGTTTCCCATGGCAATGCTCCTATGTAGGCCCGACACGAGTCGGGTGTTGATGGAATGATGCTACCTCAATACTGCAGGGTACTAGGGCGCAGTGACGATCATGGGACTGAAGACCGAGTAGTTACCCCTCGCATCCTTGATCTCAACCTCCGCGGTGTAGGCGATTGATTTCACCGCGGGGTCTGCACCCGAACTACCCGGTGCGCGCCAGATAACTCCTCCACGCGCATCAGCTTCCGTATCCCGTACCGCATCGACGCGCTTCCAGACCTCATCTCTCAGGTCGGTGTCATCACTCAGAGCACTCCACACCCGAACCGCTACTACTTCGCCTGACGAACCCACGGATGCAGCGGCTGATTCGGAACCCGATGGGCTCCACGTCACCCCGGTGATCGTGGCAATCACCTCCCCGGACTTGAGTTCGATGCGCGCCGAGGGCGGAAGTGGCCTCAGCCCCATTACGGCTTCGACAACCGCCACCACCGATGCCACCGGTACACCTCCACCGAGCGAATGCCCAGCATTCGTCACATAAAACGGCCAAACGGGATTCTTCAAGGTGTCGATGTAGCGCAGCACTCCACCTGCTGCCCAGTACTCGTCATTGGTCGCCAAGAGCATCAGCGCTGGTGCTCTGATGGCATCGCGGTAGGTCCACGGGTCGATCAGGTCTAGCACCTGCCTGCCTCTCGGTGTATCGATCATCTCGAATATGCCGCGCTCCACATAGTCGTGAATCTTGTGACTGTATCCACCGGCATACTGCTGCCGCTGCAGAGCCAACTGCTCGCGGATGTTCAAGTTGTCATAGACCGCGGGAAGAATCACCGCCACCCGCGGATCAATGGTCGCTGTGAGCCAGGTGGTCCAGCCTCTCTTGCTCGCTCCTCCAACAATGAACCGCTCAAGTTTTCCGAAAGGCCAGTTCGCATTTGCCCGCTTCACGCTGAACTCGGCTAGCGCATCCATCGCTGCTACAGCACTGCGCGTCATGGGAAGCAGCAAGGGCCAATCAGGATCACCTGTCTTCTGAAACTCCACCAGCGTTGTTGCGATCAGCGCATCCTCGCGAAAGCCCTTGCCCGCTGGATCGAGCGACTTCAAGAGTGGCTGATTAGGAACATCCATCAACACCGCGCAAGGAATACCCAGCGATTGAGCCGCGGGAAGAGCCAGTGCTATGACTTTGTCGACCGAACCCGATCCCGCGATCCAGAGCAGTGCTGAGTTAGCAATCGGCACCGTGCCCTCAACCTTGGGCACAATCACCAGCAGACGATGCTGCCACGGCGCACCTTGCCACACTTGACTCGTCACCTCAAGCGACACGATGCTCGCACCTGGTGCTAAGAGTCCGAGCAGCGCCGGTGCAGGATCCTCAGCAACTTCCCTCCAAGAAAAGTTGGCGGACTCGCGCCTGACATACTCGGCCAAGATGCCGGCAACCGGCGCCCCGGGTTCGATTGGCGGGGCACACAGCGCCGTAGATGCCATGAGACTGAGCCACACTATTGCCTTGAGCGAACTCATGCTCTGTCTCCATTGGTTTCTTCGGTCACAGGCCTATCAGTCTGAAAGCGCCGTGCCAGTTCCTTGATCACTTCGATCCTCGACAGCAGTATTGCTACCAACTCTGGATCGAAGTGGCCGCCTGCGCTACGGCGAATCTCTTCCAGCACTTTCTCCAAGGGCCACGCCTCCTTGTACTGGCGGCGGGAGGAGAGTGCATCAAACACATCCGCCAAGCACACGATGCGGGCAAAGAGGGGAATCTCCTCGCCCTTCAGCCCAGCGGTGGGGAGTGGAATGCCCTCAATGGCATCCAAGGTTCCCGGGATTGTCTGCAGTTGAACTGGACCTGGGTATCCAGCACCGTCCCACCTCTCATGGTGATGGAGGGCCACATCGGCCGCTGCCACATCGAAGGGAGTTGCCCGTGACTCAAAGAGCTTGGCGCCAATGATCGTGTGCATCTTCACCCGGGCGAACTCGCTGGAGGACAGTTTGCCTGGCTTCTTCAGGATGGCATCGGGAATGCCAACCTTTCCGACATCATGCACCATAGCCGCCAGTCGCAGAACATCACGGGTGCGGTTGAGTTGCGCTGAGCCGATTTCGCGCTTGGCAGCCCATCCCTCATAGATCGCCACCGCGCAACTGGCAACGCGCTGCACATGCGCTCCGGTCTCACTCGGATCATGCACCTCGCTCATGCGAACCATGCGCATGATCACTCCGCGCATCAGTTGCGCTCGTTCGATTCCAACCGCCGCCAGTGAAGCGAACTGCTCAGCCACCGCGAGATCATCGGCACTGAATGATCGAAAACCATCGTCAGTTGCAACAACTGGGTTGAACATGACCAGCACTCCGAGCGAGGCGCCTGCAGCCGTGCGCAGGGGAATCGCCATGATGGCACGGGTACGAAACTGATACTGCTGATCAAAGGTCTTGTCGAAGAAGTAGGGGCGATCGGAACCTATTCCGTAGGCATCTTCCTCGAGCAGCGTCCGGCCGCTGCTGGCGACATGCCAGACTACGCCTCCCGAAATCGCTTTCATCCACGATCCACTCCACATGAGGGGAGTCCCGCTGGGGGCGCCCCGCATCTCCAATGACTCGGCCTGAATCGTTGCCATCACCAACTCTGCGCCCTGCCGCAGATAGATGATGCCGCCATCGCAGTTGAGGATGCGCCGCGCGATCGCCAGCACTCTCTCCAGCAATACATCAGCGTCCTGCACCTCATTGAGTTCCCTCCCTGCCTCCGACACAGCATCAAATCGAGCTTGGCTGGTGCGCGCCACGACTGAGAATGCCGCCGCGGTCGACTTGAGTGCTTCTCGTTCGCGCAGGTGCTCAGCCATGTTGTTCAGTTCCCGGGCCACACCCACCAAATCAGGTGACCCAGTCTCGGGCAGAGGAGCCTGCGTCTCCCCTCGGCCGACTTTTGCCACGAACTGCCGCATCCGAGCGAGCGGTGCAAGGAACCGAACAGCGATTCTGTCAGCGACTAACCCCGCGACCAATGCTGCGACCAGCGTGATCAGCGAAGCTCGTACTAACAGCACCGAAGCTTGCTCCTCCACCACCCGATACGGCAGGTCAACGCCAAGCAATCCGAGCACAGTCCCATCCTCCGCTCGCACGGGCACAAATCCTGAAATCCACTGACCCCACTGATCATCGAATACGCCGGAACTATTGCGATCAAGAGGGATCACACGGCCCGCATCACCTATGAGGTTGTAGGGGGTGCCCGGCGCGACCCAATCTCTCCCGCCTCTGGGCTTGGCAGAAAATAGAATGTCGACACCAGTCGTGGCTGCGCTGCGAGTCTTGACAAGCCCGTAGGCATTGGCTGGAGCTACCGACAAGACTGCGCCCGCTTCCAGAACGCGGGCGGCATCGGCCTGAAGCTTGGCGCACTCGGCGGTGGTAGGTGTTGGATCGGCGGCAATCCGAGCGAACTCTTGCTTGTCTATGCGCTCGGCCCAGAGAAGTGCGGAGAGCTCCGCCTCGCCCTCGAGCGCCTTGATGAGTGCCGTCAGCGCCATGGGAATGCCGACCGATAGGGCAACGATCGCGCCCGCAACAGAGGCCGCGAACACGAGAACGCGAAGCCTAGCGCGAAGACTCAGTCCGACCATTAGAAGCCACCGACCGGAATCGAACCGGCAACCTCATGATTACAAATCAGGCGCTCTACCAGTTGAGCTACGGCGGCGATGCATCGGCAATGTTAGCGGCGCGGTGCCGCTTCAGCGCGATGGCAATTATCGAGAGATCGGCGGGATGCACCCCCGCAAGTCTGCCCGCTTGCGCCAGAGTTGCCGGTCGAAACCTCTGGAGAGCCTCGACCGCCTCGGTTCGAAGTCCGCAGATTCCCGCCGGATCCAGCTGGACCGGAATAGGCATGCGCTCGCTCTCGGCAACTCGCCTCGCCTCAGCCCTGGCTCTAATGATGTAGGGCTCATAGCGATAGTCGGTAGAGGCACGGCTGGCGATAGTCGGCTTGACCTCGATGCCGGATTGGGAGAACGCCGCCACCAGTTCTTGCGGACTCGCATCGTGTCGTACGCACTCCCGCCGAAGCGCCCCCGTCTTGTGGGGGTCAGCCGCAATAGCCGCGCGTGCTATTTCGAGCTCGCCCGCGCGAGCGAGCCACGCCTGATGGCGCCGCGGATCAACCAATCCCCACTGCCATCCCAAAGTCGTCAGCCGTTCATCAGCGTTGTCGGCGCGCAGCAGCAATCTATGCTCGGCACGGCTGGTGAACATTCGATAGGGCTCGCGCGGAGTTCGCACCACTAGGTCATCCATAAGAACGCCTATGTAGGCCTGCTCCCTTCCTAGACGAACAGGATCTTTACCCAGCACCTCACGCGCGGCATTGAGCCCTGCTACCAGCCCTTGCGCTGCCGCCTCTTCATAACCGCTGGTGCCGTTGATCTGGCCCGCCAGATAGAGCCCGTCAACTAGCTTGGTGCGCCCAGTCGAGTCGATCTGGTGCGGCCACACCATGTCGTATTCCACGGCATATCCAAAACGCTTGATCTCGGCCCGCTCACAACCGGGCATGGCGTGAACAATCTCAACCTGCACCTCGGCAGGGAGACTGGTGGAAATCCCATTGCAGTAAATGTCATCAGTGTGTAATGACTCTGGCTCAAGAAACACATGATGGGAATCGCGCTGCGAGAAACGAACCACTTTGTCCTCGATGCTGGGACAGTAGCGTGGCCCGCACTCTGCCTCTACTTGACCGCTGAACATGGGGGCGCGGTGCAGATTCGCCATGATTACCCCGTGAATATGGGAGTTCGTTGCCGTCTCGCGGCAGGAGATCTGCGGCAAACTTGGGAACTTCCCTCGCAGAGTCAACTCAGGAGTCATGTCCGAAAAAGGCTGTGGTGATTCGTCGCCATGCTGCTGCGGGAGTGAGTCCCAATCGATCGATGCCCTGGCCAGACGTGGTGGAGTGCCGGTCTTTAGTCGACCCAGCTCGAATCCCAAGCGACGCAAGCTGCCCGCAATTCCTAGGGCGCTCCCCTCTCCGATCCGACCCCCGGCAGTTCTCTGCTCGCCCGTATGCATCAGCGCTCGCATGAATGTGCCGGTGGTGAGAATCAAAGTCTGGCAGTCGATGCGAACGGGTTTACCTGTTCCATTACCGAGTGACTGCTTGCGAGCACCGCCTGCAACTTCCACCGCACTTGGATAAGCGGGTAACGCCAAGCATGCGCCCGCCACATTCGAGTCAATCCGCTTTGGAGACGCCTGCACAACGCAGGCGTCATGCGATAGAAGCGCACCCTTTAGAACTCGGCTTTCGACGATGAGGTCCTCGACTGTGGCACAGATGACATCAATGCGCGCCGCTCGCGTCGCGAGAATCCGTTGCACTTCAGCTGCGTAAGCCTCCTTATCGCACTGAGCCCGAGGTCCGCGCACCGCGGGCCCTTTGGACGAGTTCAGCACTTTGAAGAGGATTCCGGTGGCATCGGTCGCGAGGCCCATCACGCCGCCGAGGGCATCGATTTCCCGCACCATTTGTCCCTTGGCAAGACCACCGATAGCAGGATTACAACTCATGACCCCCAGACGCGATGCATCCATGGTGATCAGAGCTACACGACCGCCACTCCCGAGCACGCTCGAAGCCGCCCAAGCTGCCTCAACACCGGCGTGACCGCCGCCAACCACAACTACTTCATATGTGGACACTTGCTGAGGATAGCCCCTAAACTCCACGACCCATGTTCAAGACAATCAACCTAGGGAAGCGCGCCACCTGCACGGTGGTTCGATTCGTGTCGCCCGCGTCTCCTGCCACGGGCAAACGAGCAACAAAGACCCGCAAGGGCGCCCGTGCGAATGCGCGCACCAAACCCGCATTGATATCCGCATTCGACCCAGGATTCCGAGGCGAGGCAGGCGAGTGCCGCCACGAATCACCCGCTCTTGTCATAGTTGGATGCGGCGATGCCGCCAAGCTCAATACCGTGGCGATGCGCTCCATCGGTGGCAAGTTGATCCGATTTCTTGATCGCCGCGCCACGGGCGCCATTCGCTTTGACTTTGGCACACTCGCGAGCGACAAGGCGACCCGCGCCGGATGGGTCCAAGCTCTTGCTGAGGGAATGGCTATCTCCAACTGGCGTTTCGACAGGCATGATGGCACTGCGACCAAGCGGCAGAAGGCTCTGAATCCATTGAAAGTCTCGCTCGCTACTCGCGCCGACTCAGCGGCATTTTCCCGGGGACTTGCTATCGCCCAAGGGGTAAACCTGGCCCGCACGATCGGTGCGACGCCACCCAACATCTGTCATCCCGGATTTGTCGCAGCAGAGTGCAAGCGCATCGCCCGTGAGTGCGGGCTGGGTTGCCGTGTGATCACTGCCAAGCAGGCCAAGGTGCTCGGCATGGGAGCTCTGCTCGCCGTGGGGCAGGGCTCGTCGAAACCTCCATGCCTGGTTCACCTCTCGTACAAGCCTCGTCGCGTCTCCCGTGCCGCGCGCCGCGAGCGACTGGTGTTGGTTGGCAAGACAGTCACCTACGACACCGGTGGGTACTCACTGAAGATCAACAATGGCATGAAGGGAATGAAGTATGACAAGGCCGGTGGGATGTGCGTCCTCGGAGCCATGCGTGCTATCGCGGCTCTGAAGCCCGGGGTGGAGGTTCATGCCGTGCTCGCTGCGGCCGAGAACATGATCTCAGATGACTCCTACCGACCGGATGACATCATCACCGCTTCGAACGGTGTCAGCATCGAAGTCACCAACACCGATGCTGAAGGCCGCCTAGTTCTCGCTGATGCGTTGGTCTGGGCCTGCAAGACACTGAAGCCCACGGCGGTAGTTGACTTCGCCACACTCACGGGCGGAGTCGTGGTGGCACTGGGCTCGTTCTGCGCCGGTTACTTCTGCAACGATGACGGTCTGCGTGCCAAGTACGAGAGCGCCGCGTGCGCGTCCGGCGAAAAGATCTGGCGACTTCCTCTGTGGCCTGAGCACAGGGATCACATGCGCAGCCAGCATGCCGACATTCTCAACTCTGCCGCCGCCCGAGGTGCCCATCCCATTCAGGGAGCGGCATTCCTCAGCTACTTCGTGCCCGAGACCACGCCGTGGTGCCATGTGGACATCGCTGGCGTTGCCAATCTCGATAGTGGCAATGAGTGCATGCCCGCCGGCCCAACCGGCTACGGCGTTCGCACTATCGTCGAACTTGCAACATCCATGGAGTGAGCACTCAGCGGAGGATTCCATCTGCGCCTTGCGGCGCTCTGGCCCTGACGACTCACCCTGCACCTCTGGGTCTCTCTGGTGCACTGGGATCTTCGCCGGCTTCGATCCGGGCAATCTTGCCCAGCCTTCTTTCATGTCGGCCCCCTTCAAAGGCCGTGCGCATCCACACATCCACAATTCGCTTGCAAAGGGTTTGCCCCAGGAGGTCTGCACTCAGGCAAAGCACATTTGCATCGTTGTGAGAACGCGAGAGTTGCGCAGATAGTTCATCTTGAGCCAGAGCAGCTCTGATGCCCCGCACCTTGTTGGCGGCGATGCACATGCCGATCCCCGTTCCGCAAATCAGAATCCCCCGATCAGCACGCCCCGAGGCGATCTCGTTGGAGACCCTCCAAGCACTGTCGGGGTAATCCGTGGGTGCGCCGGAGTTCTCGCTCAGCACCATGATCTCGTGCCCGCTGGCATGCAAGTGCGTCGAAAGCGAACTCGCAACAGTAGACCCGCGGTGATCGCTGCCTAGGGCAATCTTCATGTGCGCAGAATCTCCGAAAGTCGCGAAGGAATCAACTCGAGCAACCGATTGAGCACGTCATCGTATGCGCCCGGTCCCATGCCGATTGGATCCTCGACATCCCCGCCCTTGTCAATGGTTTCAATGATGACCGTGCCGCTGGAGGCATCGCCAGACTGAGCCAGCATGCGCCTAGCCATCTCCGCGTGTGACTGCGTCATTCCTAGCACGGCAAATGCCCGATCAATCATTACTGGCTCCAGCCGGCGGGCGGATCCAACATGATGAATCCCCCGTCGCTCCAAGGCGGCGATGGCCTGACCCGACACCGGCTCCCCGTCAGAGGCAGATACTCCCGCTGAGGCAAAAAACACCCGTCCCTCCACCTTTACCACCCCGCTATCCACCAGATTCCTTGCCAAGGCTTCGGCCATCGGGCTCCGGCAAGTGTTGCCCGTACACAGGAAGAGCACGGTTCGCATGGAACGGATGCTAGCGAATGCTCTACCCCGAGATACGAATCCTGCGATACATTGCCCCCGCCTCAACTGAGGCTTTGCATCGACCTGCCGCGCAGCGGCGAAAGACACCGTGGAATTCGTTGAGTTTGCTCATGCTTGGACCAAGCTTCGCCTCCTCGGTGTTGAGGAGGTCGAACGCACGAGCACGCACCTGCGTCTCGCGCTCGCGGAGACTGAGCGCCTCGCTGTCATTGATGTGGTTGCATCTGATCATCCACGGATAGCAACGATGCCCGGGGACATGTTGCGGCGAAGTCGTGCGGAGATCGCTACCGCCATCGAACGGCTGGCGCACGGGCTCCATCTCGCCGAGGTGCTGGTGATCCCGATTGGCCGCTGGCGGCAGGTGTTTGAGGCTGTTTCCTTCGCGATGGCGTCTCATGACAAGTGGCGGGAAGTCGACTCCGTGGCGACGGTTGAACTGAACACCCGAGATCCGCTCCTGTTCACGCTCTCCGACCATTCCACTCTTCGTGATCTGGTTCTTGCGGTCCTCACTGAAGGCAAGTCAGATACTCAGGGAGTCACCATTGTTGCAACAGGCACACCCATCCTCATTGAGGTCATGCCCGTGGGCGAGGTCATTTTCTTCGCGGGGAATCCGGCGCTCGGAGCCCTAATCATCGACACTCTCGGAACCACCTCCGTCTGAGTCGGGATCGCCTGTGCTGGGATCGAGCCAGCGCTCGAGCCCGCGCATCAGCGCCCCCAGCGTCCAGAAGAAAAACAATCCGAGCACTCCCACGATCACCAGCAGAATGGCGGCGGGCGGAAAGAAAAACATGGAGGTGAATGCGGCTAGGAACGCCACCAAGTAGATCCCCAGTATCACTGGGGCATAAAGGGCGTTCATCACTCGCACAAAACGGAGGAGCATGGCTGCGAGTCTAGACAATCAGAGCTGAATTCCCGATTTCAGTCCGAGGTACACTACCGATTGCGCCCATGCGCCTCTAGGAGTACCACCGATGCCTGCGACTACCACGACCGATACTTTGAAGATTGTATGTGACCGTGCCACTTTGGTAGAGGCGCTGTCAATGGCGGGCGGTGTGGTGGCGACTCGCTCGCCCGCTCCGGCACTGCTTTGCGTACGACTGGTTGCCAAGGATGGTGCACTCAGCATTCAGGCCACTGACACAGAAGTGGGTCTTTCGCTGACGCTGGCCAGCGTGGAGGTCTCCCGTGATGGCGAGGCACTGATACCCGCCGACAAACTTTCCCAGATCGCTCATGCTTGCGACGACTCGACCCTGACCCTCGAAGTCGAACGGAACGCCTTGCTTGTCAAGGGAGCCCACTCGAAGTTCAAGGTGTTCGGTTACGACATCAAGTTGTTCCCGGGCGTGAAAGATGGCGCCAACCTCGCCACCGAGTTTGAAGTCTCGGGCTCGGTGCTGAGGCGGATGATTGCCCGCACCGTGTTTGCTACAAGTCCCGATAGCAGTCGCTATGCCATCAATGGCGTACTCCTGGAGCGCAAAGCCCGTCGTCTGAAAATGGTTGCTACAGATGGCAAACGACTTGCGCTCGCCAGCGGAGATTGCTCCTCGCCTGCCGATGGAGACTTCTCCTGCATCGTGCCCACCAAGGCGCTGAAAGTTTTGAGCCGCTTGCTTGACGACCCCGAGGCAACCGTGCAGGTGATGCGAGACAAAACCCGCGCCATCTTCGCTGTAGGTGATGGTGCGGTTCTCAGCACTTCTGTAGTCGAGGGCCCGTTCCCTCCCTACCAGGATGTGATTCCCAAGGACCCGGACAAAGCGGCAGTGTTCGAGAGCGCCGAACTGGCAGCGGGAGTAAAGCGAGCGGCGCTGCTGACCAACGAAGAATCGAAGGGGGTTCGTTTCTCCTTCTCTGAGTCCACTCTGAAACTGACCAGTCGGTCAGCGGAGATGGGTGAAGCTGAGATCGAAGTCCCCCTTGTCAGTTACAAGGGCGAGCCCATCGAGCTGGGTTTCAACCCCGGCTACATATCTGATGTATTGCGCATCGCCGAGTCCACCGAGATGACTATCGAGATGCGATCCCCGGGCAAGCCCGCGCTCATCCGAGTCGGCAACGACTTTCAGTATGTGGTGATGCCCATCAACACCGCTTGAGTGCTTGCTCGGCGCTGTCGGCGCGGCATGCTTCAGGGATTGGCAGCGGGTAGATCGGCGGGAGCAACAGCCGGAGTATCTGCCTGAACGGGGTTGCCCGCGTCCCGCCACGCCTTCAGTCCACCTTGCAGGGTGTACACCGAATCAAATCCGATCTCCATCAGACGCTTGCTCGCGGCCACTGCGAGAATGTCTTGGAAATCCGAACCATAGATGACAATGATTCCGTATCGACCCAGCACTAGATTGCCCTCGTCTGTCATCCTTGGAAAGGGAAGATTGATGGCACCCGGGATGTGCCCCTGAGAGAACTCGCGCTCGGGGCGAGGATCCACCCACGCCGCGTCAATGGATTTGCCGAAGGCCCCCTGCGGCGCGTTCATCACCTCCACGGCCCGGAAGGGATCGACATAACTCAAATCCCGATCGCTGGTGCTGCGAGCGCATCCATGAAGCGACACCATGAGCACTACTGCCCCAAGAGAGTTGAGGGTGGCAAGGCAGACGGATGGGCGCGATCGATGCGGCATTTGGTTCGGTCTCAGTATCATCACTGCAGAGAAACCACTTCCTGCATGCGAGTTCTTGGAGTCTATCTACTCTCCATCTTGGCGCTGACTGCCGTCAGTCACGGCCAGACCGCACCCCCACCCGCTGATGTGGGCCAGCTGGAACAAACAAAGGTATTGACATCGCTGGGTAAGCAACTCATGTTGGGCGCGGACGGGAAGATGTGGCTGCTCATCAACTTCAATATCGCCAAGGGCTGGCATCTGTACTGGAAGAATCCGGGAGCGAGCGGCAAGCCGCCGACTGTGAGCGTGACACTCTCTGATGGGTGGACCAAGGGCGAACTGCTCTTCCCGCGCCCTTCGGTGCTGCACTCCGACGATGGAATCCAATATGGCTACGAGGAGTCGCTGGTACTTCTGCAGCAGGTGATTCCTCCACCAACTTCCGGTCCGACTTCTGGCTCCTCTACCCCGAATATCGGCGATGGCGCCTCGGGTCGGCAATCCAACGCAGGACCGCTGCCTGCACTCACCGCCCGGGTGGCACTCACTTGGCTCGTTTGCAAGGATGTTTGTCGGGCTGGGTCGATCGAACTCGCGGCGACCTTCGATCCGCCGTCCCCCGGCGGCTACGGATTGCTCGAGAGTTATCCCGTACCTATTCCCCAGTCGTGCGCTCGAATCGAGAATCGTGATGGCGACCTTTCCCTGCGTATCTCGCAGCCTCAGGCCGCCGCTGGAAAGATAACTTTCGTCCCGGAAGTCTGCCCCGGAATCGAGTTCATCGGAACTGAGCCATTCGTAATGCCCGTGCTCGCAGGTTCTGCTCAGCTGAATCTGCCCTTCACGGCGGATCGGTCCAACGCGCTCGGGGGCCAACTCAGTGTGAGGGGATTGGTACTCATGGGAAGTGGGCGAGATGAATCTGCATTCTTTGTAGACCTCCCAGTCCCGATTGGTAGTATCGGGCAAAACTAATTCACTGCCAGTTGTGGCATCGACACCAACCACCAGGAGACATTCATGTACGGATTGATTTCTGCCCTGCTCACGACTTCAACAGCTCTTGTTCTCTCCGCCGCTGCCACCGCACAATCGGGCTCATCTGCGCCTGAAGCTCCGCCGACCCCCGCTGGTGTAGCGCCGCACCAGGCCGCCCCACCGCATTCGCCGGATGCCGCAGCGGAGCATCGCGCAGCCACGGCCCAAGTTGGGGAGAAGGCTCCTGACTTCACCCTCACGGGAGCCGATGACAAGATCTACAAGCTCTCCGATTTTGCCGGCAAGTTGGTGGTGCTGGAGTGGATCAACCCCGGTTGCCCAGTGTGCCGCGGTGTGATGGACGACGGCCGTGTTGCCAGCATGATCTCCGGAGTCAAGGCGGAGTTCCCTGATGCGGTATTCCTGATGATCAACAGCACCTACGCCACTCGCGAGAAGCCGGAGGAGAGCGCCAGCTACCTAGCCAAGTCCAAGATCACCGCCCCCGCACTGATCGACGGCGACGGCCAAGTTGGACACCTCTATGGTGCTCGCACCACTCCCGCTCTCTATGTCATTGATCCTGCCGGCATACTTCGTTACGCCGGTGCCTTGGATAATGACGAGAGCGGCGACATGACTGGCTCCGCTCAGAAGGCGACGAACTATGTAGTGAGCGCCGCGGCAGCAATCAAGTCGGGCACAGAAGTCTCACCATCCAAGACAAAGTCCTATGGATGCGGAGTCAAGTACGAGGGCGGACGCAAGAAGCGGGCGCCGCACTAGATGCTTATCCCAGGGCAGCAGCACCACTCACAATTTCGGTGAGCTCAGTAGTGATTCGCGCCTGTCGAGCCCGGTTGTAGTTGCGCTTCAGCGTGCGACCGAGGCCGCCGGCGTTGTCGGTCGCGGCCTTCATCGCCACCATGCGCATCACATTCTCGCTGACTATGGCATCCATGAACGCCTGATATAGGGCAACCTTCACGCTGCGGGGCAGAAGATCGCGCAGGAGTTCCCCGGCATCGGGGCTGAAGTCATAGAGCGCTGCGGCATGAGGCGCGGAACCAGCCGTGGTCGGATTGCTCAGAGGCAGAAGTTGCATTACCTCGGGTGCTTGGCGGCTGACTGTGATGAATCGCATGAACACGATCTTCACCGAGTCATACTCACCTGCCGTGAACGCCTTTATGTATTGCTCTGCCAGGGCTGATACCCCTGCAAAGGTGGGCTTATCACCGAGAGAGTGCTTCTGAAGAATGGCCACTTTCTGAAACTTGAAGAACCCGATCGCCTTCTTACCGGCAGTCTCCAACACCACCTCGCGGCTCTGCTTGATCTGACTGCGAATGTGGCTCAAAGAGGTGCGGAGCACACTCGAGTTGTAGGCGCCGCACAGGCCGCGATCGGCGCTGATCACCAACAGCAGTTCCCGTTTCCCGGCATTGGTTCGCGCCGCCAGTAGTGGATGCTCCACATCACCCGCCGCCGCGGCGACCTCGGCGCACAACTGACGAATCTTCTGGGTGTAGGGGCGCGTACCGCGAGCTCGTGCCTGCGCACCGGTGAACTTCGCCGTCGCGATCATCTGCATCGTCTTGGTGATGCGCTGGATCGTTCGCACCGCCACCATTCGCTTCTTGATCTCGCGGATTTGTGCCATGAGGGCGGGGCAGTCTATCAGGGAGCTCTACGGCTGTCGGGCTCACTATCAGCGGATGACCAAACCGTCGTACCCTAACTCGACCCCGGCAGGAAGTCGCCCCTCCCATGCGGCGTGCAGCACATCGTGAGCCATGTGCACAAAGACTGTGCGCCTAGCCCCGACCCTCTGGGCAACTTCCAGCGCCTGCGAGAGGCTGAGGTGGGTGGGATGGAATCTCTCCCGCAACATGTCGAGCACCAGCGTCTGCACCCCGGCCAGATGCGGCCAGGCGTGATCAGGGACTGCGGAGATGTCGGTGCAGTAGGCCAGCGGAAAGAGACCGCCCGAGCGGAATTCCCCGCTCGATGACTCCGGCGCATCGAAGCGAAATGCCATGACGGTTGAGTTCCCGTGCGGGACCTCAAATGGAGTCACTCTGACTCCGTGCAGGTCGAAGGGCACGGAGCCCTTCAGTTCGCGCGGCATCAGACTCGCCACGAATGAATCATTGGGATTGAGATGACTTTCGAAGATGTGGCGAAACATCCGCCGCAGATCCTCATGGGTAGCCGAATCCGCAAACACCTCGATGGGCGCACCCTTCATGAGCACGTTGTAGCGGCGCACTTCATCGAGCCCGAACACATGATCCACATGACTATGGGTGAGCAGGATCCCATCGCAGCGCTTCAACTGGGCACGCAGTGCCTGGGCGCGGTGATCGGGGGACACATCGAGCAGAAGCACACGCGCCACACCCGAGGCATCGGTGAACTGAAGTGCCCCGCTGGTGCGAGTCCGAGTGTCACGCGGATCGTTTGAAGTACAGGCCGGGCAGGCGCAGCCAATCGCGGGGATTCCCGAGCTCGTCCCCGTCCCCAAGAGTTCCAGTGTTGCGTTGCATATGGCGGCGCTCATCAGGCACTCCCGACTGTCGGCATGGAGCTCCCTGCTGCAACCCTACGCAGCAGAGATGCCACGACCTCTCCCGGCGAGCTACTCCCGCAAACCGCCGAACTCACGGCAACTCCGCGGCAACCCGCCGCTCGGAGTTCATCGATGTTTTCACACTCGATGCCGCCTATGGCCAGATGGGGCGTGCTGGCAAACTCCTGCAGATAGTCGCGCAAATACTGCACGCCGGACAGGGGACGAACCTTGGTGCGGCTGGCGAACATCGTTCCAACTCCGCAGTAGTCGGCACCAGCGTCCACCGCGGCGCGCGCCTCGGTGCAGTCATGGGTACTACATCCCACCAGCAAACTGCGCCCGAAACTGCGGCGCGCCGACTTCACTGGCATGTCATCCTGTCCAAGATGAACGCCATCCGCTCCACTGGCGATGGCAATGTCAATGCGATCATTGATAATGACACTGGGGCATGGGGTGCCGCTTGCGCCGCCGCCTGCTCCCGCACGAACGCGCTGCACGACTCTGCTGGCGTGTTCGAGGAAATCACCCGTCGGTGCCAACTTCTCCCGGATCTGAATGCAGTCTGCTCCCGCTGCCAATGCCTGGTCAAGGACCTCGGTCCAAGGCAGGGCGCACGCCTGACGGGTGAGTATCACGCACACACTCCACTGCGCGCCCGAGTGAGCATGAAGCCGCGCGATCAGGCACTGCTCCAACGCGTAGGCGCGGTACCGCAGCGCCTCGGCATCGCGCCAGCACTCGCTCCCCAGTGCCTTCGCCGACTCTTCGATCACCCGCAGCGCCTCGGTGAGTCGCGCGGCATTCGCTAGGACGATCGCGTGCATACCCTCCCGCACTCCCTCATCGTTCGCCTTGATGGATGTCCCCACATCACCATCTACATCGCGCAGACTCTCGCGCCAACCCGCGAGCAGCACCTGATCCAACCGCGCAGCCACCGTGCGCAAGGCATGCCGGATCGACTTGGCCTCTTCGCTGACGGCGCGATCGTTGAGCGCGAATCTCGCTACATCCTCAAGAACGCGCGCCGCCTCGCGGGCGCGGTTGAGATTGGCATCGATCATTCGGCCAAGATGCCGCATACTGCTGAGCGTATCGCAGTCAGGCAGCAACTCCCATCTCCATGCGGGTATCCTCCCAGCCATCATGCCATTCACACTTCCCGAACTTCCCTATCCCGAAGCCGCTCTCGAACCATCTGTGGATGCCCTCACCATGAATATCCACCGCACTAAGCATCACAAGGCTTATGTGGACAATCTCAACAAGGCGCTTGATGGGCAGTCGGCCTACGCCAGCTGGTCCATTGAGGAGATTTGCGTCGGCACCGCCAGCATGCCCGATGCCATAAAGGGTGCGGTTCGCAACAACGGCGGAGGCCACTTCAATCATTCACTCTTCTGGCAGGTGATGTGCCCCAAGGGCTCGGGTGGAGCTCCGAGCGCGCCACTGGCAGCGGCGATTTCCGCGGCATTCGGAGCGCACGACCAGTTCAAGGCTCAACTGGCGGATGCAGGCGTGAAGCGATTTGGAAGCGGTTGGTCTTGGCTGATCCGCAAGACTGACGGTGGCTTGGCCATCACATCCACGCCCAATCAGGACAACCCACTGATGAAGGGACTCGTTGACGTACTGGGCACGCCGTTACTCGGTGTTGATGTCTGGGAGCACGCCTACTACCTCAAGTATCAGAATCGCCGCGCCGATTATCTAACCGCTTGGTGGGATGTGGTGAACTGGAACGAGGTCAATAGGCGCTACGGCGCGTGAGGCCGTGAGTCACCGCTGGCTGCGGATTCTGGTGCCCGCGACTAGCGCCGCAAACTCGCCTCTATGAGCCGACACAGTCTCGTCCGGTCCCAGCATGCGCACGAATACTCGGTGGGAAGGAGTTTCGACGATCAGTCCCAACTGCCGCGTTGAGTTTCGCGACGCTGCTGCGCCGACACCTCTATAGGCTCCCGCCAGTTCGACTTGATGAAGCCGCAGGCCATTGCTTTCGCTGCTCTCCACCACTGCCTTGAGTGGCTTTCCCTCACTATCGGTGAACTGACCGGCCCAGCGGTCGATGTTGGCCTGAATCGGTCCGCCATCTCCAGCCTTGAAGAGGCTGATGATCAACTCGGCTGCTCCGCTCGATGAACCAGCCATGGCAGGAACGGCATACTGCAAGGTTCGGAATGCCATCGAAGGTTGTTGCCAAGTCCAAGTCGGTGGTTTGGGAAACTCAAGTCCGCCCACCTCAATCATGCTCTGATTCGACTCTGCCGTCGAGAGCATTTCGGCAACCTGAGCTGTGGCACCATTGCTCGCTCCAGCACTACCTCCGCCGCTCGCTGGAGAACCAGCCGCATCGTGCGCTGCCGCCACGACTGCTGCACTCTGGGACGCATCCAGTCTGACAGCCGGTGGTTGCCGAACAACCGCAGGTGCGGGTGGCTTGGGCTCGCCCTTGTCGCAACCCGCTACCGCTACTAAAGCCGCAATCACAACCACTGAAAGTTGGCAGCACCTCATGGTCTCTAGCATACGGCCCGATGCGGCAGCCCATCTGTGTTCATTGCGAGGGTGTTTGGACGGGGAACCCCAAACAGCCGCAGGCCCAGTGCCTGCGCGCGGCAGATCAACTCATCACGAGCGTCGACACGATTGGGGATCGTCCCAGCGCCTCCGCATCGGCGCGCCCTTCCGACGACTATCTCCACATCGACGCCCGCGGTCTCTTCGCGGTTCCGGCGTTCATCGACGCGCACCTGCACATGCTCATGGGAGGAGACTCGCTCACACGCCTCGACTTGTCGCGAGTCACCTCACGCTCCGAGTTTGAACGGGCCATCATGGATCGCGCTGCTGAGCTTCCCCAAGGAACATGGCTTGAGGCTCACGGCTGGGATGAATCAACATGGGGAGGTGCCATCCCAACTTCAGACTGGCTGCGTCGGGCCGGTGATCGACCTTGCATTTGCTGGAGAATGGATCGCCACGCCGCGCTGGTGAATCAAACTGTGCTCGACCGCATCGACAACGCGGTCGATCCTCCTGGTGGCCGATTCGCGCGCGATCAACAGGGCCGCGCCACCGGGATTGCCTATGAGGGCGCGGCGTGGCATCTCATAAACCCGCTCATCCCCGCCCCAACTCGCCTGCAGAAACAACAAGCACTCGTGGCCGCTGAGCGGCACCTGCTCGACCTCGGTGTTGCTTCGGTTGGCTCCATGGAATACGGCGCCGATGCCGAGGAGATAATCGCTGACGCCGCTCGATGCAGCCGAGTCCGCATCGCGCTCACGCTCCTAGACCGAGCGCTACCTCTCGACTTCTCTACGGGCCAGCGGCTTCGCGCCATGACAGGTCCCGGAATAATCCCGGATCCGCTTAGTGTTGTTGGCTACAAAAGTTTCGTCGATGGCACATTGGGATCGCGCACTGCTCGGATGCTCGAGAGTTATTCCGATGATGCTTGCAACTGTGGGCTGTTCTTGGAACACGCACTGGATGGAACCCTCGCGCAGTGGATGCAGTCCGTTCTGTCAGCTGGATTCAGCCCATCAGTGCACGCCATCGGCGATGCCGCCCTTCGCGCCGCTCTTGATGCCGCTGA
>SIAA01000032.1 GCA_009692045.1 Phycisphaerales bacterium | reverse complement strand
AAGCGCAATGTCCAGACAGACTTCCATTCCAGAATCGCGACGAACCAAACTTGTTGCTTGGGTTTTTGGAGACCTTGGCCAAGAAGAATCAATCGCGCTCGCAGCGGAAGTCTCAAGTGACCCGCTGGCGCAGGGATTCGTGAAACTAATCCAATCAAGCATGTCGGCAATGCGTGAGTCTGCGTTCGACGAAGCATCGCCGCACGCAGTCACAAGGGCGCGGTGAATCACTGAATCTTCTGGGCCGTTCTACCCATCGACAGCGATCATCGGTGCCAAGCCCGGTGCCGATTACGCCATCTGGGATGGCACAAGTTTCGCCGCGGCATTTACCACCGGTACAGCGGTTCTGGTGCGCGCCCAGTATTCCCAGTGGCCCGACTCGATCGTGTCACCTCCCATGCTGGCGGACACGCTGATGAACCCGATCTCGAGCAGCAGCACCCCGATTGATGACATCAACCCTTCTTACGCTGGCATGCTTGGCACCGGTCGTGTTGACGGCGAAGATCTGGTGATGGTGCTGAGTGCGTGGGGCCCGTGTTCCTCATGTGCAGCCGACCTCAGCATGGACGGTGTTGTCGATGGCGGCGACCTCGTCCTTGTAATGGTGAACCGGGTCGCGCTTCCCTAGTAGGCGAGCGCGTCCTGAATTGCTTGACCAATGCGCGCTGAGTCTGGCATGTAGTCCAGTTCGAGTTTGTAGTAGGGCATGATGGTGTCGAAGCCCGCTACCCGTTGCACAGGGGCCTCCAGCTGCAAGAAACATCGCTCCATGATGCGCGCCGCGATTTCAGCACCAAGACCGCCGGTGAGCGGCGCCTCATGCACCACCACGCAGCGAGCGGTCTTGGAAACGCTTGCTTCTACGGCATCAATGTCCATGGGGTAAAGCGTGCGCAGGTCAATCAGCTCGATCGACTTCCCCGACTTCTCGATGGCCTGCATGCACTGAATCACGCTGGCTCCCCAAGAAACAATTGTTAGATCGTTACCCTCGCAAACCACGCGCGCCTTGCCGAGGGGAATGGTGTACTCGTCCTCCGGCACTTCTTCTCGGAAAGCTCGGTAAACCCGCTTAGGTTCAAAGAACACCACAGGGTCAGAGTCGCGCAGAGCCGAGATGAGCAATCCCTTGGCGTCGTATGGTGAACTTGGCATCACCACTTTCAGCCCCGGCTGATGTACGTAGATCGCCTCAGGGCTGTCACTGTGCAGTTCGGGAGCGTGGATGCCGCCGCCTACCGGTACGCGCACGGTCAGAGGAACGGTGAAGGCGCCGCGGGTGCGAGTTCGCATGCGTGCTGCGTGGCTGCAGAGTTGGTCATAGGCGGGTCCCAAGAAACCCTCGAACTGGATTTCGGGAACTGGCCGCAGCCCAGCCATGGCGAGACCGATCGAAGTGCCGATGATTCCGCTCTCACAGAGCGGGGTGTCCACCACGCGGGTACCTCCGAAGCGCGCGTGTAGTCCCTCGGTCACCCGGAACACGCCGCCGTTGGCGCCGACATCCTCGCCCAGGATGATGACGCGATCATCGCGCTCCATCTCCTGACTGAGCGCGAGGTTGATTGCTTGGACCAGGTTCAGATTCGCCATAGGTGTTCCTGTTGGAGGCCGCGTCTCTCTATCAATGGGCAGTTGCAGTCGGCATTGCCGCCCCTGCGGGCAACTGGGATGGGTCTTGACCGAGCGAGTGGGTGTGCATGGTCTCACGCTGGCGTATCAAGTCAGAGGGAAGTTCGCTGTACATATAGTTGAAGAAGTCTGTGCGGTCAGGAGCCGCGATTCCCTCAGCGCGGGCCACAGCCGCGGCGATCTCCTTACCGAGCCTCTCCTGCAAGTCCGATTCCTTAGAATCGTTCCAGAGCTTGCGTTTCTTCATCAGGTCGCGGGTGCGGATGAGAGGATCGCGCTGCTTCCAGATGTCCACCTCGGCCTGATCGCGGTAACGACGAGCATCATCGGCAGTGGTGTGATCGGCAAGTCTGTATGTCACCGCTTCGATGAAGTACGGCTTGCTGGTGGCACGGGTGTATGCCGCCGCCTTTTTCACGGCGTATACAACAGCAAAAATGTCGTTGCCATCAATCTGGATGCACGGCATGCCATAGGCGATGCCGCGCTGAGCCAGAGTAGGCGCGCTGCACTGAATCTTTCCCGGGACCGAGATCGCCCAGAAGTTGTTCTGGCAGAAGAAGATGACTGGTATCTCCAGGTTGGCTGCGAAGTTGCATGCCTCATGGAAGTCGCCCTCGCTTGTCGCTCCATCGCCGAAGAATGTGCAGGCAATGTGAGGCTCGGAGCGATACTTGGATGCCCAGGCGAGTCCGGTGGCATGCAGCATTTGGGTGCCGATGGGAATGGCAATCGGAGTGCAGTGCAACTCGCGGGGGATGGCATTGCCGCGTTCGTCACCCATCCAGTGCATGAGGATCGACTCCATGGGAACGCCGCGCCAGAAGAGACCGCAGTTCTCGCGGTAGCAGGTGACCAACCAATCGTTCTTGGTGAGTACATATGCGGCGCCAAGGCTCGGTGCCTCCTGCCCCATGTTCTGGGGGTAGGTGCCCATGCGCCCGGATCGTTGCAGCTTGAACGCGACCTCATCCAAAAACCTGCACGCTGACATGGCCTCGTAAAGGCGCACCAGATCCGCATTAGGGATGAGGTCCTTGCCAAGGCTCTCGTCAAAGTTGCCGTGCTCGTCGAGAATCGAAATGCGTTCGATTTCAGTCTTGAATGCGGTGGTAATAGGCATGATTAGGGGGCCAATAGCCGAGCCAAACATTCTACAGGGCGACCGCTTGTCCATCAGCGCGCAAGTCGCTGGCGGCGGCGTAACCGGTGGCCAGACACATGATCGCCTGTCCTCTACCGAAACTCACCGATTTCTCCTTCGCCAACTTCGCGGCGTGGCCGCGGGCGCAGAGCGCATCAACGAGCGAGCGGGACGGATCCCTTTCGTCAGCGGAGTTCCACCATGGCTCTACCCCTATATCGAGCGAGCGCATCCACTGCCAGCGCGGTGCGTCCAGAGCGGCCTGCGGACTCTGCTGGTGATCCACGATCCGGCTCGTCACCTGCAAATGTCCCTGCGGCTGCATGAATCCACCCATCACGCCGAATGCCATCAGCGCTTCGTCTTTCCCACTGCCGGCTGCGGCGGGGTCGGTGTGTGGCTGCGGTGTCTCCTGCGGGGCTGTCCGTGTCAGAAACGCCGGAATAATCGTGTGGTAGGGTCGCTTGCTGGGAGCGGCCTCGTTGGGATGACCAGCCGCGAGCGTGAAACATGCGCCGCGGTTCTGCAGGGCGATTCCCGTAGTCGGTACCACGATGCCCGAGCCCCATCCTGTGTAGTTGGACTGAATGAATGACACCATCATTCCTTGCGCATCGGCTGTACAGAAGTAAACGGTACCGCCCGGCTTGGGAATACCCGCGCCAAAGTCCTGGGCGTGAGTGCTATCGATCTTGTGCGCCAGTTGCTCCAGTCGATTGGGGTCGAGCAGCGCGGCGGGCTCAAGATTCATGGCCGCCCGATCAGCGACATGGGTGTGCGCGTCGGCAAACCCCAGCTTCATTGCCTCAATGGCGAGATGAGTTGCGTCAGGACAGTCGGCATCCATTGAGGCAATATCAAAGTGCCGCAGTACTCCTAGTGCGATGAGCGCAGCGATTCCCTGGCCATTGGGCGGAATCTCATGCAGCTTGTGTCCGTGGTATTCGATTGAGAGAGGCTCCACCCAATCTGAAGTGTGCGTCGCGAGATCATCGAGGGATAGAACTCCCCCGGTAGCAGTGGAGTGCGCCACGATGGCGCGCGCCAGTTCACCCGAATAGAAAGCCTCGCCGCCCGTGTCGGCAATAACCTCAAGTGTGCGAGCATGATCTGGGAGCTGAATCAACTCGCCCGCGCTAGGCGCCTGACCGCTTGGCAGGAAACAGTTGCGCCAGTAGGGGTCAGCACTGAATGTGCTGGCTGCATTTTTCCATAGTCCAGCCGTAAGAGGCGCGAGCAGGAATCCCTGTCGGGCGAGATCAATGGCGGGTAAGAACAGTTCCTTGAAGGGCAGCTTCCCATAGCGCAGATGCAGGTCTCTCCAAGCGCGTATCTGGCCCGGCACGGTGACGGGAAGCCAACCGCGGGTTGGGAACTTCGCTTCCTGCACCATCTCTCGGCGAAATGCCCGCGGCGAACGTCCGGATCCATTGAGGCCCCGCACACTTGTTCCGTCCCACACTAGAGCGAAGGCATCTCCGCCAAGCCCGTTAGTAGTGGGCTCGAGAACTGTCAGAGCAGCGGCGGTGGCGATAGCGGCATCGGCCGCGCTCCCACCGCGCTGCAGCATCGTAAGTCCAGCCTGCGCTGCGAGCGGCTGGCTGGCAGCCACGACCATCCGGCCCAGCACGGGTTGCCGCTGCGACGGGTAGGGCAAACTCCAGTTGACCTGTCTGTTCACGCCGATGAGCGTACTTCAGCCGCTGCCGTCACCCGCAGGCACCAGTCGCGCAGGTGTTGCTGCTGCGTGATCGGTCGATGCAGGCCTTGGCGTAGGCCACGGCTGCTTCGGATGCCGACGAGAAGTTCTCACTTTGCCTCAGCACATCAAGTGTGGTCTGCTCGATTTCGGCCACCTTGGCATCGACCTGTTGCTCGCTGAGTCCGACATAAAGTCCGCCGAGACGGATCAGGCCGCCAGCGTTGGCGATGAAGTCGGGCGAATGCAGGATGCCGCGGGACTTCAGCGCCGGTCCGTCGGTAGTCGGGTTCAGCAACTGGTTGTTGGCAGTCCCGCAAACGATGCGGCAGTGCAGCGAGGCAATGGTGCGGGCATCGAGCACGCCACCCATGGCGCAAGGCGCCAGAATGTCGAGCTTCTCCGTGAAGAGATTGCGATCATTGCCAAGTCCCACGCATCCGAGCTCCTCTACGGCGCGCTTGATCGTGGGTACATGGACATCCGTAACCAGCACGGCCGCACCGGCGGCACGCAGAAGTTTGGCGAGCTTGTATCCAGTAGCACCAACGCCCTGAACACCTACAGTGAGGCTGCGAAAGTCAATCGGCATACCCGCATGCTTCAAGCAGGCCTTCATCGAGTTGAAGCAACCGAGGGCGGTCCACGGGCTTGGGTCTCCACCGTGGCTGACGGTTTCGCCACCCATGATGTGCGGAGTCTGCGATGCCATCCAATCACAGAACTGAGGGCTGACACCAACATCTTCAGCCGCGATATAGGTGCCATTCAGCGTGTTCACGAAGCGACCCATGGCGCGGCCTTCAGCTTCGGTTGGCTGGTGGCCAGGTTTGGGAAGCAGGATCACGCTCTTGCCGCCACCCAGAGGAAGACCAGCTGCGGCAGCCTTGTATGTCATGCCTTCTGAGAGACGCAACACATCAAACACGGCCTCATCTTCATTCTGGTAGTACCAGCGGCGAGTTCCGCCCAGAGCGTTGCCCAGAGTGGTGGAGTGCACAGCGATGATGGCGCGCAAGCCAGTCGCCTGATCAAAGTGAAACACAACACGCTCGTGTCCGATTCTGGTCATGCTCTCAAGAACCTGCATTGAATAACTCTCCGTTGTTGGCTAGGTCGGGGATGAAGCTGCTAAGCGGAAGCACCGCCTCCGAACCGCGCATGATAGGCAATCAGCCTCCCACCGAGAAATGGTCAGTCGCTTCGATTTTTGCGCCCGAAAACACTGATCCCGAGCCGAACTGGGGAATGTGAGTTTGGTCGGCACTGCGGCCCTTGCCGCGCCGTCCCGGTACCGGTGTGCGCTCGGGGATCGAGTAATCGCTGTCGGGGAGATCGTCGCAACGCTTGAGAGCGGCATCGGCGGCAAGTTTCATGGCTCCGTCGTTGTTCCGCTGAAGCGCCTGAGTCTCGCGTTCGATCTCAGAGGCGGCAAAGGCGCAGAAATACTCAACGATAGCCAGTTCCTGAGCGAGCGCCGCACCATCGAGTCCCTTGCGCAGGTTGCGATCGCACTTGCTGAGTGTGCAGGCAATGGCGTGAATCCAGACGGCGCACAGGGATAGGCGTTCCTGGATTGTCTGTTCAGTCACCAAAACCTCTTCCCACTGCTTGAACATCATCTTCACCTGATGCGAGTGTTCGCGGATGTGCTCCGTGAGTTGACGGGATAGATCAGCCAGCCGCGGATGGGTCTTGGGGGCCGAGGGCGCGCCTCGGCGGAAGCCGAGGAATAGTTCGGAGGCGACCTGCAGTGAGTTCTTCAGGTTGCGAGTCGGATTGGCCTTGAGAGCCAACATCCACTCGCCCAACTGCTTGCTGCCATAGGCGAACACGAAGGAGTGCATCACCTCGTTGGCGCCCTCCACGATGGTGTTGATGCGCGAGTCGCGCCAGATGCGCTCCACCTGATTCTCGGTCATGTAACTCTCGCCACCGAGAATCTGCATGGCATCGTCAACGGTGCGGAATCCCATCTCGCTGCAGAACACCTTGCACACGGCTGTTTCCAGCATGATGTCCTCATCACCGCGATCGAGGAACCCCGTAGTCATATAGAGCATGGCATCCATGGCATAGACACACCCAGCCATGCGGGCGAGTTTGGCGCGCACCAGGTCGAACTCGCCAATAGGACGATCGAACTGCACCCGGGTACGGGCCCACTTGCAGGCCTGTTCGTAGGCGTAGGTGGCACCGCCAACCATTCCCGCCGAGAGCGTGCAGCGGCCGAAGTTGAGGCAGCTGAGCGCCACAACCAAACCGCGCCCCTCCTTGTGCAGCAGGTTCGCCTTGGGAACTCTCACATTGGTGAGGCGAACGCGCGCCTGCCAAGTGCCGCGGATGCCGCACTTGGCCCGATTGCGACTGAAAATCTCGATGCCCTCCATGTCGGGTGTACACATGAGCGCCGACACGCCATCCTTCTGCTTGCCAGTCTTAGGATCGGTGAGCGTCTGCTTGGCCATCACGGTGAACAAACCGCTCATGGCGGCGCTGGTCGCCCACTTCTTCTCGCCGTTGATGATGTAGTACTCGCCGCAGGGCGAGAGCTCGCATCGTGTCTCCTGCCCGCCAGCATCGCAACCAACATTTGGTTCGCTCAGACAGAACGCGCTAATGGTGTCGCGCGCCATGCGAGGCAGATAGGCGCGTTTCTGTTGGTCGTTGCCGAAGAGCATGAGAGCTTTGCAGCCAATGGACTGGTGGGCGCTTACCAACACCGCCGTTGAGCCACAGGTACGACCGAGGCGCTCTAGAGCGCGGTTGTAACTGGTGATTCCAAAGCCACCGCCGCCGAACTCACGGCCAATGGTCATGCCGAGCACGCCGAGTTCGAAGAGCCGCGCAATGACCCACTCGGGGATGAACTGCTCGACATCGATCTGATGCGTGGGATGCTCATGGCGCAGATAGTTGTCCAAGCCGGCAATCAACTGATCGCAGCGAGCGGTTTCATCGGCAGAGATTGCGGGGAATGGAAAGAGCAGGTCCTCCCTGAGTCCGCCCCAGAAGTAGTTCTTCACCGCACCCATGGTCGCGGGATCAGGACCGAGCATCTCCTGAGCCTGTTCAATCTGCTTGCGGTCCTTCTCGGAGAGGTTTTTCAGGTTGGCTAGGTTGTTGCTCATGGGGGTGTCTGGTTCCAGATTGTCTATTCAAATGGAAATCGTGCCGCGGATCAAGCGCCGGAGGGCTTGGGAACCTGAGGTTTGAGAAACGCCTCAAGTTTGCCCCGCGCGGCGGTCGTGTGCCTCAGCTCAATCAGCCTAGAGGTCTCAACGCGAAGTGCGGCATTCCAGCCATTTGCGACACCGGCGCGCACGGCAGCTACTACCGCAGACGCGGCTGCTGTACTGGGAAGTTCTGCCTCCACACTCTCCAGAGCAATCTGAACCGCGGCCTGGTTGTGCGCATCAATAGTTCTCGGATGGGTGCGCGGCTCGTGGCGTGGATGAGCGCGGAGCCAGTCGAGTGCCGCTTCATAGGCGCCTCGTGGAGAACTCGAAACTTCATCACCATTGGAGAGATCCGCACGGATGACGGTATCGAACAATCCACTTGGGGCATCGTGAGCCAGCCAAGTCTCGCCCGATGCGGTCGCTTTGATCGCGGTGGCAGGATCAATGCGGGCGGCCAGCATGTTGGTGCCGCCCCAGCCTGGGCAGATTCCCAGACCGCACTCAGGCAATCCGATGCGCCACGGCTTCTCGGTCGCAGCCGGAAGCACGCCGACGATGCCATCGCAGTGCATCGCGAGTTCGAGCCCGCCGCCCAGAGCGGCCTTATGGATGATGGCGACGGTTGCACAGGGAAGCTGGTAAATCCGCGCGAATGCCTGGGCACCGAAGTCCAAGTAGCGCTGCAGAGCGCCGTCACCGAGCCCATCGATTTCGCCGAGATCGGCGCCAGCGATGAATACTCGTTCACTCGCGCTCCTAAGCACCAGCCCCTTGGGCGATTGTGCGGCGATCGATTCGAGTGCCCCAGCTGTTTCAGCAATGAGCCATGAGTCCAGCACAACAACCCCGCCCCGCGGCTTCAGGGGATTGGGGATGAGAGACAGCACACACACGGAATCGAACCAGTCAACGCCGAGCGCGGTTGTTCCATTCATAGCTGCTTGTCAGGCTTCATCGCGGCGCGCAGGCGCGTTTGCGCCTCCTCACCTGCCATCACCTTGGCACTCAACCGAGCACCCTCGAGCACGGTTTCTTCGTCCAGCGATCCGTCTAGGCGGTTGAGCCATGCCTTGGTTGCGGCGATCGCGTTAGGACCAGAGGCGATCATGCTCTTGGCGAGATCGTTCACCGCATTGTCGAGCGAGGGTAAATCAACGAGGTGGGTCGCCAGACCGCGCGTGAATGATTCGGCACCGGACATGGTTCCACCACGCAGAAGCATGGCGCGCGCCGGGCCCGCCCCTATTCGCTTGATTAGCCACGGCGCCACCACGGCTGGGCTCACCCCGAGATCAACCTCTGGGTAACCAACTTTCGACTCGGGGTGGGTGATGGCAAAGTCGCACACGGTCATCAATCCGCAGCCACCGCCGATTGCTGCACCTCGCACCTTGGCGATTGTTGGGAAGGGCAGGCGTCGCAGGGCCAGTGTTGTGCGGGCGAAAAGCTCGAGCGCTGTGTGGGTTGCGCTGGCATCACCAAGTACCTCGCGAAGATCCATCCCGGCACAGAACACCGGGCCATCGCCAGCGAGGACGAGGGCGCGCACGGCCTGAGTTCTCTCGGCCTCGTGAATCCTGGCCAGAAGCGCAGTCAGTAGTTCTAGGGTGAGGGCGTTGCGCCGCTGCGACCGCATTAGTGTGATGGTGGCTATGCCGTCCTGTACCGCAAGCGTTGCAAGCATGGCAGGGCTGATTATAGGACAGCCATGGTTACCGGGGCGAGCCGCGATTGTTGACAGGTTCACAAGCCTGCATCGGCCTAGGGAAGGGTTATTCCACCGGAAACAGAAACGCTCGTCTCAATCTGCCGACTTTAAGAGTTTCGCATTGCCACCCCCGAATATCGGGCTATCTTTGACCTGTTGGAAAGGGCGTCAGCCGTTGCTGGCGATTGTACGCCCTCTTCTACAAGCCAATCTTGGCCTTGTGTGGGAGCCGCAGTTTCTACTGGTGGATGCGGACCAGATGTCTTCGCGAAGACAGAAAAATCTAGTAAGGAGTTTCAAATGCGTGGATTGATTTTGGCGGCGTCGGCAGCACTAGTGGTTGCCGGAGCTGCGTCGGCTGATGTTGTTGTCAGCATGGGATCGGCGAGCCTGGCAGGTGGTGCAAGCATGTCCGCTTCAAGCGGCGATGTCTCTGGCGCCATGACTGGCTTCACGATTTCCTTCGGTTATGTTAGTGGTGGTGGTGGCGCATGGGCGTCAGACGCTGCCCTCGTCATCAATGGCGCTCAGTACGGCGGATACGACACTCTGTTCGGCACATCATTCATGGGTTACTGGGGCTTCGATGGCCCAGGCTCAGCTGCCGACGGCGCCTACGGCGAGACTCGCAATCACGCGTCGAGCGCCGCGGCCTTCAATCTGGTGTTCGGCAATGGTTGGAGCACCGGCCCTGTGAGCAGCTTCAACGATGTCACCGTCACGCTTCACGGCGTGAACGCAGTGCCAGCCCCGGGCGCCCTTGCGCTCTTGGGACTCGCTGGTTTTGCTGGTCGTCGTCGTCGCGCCTGCTAAGCATCAGTTACTGATACGCACTCTGACGATCCCCGCTAACCCGGGGATCGTTCTTTTTTTGGGTCTAACTCGGGTGTCTACCGCGCTCGGGGCACCGCAGCAGTACAACGCACTCTGCTGACTCGCAGGTTTGGGTACTCACAAGCGTGGCTTGGATGATGGAGTGCGGATCTGTTGAACCGTCGGCAGCGTTGAGCCACTGTTTGGTGTGGGCCAGCGCCCTGGGCGCGTGACCAGAGATCGACTGCACATGGGATTTAGCGACTAGAACGAGAGCAGCGGCGTCATCCGATAGGTGATGTACCAGCCCAACCTCGGCAGCGCGTGCGGCTGAGACAGTTGCTCCCAATAGGGTTAGCAATCGAGCACCTCCCCAGCCGGCAGACTGGGTGAGAGTCGGCAGACTCACCGCAGGAGAGACACCGATGCGGTGGACGGGATAGCCGAAGGTGGCCTCTCGACTGGCGAGCACGATGTCGCAAGCGCTCACCAGCGCACACCCGCCAGCCAGTGCGGCGCCCTGTACTTCTGCGACCCAAACAGCACTACTGGAGCGAATGCGGCAGAGACACAGCGCCAGCCTCTCAATCATCTTGGAGAGTGCGGCATGATTCGTTGCACACTCACTCAGATCGAACCCCGAACAGAATGCCGAGCCAAGCGCGCGCAAGTGAACTACGACAGCGGGCTGTCTGTCCAAGCTGTCTAGGGCGCCCTCGAGTTCATCGAACATCGCCGATGAGAGGGCGTTGCGACGCGCGGGCGCGTTCAGCGTAAGAGTCGTGATCAGACGCTCGCGTTCGATGAGGAGTGATGGTTCCACGGGTCAAGTATGGCAGAGGCAGCTCGAGACTGCACAAAGTCAGAGTAGGCTGGGATCGTGGCGCTGAAAGCACCGACAGTGTGGGTAGTCCGCCACGCCGATACCGAGTGGAGCCGCAGCGGACAGCACACATCTAGAACAGACCTGCCGCTGCTGCCGGAGGGCGAGACCGCCGCGTCCGCCTTGCACCAAGTGCTGGCAAGGGAGCGGTTCTCGTTAGTCCTCAGCAGTCCGCTGCAGCGCGCCTCGCGCACCGCCCAACTCTGTGGTTTTACAGATCGCCTTGAGCTCTGCAGTGAACTTCGGGAGTGGGATTACGGCGAATACGAAGGGCGTACCTCGGCGCAGATTCAGACAGAGCGCCCCGGATGGGACCTCTGGAACGATGGGTGTCCGGGGGGAGAGTCACTCGAGCAGTTGGCGTCGCGCTGCCAGACAATCATCAGTCGCGTGCGGCGCGCCGAGGGCAACTCCCTGATATTTGCGCACGGACATGTTCTGCGCGCATTCGCTGCTTTGTGGTTGCAGCTGCCCGCAGCGCGGGGGAGATCGTTCGGCCTCCGGCCGGCATCGATCGGCATCCTTGGCGTAGAGCACGCCAATCCCGTGATCTGGCAGTGGGACCGGGTTGAGTAGTGTGAATAGACTGCGACCGTGACCGACGAGCGCGATGACATTCATGACTGCGTTCTAGGAAACACTGACGCCACGGGCGATCCGTCGGCGCCTAGTGGTCGGACCGCGACAAGGATCGAGAGCCCAGTCAACCTCACTGCCGAAGACCGACTCGTAGCGAAACTGATCGAAGCTTCGGTGGACGCGCCGGAGCTGGCAGGTGCGGTCGATTTGCAGGAAGCTCCTGATGCTGCCGCAACCCTGGAGAGTCTGACACCAGTCGAGGCCACTGATGTCATTGAGGAGATGGACATCGATGCTGCCAGCGAGGCGCTGGCCTATATGCCCACGCCACTAGCAGTTGGGATGGTTGAAGACCTGATCGATGGAGACAACTTTGAGCTGGCGGGGAAACTCCTCGAGGAGATGGCTCCGGACGACGCAACGGACATTCTCCAGGCGATGCCACGCCGCGAAAGAGAACGGCTGCTGGCAGTGATGGCAAGTGGACACGCGCACCGCATCCGTGAGCTGATGACATACCCACCCCAGAGTGCGGGTGGAATGATGACGACCCAGTACCTCGCGGTCCGTGATCACATGACGGTAGGTGAGGCGACCGAGGTGATCCGCCGGACGCCCACGCGCGAGCAAGCTCAGAGCGCATTTGTTCTTGATCGCAAGGGCCATCTGGTGGGTACTACCGGCTTGCTTCGGCTGCTGCTGGCCAAGAGTGACGAGAAAGTTGCCGAACTCTGTGAGCGTCAGATTGATGCCATTGCGCCCGAACTCGATCGCGAGCAGGTGGCGCACGAGTTCGAGCGTTACCGCTATGTGGTGCTGCCCGTGGTCGACGCCAGCAACCGGCTGCTGGGTGTGGTCACCGTCGACGATGTGATCGACATCATTCGTGCCGAGGGTACGGAGGATGCCCAGAGAATGGTGGGCGCCGGTCGTGAGGAGGCGGTCTATAGCGACGTTGCCGTGAAGTTCAAAGGGAGATTCCCTTGGTTGCTGGTGAATCTGTTCACCAGCAGTCTCGGGGCCTTCGTGGTGTTCTCTTTCGACGAAGCTATCCAGACCGTCGCCTTCCTGGCGGTGATGATGCCCGTGATTGCCAACCAATCTGGCAATGCGGGACAGCAATCACTGGCCGTCACATTGCGCGGCATCGTGCTCGAGCAAGTCAGAGCAGGCCGAGCACTGCCTCATGTCTTGCGAGAGGGCAGTGTCGGACTCATCAACGGAGCGCTGTGCGGGATCATGGTTGGATGCGTGGTTGCGCTTTATGGCGTCGTCACGGGATCAACCTGGCACCTCGGCGTGGTGGTGGCAGTAAGCATGACCTTGACCCTGGTGATCGCCTGTATAACCGGCGCCTCACTACCGTTAATCATGCGCCGCATCGGGTTTGATCCGGCAACCGCCAGCACGATTTTCCTGACCATGATCACGGACAGCGTGAGCTTCTTCGTGTTCCTCGGGCTAGCTTCGCTGCTGCTCAACTGGGTGAAGTGATACCGACAGGGGCGCGTAGCCGGGGACCCATCAATGCTGCCTCAGCAGCGGAGCGGCCGGTTCAGGCGCGCCTATAACTCAGTGATGGTGATGGCGTTCATTGCGCTGGAGATGCGCGCGTGCAGGTCCTCAATGTGGGCCATGGTGTAGGGATCGAGCTCCGCTCCACTCTTGGCGAGCGCTGCCAGCTTGCCATCGAGCGAACGCAGCTGCGCGGCCGCCAGAGTTCGCGTTGGCGCAGGCATGCCGCCGGGCGGACGAAGCGCAAGATCAATCAGAGCATCAATGGCCATCGACTGCAGATTGCGTCTCAGGTTTGACACCATCGGCTTGCGGGCGGAGTACCCACCCGTAGGCGCCGCATTGAACTCGCCGAACACACCGTTACTGATGGAGTCGAGCACTTCGGGCAAGGTAAGCGCATCGGTATCGGCGCTGGTTCGCAGCTCGTTGTCATACACCCGTTCGAGCACACCAGGGTTCAGCAGATACAGCACGGCAAAGGCCTGAATCTGCGCCACGCGATTCTGAATGTCGAAGGCCTCGCCTGCGTCGCCCGGGCTGCCCCAGTGGCGCTGTTTGTCGGTTGCCAGTTTGGCGAGTAGTTCCGGACGGAGGTCGAAGGCATCATCACGGAAGGCGTTGTCGAGCACGAAAGTGAGAGCATCGCGTTGCTTGGCCGCATCAACTGGCACCACCGGTTCACGCCCATTCTGCGTGCCGCGGCGATCCCGATTGATATAAACCCCGCCCACAAATCGAGCCGCTGTACGCAGGGCACCCAACTGTTCGCCCAGCAACTGCTCATAGGCGCGCCGCAGCAAGTGCCAAGACTCATCGTCATCGACCGCCTTCTCCAGCAACCGTGAGCGGATGTCGCGCACTAACTGCATGCGCTCCTTGCTCCATGAAAGGGGATCACTCGAGAGATCGAAGCGAGCGACGAGAGGATCTGGCCCGGTCGTGTCCTCATCGGTGGCGAACTGGTATCGGGGATCAGCACTCTGCTTCACCAACTCAGCGCGGTGCTTGTCGTCGAATCCATAGCCGTACTCGATGGCCCAGTAGTCGTAGGGCCCCAGTGTGGTTGGCACCCAGTCGCCGCGCTTGTCGGCATCCTGCACTACGCGGACGGGGTTGTAATCCATCACGCTGCCCACGCTGGCCTGGCCCTTCGCTGCACCGTACTCGTCAAGGGTCTTCCAGCTACTTGCCTTGAAGTTGTGCCGCAGTCCGAGAGTGTGGCCAACCTCGTGCATCACAACTTGCCGCAGGATGGTGCCCAGATATTCCTCGGGTACTCCGTCAATGGTCGGCCCGGTGGGGGTTCCATCGGCGCTAGTGGGGAACAACCCCAAAGAAGCGGCGGCGAGAGCGGCAGTCTGCATCTGCAGTGAAGCGCCCTCGGCATAATCGCAGGCGCGACTTTGCTGCACCACACTGGTGTGCAACTTGTCGCCTCCGGCCAGCGCCGGTTCGCCCAGCATGTCAGCCTTCTGTTCGTCGGTGAGAGTGCTATCGGTGATGATCGAGTCGCGCGCCGGGTCTGCGGAAGCGAATCGCGTCAGCGGATTCCACAGCGGTCGATCCTGCATGAGTTTGATCGCGGCAGGATCAACACCATCTAGGCCATAGGCGCGAATGCGATTGAGATACTGCTGACGGTAGGACTTGAGCATCGAATCATCGAAGATGATGTCAGCGTCAAGAATCTGACCCGACTCGGGATTGACGCGGCTCGGCCCCATGGCGAAGGCGCGCTCGCTGGATATCCAGCGGAAAAAGTTGTAGCGCACATCTTCGGGGTCAATCTCCATGAATGCGCCCGTCTGCGCGTCCTGCTGCCTGACTTCAACGGCCCCGATGATGCCGATGGCCTCGAAGGCCTTGTTCCACTCGAGGATTCCATCGCGGACATGGCGGCGGTAGCGCACAGGCACCGTGTGCTCCACATAAAACACGATGGGGTCATTGGGCGGACTCATCGTCAGCTGAGCATCGCGCTTCTGGATGTTCCAGCGATTTATGTAGCGGGTGAACTGATTGCCGTCATCTTCGCTCTTGGCGAAGTCCTTGAACACAGTCATGAAGTAACCCACGCGTTCGTCGGCCTCGCGTGGCTTGTACTCAGTCTTGGGAATGGCGCTGATCGAGTAATGAATCTTTGTCAGCCGCCCGCCATCCATGGGAATCACCACCGGCACTTCGATGTTCTGCGGGAAGGCCTTCACCTTGCCGATGGTGGCGAGGGAGGCATCCCCCTTCATGTCGGTGAGCAGCTGACTGTTGCCGATGAGCAGATCACCGAGGTTGATCACGGGTCCACGAGATGGACCAAAGCAGAGGATGGGCACACTGGTGACAACTCTGTCGGTGTAGGTGCGCTGCACAGTTGATCGCAGCTCGGCATCCTGCTGGCCGCCGCGCGCTTGCCGCTGCAAGTTTGGCTCCAATAGGACGAGCTTGTTGTCATTTTGATTCCAGTAGGCATAGAGATCCTTCCACTGGTAGCCGGTCATGGGACTGCCGCCCGCGATGCTGGTGGCAATGAAAATGCGCTGCCCTTCGAAGCGAGGATTGAGCTCGGCAAACAGGCGGTTCTTCTTGCGGTCTATATAGAGGGTGTAGAGGCTCGGCTGGCCATCGGCGGTGGAGACCACCTTCTCGGCGCCCTTGATGACCTGATCGAATGGCGGGTATTCGGGCTTGGCGGCATCGGCTGCGGGTGGCGGATCCTGTGCGGTCGCGGTAAGCCCAGTCAGGCCTAGCGCGAGCATTAGGCTCCACACCACTGGCTTGACTCTCCAAACGGACGCGAAGGCAGTGGTAGTTCGGAGCCTGTTATCGATGGGATTCATGAGTGAAACTCCTGATTGGGGTCGGTAAAGGCCATGCCAGCGGGTCGATGTCGGCGGGAAAGCCGACCAATGGTAGCTATCTCCCCTGAGTCCAGTTCGCCCAGACTTGGAAGGTTAGGTAGCGGAATCGCGGGCTGTTATCTGCTTGGAGATAGGGTGCTTTCGCAACTTCTGCGCCTTAGGGACCTGCACAGACCAGAGTTCTCTGCCGCTGCCCTCGAGAAGGCGTCCCACGCTTGGCATCCCCGGAGCCGAGGCGCGTTCGCGGGCCTGCTCCTTGCGGAACTCGTCCGCCGAGGGTCCATCAAGCCGAATCGCCAGCCCGAGGGCATAGGCCACGGCGAGCACATCCTCATACGAGGAGCGGTACCGCTTCGAGCGCAGCAGTCGGCGAAGTGTGGCGATGGGGACGCCGGCCCGCGCAGAGAGCGCCTGGACGCTCATGCGCAGGGCGAGTCGGCGAGCATCGAGATCAGGAGAGATATGGATAGACATGGATCGTCAACGATCGAATCTATCAGGAAACGGATCGTCAATGATCCATTACTGCGGAGTACCGCTGGTGCCAAACTCTACGGCGTAGACAGCAGAACGGTGACCGCTGCTATAGCGGCTACGACGATCATTAGCACATGGGGAAGCACAGAACTCTCCCGGCGCGGGATCGCCACAGTTACTGGTTGGGCGCTGCGGCGAAGCGAATGAGGACGCGAATCTATTGGTTCTCTGAACATCTCGAAAACCCCTGTCTGAAAAGGAATGTCTTGCCTCAAGGAGGAGTATGCGCGTAAGTCTTGTGGTGACAAGCAAATAATGAGATTTCTGGCGCATCACATGGTCTGGGGATGCCCTCCCTCGCTTAGGGATACTCGGTGCAGCGATATCTGGCCCCCGCGGAGGGTTAGCCTTTCCCCATGCCCAGCGAATTCAACATCAGAGGCGGCCAGCTGGCTGAGATCGAATCTCGCCTAAGCGCGGTTCGGGCGGAGCTTCATGCCGCGCAGCGTGCGGTGTTCGCCAAGCCCGTGCACGACTACAGTTTCGTTACAGCGCAAGGCACTCCCATTCGTCTTTCCGAGTTGTTCGGAACCAAGAAGGACCTGCTCATCGTGCACAACATGGGCGAACGATGTCAGCACTGCGCGCTCTGGGCGGACGGGTTCATCGGGTTTTCGCGCCACCTCAAGGAGAGGGCGGGATTCGTGCTGGCATCACCTGACAATCCGCAGGCGCTGCGCCAGCAAATCGCCAGCCGCGGCTGGAACTTCCCCGTCATCTCTGACGCGGAGAGCACCTTTGCTCTCGACATGGGGTTCGAGATGGATGCCGGCTCCCGGGTGCCCGGCGTGAGTTCCTTTCATCTTGAGGACGATGGCTCAATCCAGCGCGTGAGTGGGGCATCGTTCGGACCGGGAGACGAGTTCTGCTCCGTCTGGCCGCTGATGGGCCTCCTGCAGGGTGGCCACAAGGACTGGTCTCCCCATCGACCGTCTTAGGCGTAGGCCTTCACTCCCTCGCAACTGCACACGAGGTTGCGATCTCCGTAGGGATTGTCAACGCGCGCCACGGCTGGCCAGAACTTGAACTCGCGTAGCCAAGGTGCTGGATAGGCCGCTTGCTCACGCGAATATGGGTGCGACCAGTTGTCGCTAGAGACCATTGCTGCGGTGTGAGGCGCGTGCTTGAGCGGATTGTCCTCGCGGCTCGCGATACCAGTTTCGATAGAGCGGATCTCCTCGCGGATGGAGATCAGAGCATCGCAAAACCTGTTGCACTCGGCTAGAGACTCGCTCTCGGTCGGTTCAATCATGAGCGTGCCCGGTACCGGGAAACTCATCGTCGGCGCGTGGAACCCATAGTCGATCAGGCGCTTGGCGATGTCATCAATCTTGATGCCAGCGCTGCGATCGAATGCTCGGCAGTCGATGATGAACTCGTGAGCGCATCTGCCGTGCTGGTTGGTGAAGAGAACGGGATAGTGATCCTTGAGTCTGCCAGCCATGTAGTTGGCATTGAGGATGGCGACCTGTGTCGCGCGGGTCAGACCGCTGTGGCCCATCATGGCGATGTACATCCAGGAAATGAGCAGGATGGAGGCGCTGCCATAAGGGGCGGAGCTCACCGCACCGATGGCGTGCTCGCCCGTGCCTACGGGCGCACACACCGGGTTCCCCGGCAAGTAGGGGGCGAGTTCCGCGGTGCAGCAGATAGGCCCAACGCCTGGGCCGCCACCACCATGGGGGATACAAAAAGTCTTGTGCAGATTCAGATGGCAAATATCAGCGCCGATTTCACCAGGAGAAGTCAGGCCGACCTGAGCATTCATGTTGGCACCGTCCATATAGACAAGTCCGCCGGCCTCATGAACTATCTGGCAGATTTCGCGGATGCCCTCCTCGAACACCCCGCGCGTTGAGGGATAGGTCACCATGAGCGCTGCAAGATCGTGGGAGTGCTCCTGCGCCCGAGCGCGAAGATCATTGATGTCGACATCACCATTCTCCAGACAGGCCACCGGCACAACACGCAGCCCGGCAACGACGGCGCTGGCCGGATTGGTTCCATGCGCGCTGTCTGGGATGAGGCAGACATTGCGATTGTTCTGCTTACGAGCGGTGTGGCGAGCGCGTATGGCCATGAGCCCGGCGAACTCTCCCTGACTTCCGGCATTGGGCTGTAGCGAACAGGCGGCAAATCCTGTGATCTCGCAAAGCCACGCCTCCAGCTGGGCAAACATCTCGCGGTATCCCCGCCACTGCGCCGCGGGAGCAAAGGGATGGATTTGTCCAAACTCCGGCCAGGAGACCGGGATCATCTCGCTGGTGGCATTGAGCTTCATGGTGCACGACCCCAGGGCGATCATGCTGTGACAGAGTGAGAGGTCTTTGGCTTCGAGCCTCTTGATGTACCGGAGCATGTCGGTCTCGCTGTGATGCAGATTGAATACGGGTTGCTCAAGGAATGCGCCGCTACGCAACTGCGACTTCGAGAGCGGACTCGGGGCAGCAGCGTGCTGCAAGACTGCGCCGGCATCCGCGGCACCGAAGCAGAGTGCAAGGTCCTGCAAGTCAGCGGGAAGCACAGTTTCGTCCAGAGCGATTCCGATTGTTCCATCAGCGAACGAACGCAGGTTGATTCGCTGCTTTGCGGCACTGGCAACGATGGTGCTTAGAGCAACCCCCACCGGCCGCACACGAATGGTGTCAAACCACGCGCCGTTTTCAATGAGGTGACCTTGCTCGCGCAGCATGGCAGCCAATGTGTTCGTCGCCTGATGCACCCGCCGTGCAATGCGCTGCAAACCACTGGGTCCGTGATACACGGCATACATGCCAGCCATGACAGCAAGTAGAACCTGTGCCGTGCAGATGTTGCTGGTAGCGCGTTCGCGTCTGATGTGCTGCTCGCGGGTCTGAATGGCCATGCGCAGCGCGGGATTGCCCTGGGCGTCTTTGCTCACGCCGATGATCCTGCCGGGCATGCGCCGCGCGTGCTCCAGCCGGGTGGCGATGAAACCCGCGTGCGGGCCACCCATGCCGAGTGGCACACCGAACCGCTGGGAACTTCCCACGGCAATGTCGGCTCCCCAGCTGGCGGGGGAGGCGAGTATCACCAGGGCAAGTGGATCGCACACGGCAACAACCTGAGCGCCAGCCGCATGAGCGGTGCTGGCGGTAGCGCGGAAGTCCTCGATAGTTCCATCGGTGTTGGGATACGCCAGCAAGAGTCCGCAGAGTTCAGCGGCGCGAGCTTGCGCGGGATCACCCACCACCACTTCGATTCCCAGACCGTCGGCGCGAGTTCTAACTACGGCGATGGTTTGGGGATTGCAGTGGTGTGACACAAAAAAGCGGCGGCGACTCGCGGCATCAGGCGCGCTGGCCATGATGTTTATGCACATGGTCATGGCCTCAGCAGCGGCCGTGCCCTCATCAAGGAGAGACGCGCCCGCCAGTGCCAGCCCCGTCAGCTCACAGATCACTGTCTGAAAGTTGAGTAGCGCTTCCATGCGTCCCTGAGCGATCTCGGCCTGATAAGGGGTATAGGCGGTGTACCAACCAGGACACTCCAGAATGTTGCGCTGAATCACTCCCGGCGTGATGGTTCCGAAATAACCCATTCCCAGATATGTGCGCCACACTTCGTTGCGCTCGGCAATGATCCGCAGCGATGCCAGCGTCTCCGACTCGCCACGCTCGGCAAACTGCGCGCCGTTGGTCGAATCCTTGAGAATCAACGGGGCCGATCGACGAATGGATGCTGGGACAGTCGAGTCGATCAACTGCTCCATCGATGAGCAGCCGATGCTTTTCAGCATCGCTGTTACATCGGCGGCGCTGAGCCCCAGATGCCGGTTCGCAAAGGTGTCAGTAGGGGATAGTGAGGCGCAGTCGGCAGACTTGGCGCTGGTCGGGGGGACTTGCATGGTGGACATGGGTGTGGGGTAAACAGTTATAGTACTTGGAGAGCCGCCAGTTTCCGCCGGGCAAGGAAGGTCCTAATCATGAAACAACAGTCCTTTGGTTCGGTGTTCGCGCTCGTACTTGGTTGTGCATTAGCAG
>SIAA01000031.1 GCA_009692045.1 Phycisphaerales bacterium | reverse complement strand
CCGCTGCGCATGCTTTTTGATGTCACCCGCGTGCGCGTCGCAGGAGCATTCGGTCAGTATGGGCGGCGTAGAAGAGCTCGCACCGGACTGGCATCGGCACCAGCGATCCGCAGCGGCGGCGCGATGAGCTCGTAGAGACCATCCGCGACACCGCTCAATACCAGCCCCTCCATGATCGCCATGTCGTTTGCGGCAAATCGAGCGTGCGCGCTCAGGGTCTTGGAATCGGCTCGATCCACGCTTGGGGTATCGATCCCCACCAAACGCACCCCCTGAGCGTGAAGGTAATCAACTAGATCAGGATCGAGTCCAGCGAAATCTCCGCTCCAACAATCGGGGTCTCCGTGGGAGCCGGTGACCAGCAGCACCCGTGGTTGGGTTGGCACAGCCGGCAGGTCAGCGACGCCAACCAGGCGCTCAGTCTTGGCCCCGACGGTCACACGCATCACCTCGCATGGTCCTACATACAGATCAAGTGGCTGCTGCTCAATGGTGCGACCGTCTCGCAAGTAATGACTCGGTGCATCCGCATGGGCTCCGAGATGCACAGTCGATCTAATCGTTGAGAGCGTGATGGCGTCGCCCTTCATCATGTCCATAAGGACTTCACGAGAGAAGGCCGTGTCGCCCGGAAACACCGCCAAGGTGCTGGAAACCATGGGCGAGATATCGATGAGTACGGCGTCTCTCGGCGACCACACAGTTGCTTTGGCCTCGACCGCTATCGGGGTCGGCAAGGCGCCGATCTCTATAGTGGTCCGCGCTGGTGATGGCTTGCCCGGACCGCCGAAGTACTCGCTCCACACTCGGTTATAGGTGGGGAAGTCCTCCTTCATGCTGGTGAGGAACACCGTGACATCAACCACATTAAGCCAGTTGGCACCGGCATCCTCAACGACCGCTCTCAGGTTGTCGAAGCATGATCGGCACTGCATCTCAATGTCCTTGGCGACCACGGTGCCATGGGCATCGAGAGTTACTCCTGGAATTTCTTTGCTGCCGCGGCGGCGCGGGCCGACCCCCGATAGGAATAGCAAATCGCCCGCTCGCTTGGCATGCGGATAGGCGCCTACTGGCTCAGGTGCTCGGGATGACATCACGCCTTCGCTCATGACATCACGCCTTCGCTCATGGCAACACGGTACTCGCTTGGCACACAACCGTAGGCTCGGTGAAGAATCGCAGCGCATCTTCGCCGCCCTCGCGGCCTATGCCCGAGTGTTTCCAACCACCGAAAGGCACGCGCAGGTCGCGAAGCATCCAGCAGTTGATCCATGCCGTCCCCACATCGAGCTGCGAAGCGATTCGCCTGCCACGAGACTCATCCTTTGTCCACACGCTCGCTGCCAAACCGTAACGCACTCCATTGGCGATCGCGATGGCATCGGTCTCGTCGTCGAAGGGAAGTATGCTCACCATCGGACCGAAGATTTCCTCTTGGTTGGTTGAGCAACGCGAATCTAGGCCGGTGACAACCGTGGGTGCTACAAAGTGCCCCCGAGAGCAGCGGCTTGGAAGCCCCTCTGGACGAGCGCCTCCGCAGAGAATGGTTCCGCCCTCATCGCGGGCGCGCTGCACGGCGGCGAGAACCTTGGCGCAGTGAGCGGCACTCACCAGCGCACCTTGCTCGGTCGTCTCGTGCAAAGGATCACCACTGCGCAGAGACTTGGCCCGCTCCACAAACTCGCCCACGAAGCGCTCGTAGATCGAGCGATGCACAAGCACACGGGACCCGCACAGGCAAATCTGTCCCTGATTCTGAAAGGCGGCGCGCACTGACTGCTCGACTGCGTTACTCGGCGCATCCTCAAGGATGATCGTGGCGTTCTTCCCTCCCAGCTCCAGAGACACCGGTGTCAAATTGCGGGCAGCCGCTGTAGCGATGCTCCTCCCAGTCGCCGTGCCGCCAGTGAAACTGATGCGTGCAACCCGCTCGTGTTCAACCAACGCTGCCCCGGCGCGACCGTGAACCACATTGAGAACACCAGCAGGCAGCCCGGCCTCTTGGGCCAACTGGCAGAGCATGTGCGCTGTCACGGGGGTGACTTCGCTGGGCTTACCAACCACCGTGCATCCCGCGGCGAGAGCGGGAGCAATCTTCCAGGTGAAGAGGTACAGAGGCAGGTTCCACGGCGAAATGCAGGCTGCCACTCCTGGACTGCGCCTAAGAACGGTGTTGGTCGCGCGCGTGTCGATGCCATACACCTCCGGTCGGCCTGCGCCAATCAGATCGGCGAAGAAGCGAAAGTTGGCGGCGGCACGGGGAATCTCCACCGAGCGCGCAAGGGCAACCGGTTTCCCCGAGTCAATGGACTCCGCGCGCGCCAATGCCTCTGTATCGCGCTCGATCAAGTCGGCGAGTCGGCGCAGCACTCTAGCCCGTTGACTTGGCGCACTGCGGCTCCAACCCAGAAATGCTCGCTCGGCCGCCGCCACTGCGGCTTCAACCTCATCCGCCCCTCCATCGCAGAGCTCCCCGACAACTTCTCCGCTCGCGGGATCATCGATGGGTAGCCGCGCCCCACTTCTTGAGTCGCAAAACGAACCATCAATGAAGTGGTGAACGGTCGGCACGGCGCCAGCATAGGCGCATCTCACGCGGTCTTGCGGAATTGAACTCCCAGCATCAGACACGCGCCCACGATGGCGATAGAGCCGCCGAGCCACTGCCAGCCTGAGAGCACCTCCCCGAACAACTTGTAACTGACCGCGGAGACTATGAACGGCTGCAACTGGAGAACTCCCGTGGTCACAGCCACACCCAATCTCGCGATAGACATGTAATAGAACACATGACCGATGGCGATACCTATAAATGCTGAGATACCCAGCATCCATAGTTCGCGCGCGGGGAGACTGGGAACATAGGTTCCATGCTCGCGGCCCATGACGACCATTCCCACTAGCAACATGGCGGCGCTGATCTGACAAATCACGGCGAAAGCTTCTACCGATCCATACCCCGCCATGCACCTTCGCACCGCCAGCGCGTACCACCCATAGCCAAGACCGGCCGCCACCGCGAGCAGCGTGCCCGCAAGGGGAAATGTTCCAGGTTGGGAATCTCCCAGCAGGAGTACGGGTAATAATCCCACCGCTAGCAGAATGAAGCCGCAGATGTAGCGCTTGTTGCGAATGATGGCGCGTTCCTGAGGAAACATGAAATAAGCGCCTGCGGCAACAAACACCATCTGGGTGCGCAGCCCGAATGTGACCAGTCCAGGATCAATCATTCCGTGGGCGGCCGTGAAGCATGTCTGACCAAAGGCGTTGGCGATGCTGGGCCACATGGCGCTGCGCCAGATCCCAGCTGGAAGGGAACCCCGCAGCACGCTCAATCCCACCACTGGCAACCAAAACAGAGCACTCGCACCATACCTCCATCCGTTGTTAGTCCACGGATCAACTGAGTGCGAGAGATGACGCAAGAACAGCGGCACGACTGACCACCCGAGCAGGGTCATCAACACCAGAATCACACCCACCTTTATCGATGGCGACTTGCCGACGCGCGTCTCACTCACGATTGGATCGCCAACCGTCCCCCATCCACAGCGAGATTGACCCCGTTGATATACGAACCGGCAGGCGAGGCAAGAAACAGAGCAGCGCACGCGATCTCCTCGGCGGTACCGAGTCGTCCCGCGGGAATCGTGGCCACAGCATCGGCCGCCACGACCTCAGGAGTACTGCCGGCGCGTGCAGCGCGGCCCTTGAAGATCGCCTCCAAGCGAGCCGTTTGCGTATAGCCGGGCATGATCGTATTGGCGGTGATACCGAACCGACCCAACTCACCAGCGAGCGACTTCACCCAGTTGGCCATGGCAGCGCGCAGCGCATTGGAAACACCCAATCCACGAATGGGTGTAACAACAGATGTTGAACCGATATAAAGGATGCGCCCGTAACCAGCCTCGCGCATCCCCGGGGTGATGGCACGCACCAATACCTGCCCGGTGAGCAAGTGCTGCTGCATGGCAAGCAAGTAGTCCTCAGGTGCGGCGTCCACGGCAAAGCCTGCCGCCGGCCCACCAGAGTTGTGAAGGAGCACATGCACCGGGCCGTGATCTCCTACTAGTTTTTGCGCCGCCGCGGCAACGGCCGCAAGATCTGTAAAGTCGGCGAGGAGGCTTCGGTGCGCCTGCGCGCCACTGGGCATTTCTGCCAGCACCTTGGCCAGCCCCTGCTCATTTCGGCCCACGATTGTCACGGTGGCGCCCGCGTGCGCCATGGCCAGCGCACAAGCGCGACCGATGCCTTGGGTGGCTCCACAAACAACGGCATGTCGGTCCGCTAGACCGAAGTTCTGTGTCAACCAGTTCATCCGCCCATTGTAAGCGGTCGGTACAACCAAGCGTCCCAGAGGCTCTCCTCGCCTCGGATCAGTCAGTCGTTCAGCATTCCATCATGGAAGGATCGTGACATGTCGCTGACCTGCGAATGCAATGCACTCATCTGACCCTGCATCGCATTCTTCTGCGCCGCCATTCCCGCAAGCGCCTGCTGCATCTGGGCCATGGTCATGGTTGCTTGCCCGTTACCAGATGCGCCAGCACCGCTCGCCGCACTCGCACCACCTGGGGCTGCTGTGGGGCTCGGCGCCCGAGCGAGCTTCAGCTGCACAGAGCCGTCGAGCTCACCGGCCTCGAAGAAGCCGATCGTCATCTGCAGGGTGTTGTCATCCTGAAACGAGATGCGAGTCTGCACAGAGCGCACGGCGCCCTGCGGTGTCTCCAGAGGATTGATCGTGGTGAATGTGATCGACTTATTCGCCTGCTCCCATGTTCCCGTGTACTGAAACATGGCGCGATCGATGCTCGTCATCTCCGTCATGGCAAACAGGCCAGTCTGAGGTGTGTACCCAAATGACTCCGATTGACCCATCAGCGACTTGCCGTTGCTGAGGCTGATCTCACCGCCGACGAAGTTGCTGCCCATGGCCCAGGCGAACTGCCCATTACCTGTGAGCTGCTCCACCGCAGTGCCATCTGGTTGCTGACTGCTACCGGTAATTATCCATGAACCAACGAGACTGCCTAGCACCGCCTTGCCATCCTGGTCGGAGAGAGCGCCAGGTGACTGAGCGGGCGCGGCTCCGATTCCCGTTGCGATCAGAGTCGTCAGGGAACCAAGAATCAGAAGAGCTGGGCAAACCGCCCGATTGGAAAGCAGCGAATTGGTGCGCATGCCACCATCTTAGCCTCGTTGGTTGGCACTAGACCTAGCACCCATGCGAGCACCCCACTGCGCCCCGAGGCAGCGGCGCGTCTGGGATCACTCAGTTGGATAGGCGCGGTATTCGACACCGCCCTCTCGAAACAGATCCTTGGCCTTGCGCACACTCTCGCTCCAAGGCTGATCATTCTGCGCATCCATTTCATTGGTGACCACCAGCACAATGCCCGCTTGAATGATGGCCAGCGAACATTGAACGCAGGGACTGAATGAGGAGTACAGAGTGCATCCAACTGGACTCACAGCATTGCGGGCGCACTGAATCAAGGCGTTCATTTCGGCGTGGCACACGATGTCATACTTGATCGGTCGCTCCAGCCGCTCGGCGCTGTCGACGATGCCGCGAGGCAAACCGTTGAATCCCGTACTGATTATCTGCTTGGTGGAGGAGACGATGACGCAACCAACTCCGCGCGAGGGGTCCTTGCTCCACGAAGCGATCTGACTAGCCAGTTGCAAGAATCGCTTGTCCCAGTGCTCTGTCATTATTCCTTGCCTTATCCGATCCTCTTGAGGATCAACTTGCGCAACCTCATCAAGCCACCAGGCATCACACGAATCGGTTTCACTTCTAGGAACGATCTCCCCGCCGGGAGGTCGATTACGCCCAGTTCATTACTAGTGAAGGTGGTTTCTCCTGAAGTCACCATCACATCACCCTTGAGCTCGCCACCTTCTTTGGTGGAGGCGCAGCGCACAGTGAACGATCCTCCACCGCCGCCCTCGGGACATGACTGGATCACGCTCACGGCAAACTGGCCCGCCCGCTCGGGAGCAACGCACCAGCGAAGGTAGTCGAGGCCACTCATCCATCCAGCGATTACCCCGGCTGCGTTCTCCCCTTCACTCTGTGGCACTAGTTCATAGCGTGCATTAGTTCCCATTATCTCCGCTGTCTCGGCACTGAGCGTGATTACACCCTCGTGCTCCAGAACCGCCAGCGCCCCATCAAGCGGATCCTGCAGAGGCAGCGGTTTCTTGGGATCGGCGCTGGAAATCAGCTGCTTGACGGCCTGCGCTACTACCGGAGCACTGAGGGCATAGGTCTTGGTGCGATCCACACGCGCGATGTTCATTCCCACCACATTCCCTTCGAGGTCCACTAGTGCGCCGCCGATCTCGGGAGCACCGAGCACCGAGTCATGCTGCAGCACTTCACCGAATCCGCTGGCCCGCCTGCTAGCGGGAACGGCGGGCGTACTCGATGCGGGCGAGTCCGTGAGTTCACGCAAGCCCATGCGCACCTGAATCTTCATTTCGATTCCATCGCGATCGATTACGAACTCGACAACCTCTCCGATCCCGTGATGGCGAAGTGCCACTCCGAATGCCGCATCATTCACGACAACCTCGGCGCCGATGCGCGTGACCACATCGCCGGCGAGCAACCCCGCCTTGAATGCGGAGCCTCCCGACATGACCCCGGCCAAATGCGCTCCAGCGATACCCTCGGGCGCGCGCGCCAACATGACACCCATGTAGGGAGCAAGAATGTCGTATATCCCCGTCGCCAGCGGCTGCATGCTCATGACCCCCAGAGCGAGCGGCGCCAGGGTGCGGCCGGGAGACACCAGAATCGAACCTGGCTCCGGAGGTGCGGCACTCGAAAACAATATCGGCTCCAGTTCTGTTCCCTCCCCGGCCCATATCAGGAGCAAATCGCGCGCATCATCCTTGGCAACCCTTGTGGCACTAAGCACCAGGCCATCGGGCAGAGCGATCGCCAGATCAGGATCGGTCATGCCCACATCGCTCGACTTTGCCAGCACATAACCGCCGTCGACGGCCAGCCCGAGTCCGACCTCAGCACCGCCAACCATTATGCCCACTGTTGACTCCCCAGCGACATCGATGAGGGGCGAGAGTGCCGCAAGCATCACCGGATCCTCCCGACTCTCGTTTCCCTCACGACTCGGAGGAGCTGAGGCGACAGTTACTAATCGCGTGAGTTCCTCCCCCGGCATGGCCTGCTTTCCTGTTCGCTCGCCGACTCTCATTGAGTCCATCACTCGCTTCACCAAGTCCGCACTCGTGGAGGAACCGATCCACGGCTCCGACCCGCCGCTGGCGAGAACTCCCACCACCTGCCCCTGCAGATTCAGGAGTGGCCCCCCCGAATCGCCGCTGGAAATCGGTGCATCCATGTCGAGAACATCACCTCGATTGTTGCGGATTCTGCCGAGACGAACTGCCGGGGGATGCCATGGATCGCTGTAAACGCCGTAGGTGTGGCCGAAGCCCAGCACCCAGTCGCCCGCGTGCATGGCCACGCTATTCCCCAGTTCCAGCACGGTGAAGTTGACACCCGCTGTCTCAAAGCGAACTAGGCCGCAATCTTCCTGCCCCTCGAATCGAAGCCCTGCGGTCTTGCCCTCCGTTCGACTGCCATCGGCGAAAAACACATCCACCTTCAAGCCTGGTTCAACACAGACATGCCCAGCTGTGAGAATCCAACCATCCGCTGAGATCACCACTCCCGAGCCCGTACTCGAGTGGGTCTCATCGAGGTGGACAACCAGCCCGACCACCGCCTGAAGCGACTTCTTGTAGACCTCTCGGATGCGGTCCTGCAGAACTATTGCCTCTTCAATCGTTTCAATGCTGCCCGCTGGAGCCGGTGGCGATTGCGCCATCGCTCCTAGTGCCGCCCAGAGAATCAACAGCGTCGCTAGCACCTGGCGGCGTGGCATCCATGTGAGAATACGCGCACAGGCGGCTGCCACGATCCTCATTCACCCTCGATGTGGTATCGCCATCAAAGCGTTGAGCTAGAAGTCCCAACTCTCGGCCGCGCCTACAGTGACTGCCGCAGTCGCGCCACGCTCTAGAGGCATCCCGCCGGGCTGGGCATCGACGAGGTCGCCCAGCAACTCAAGCCGATTCGCAACCTCGGTCATGGATGCGGGTCGATCATCCACGGCCACGCGCACAGAATCGACGATGATTCGCGAGAGAATCTGATGAACGGTCTGATTCTTGACATGGGGCGGAACAGCTGCCTTGATCTGATCGGGAGAGAGCGCGCCGGTCACAAGGCCTGCCCTCGCATCGCGGGGCGGCAGCGCCGTGGGAATCACCTCTCCCACCAACACCCAGTACATGGTCGCCCCAAAGTTGTAAATGTCAGTCGCGGGAACTATCGCTTGTCGATGCGCCTGCTCCGGCGCCATGTAGCCAGGCGTTCCCTGAATCCGCTTCTTCACAGTCCCCACCTTGCACGCTTGGCCGAGATCAATCAGCTTCACGGACAAGTCATCAAGCACCATGATGTTGGTCGGCTTGATATCGGAGTGCACCCAACCATTCCCGTGCATGTGCTCCAAGGCCCGAGCGACCGATGCAAATATCTTCACCGCCTCCGACATTGACTTGGGAGGGCGCTGATCCAGAGTAGGGGCGTCAATCAGCTCCATCAGCAGAGCGACTTCGGTGACTTTGAATAACTTGCGACTCTTGATGAGCTTGTGAACGCCGCGAATCCCGGAGTGGGTCATCTTGCTACCCACCTCGTATTCCAGCTGCACTTGGTCGAGAAAGCGTGAGTCCTTCTCTGTGCTCTTCTGCACATGTTTGAGAGCCCAAACCTGTTTCGACTTGGACTCCTGCACTGCGTACAGGTGGCTCCTAGCTCCATCCCCAATGTGGGCAAGCACCCGGTAGCCAAACATCTCTTTTGCGTGATTCACTTCTAGGGGATCTCGATTTGCGAGTGCCGACAACTGCCCCCACCCGTGTCGGTTGGGGGAATCTGGAGAAACTAGCCTAGGAATGACTCCATCGCAACGCCACGGCATTATCTCGAGATTTTGGTGTTGTTACCGGAGCAACTGCGACTCGAACTCTGCTACGGGAAAGTGGAGGCCGGGGCTGGCTACGGGTGCTAGGTCTGAATGCAGGTGGACGCGATCGGCCGAGATGCTCATCTCGCGCTGTAGGGTGCGGACCAATCCTAGAAGTTCACGGATCTGCCTAGCTGAGAACTGGCGTTTGTTGCCATTTCCCACGAGACAGATGCCGATCGAGTGGCGGTTGAAGTCGTCTGTTTGTGCCTGATTGAGGCCTGTTGGTGTAATCCCGTCCGCCCGAACCCGGCGTGAATCGGCCACATGGGCGCCGGCCAACTGCCGATTCCACCTGTAGCCGACATGGACAGCCCCATCTCCCAACCCCTGACCGTTCCCGATGACAAAGTGGTAGCCGAGACCCGTAAGCCCGCGGCCAACATCCTGACGATCGAGGGTCTCGGCGTCACCCGCTGGGCTTCCGGAGTGATGAATCACAATGCCTTGCCAGCGCGATCGATCTAGAGAACCCTCTCGAGGAGTAATGTCGCTCGTCGCTGGTGCTGATCCGAAAGTGACAACCGACGCTGGCGTAATCAGGTGGGGTGCTCCCGAGTCACCGAGGATGAGCCCGCCGCTGACAACCGTCATGGCGGCGACAAAGGCCGTCCACACGAAGCGTGTGCGTTGAGGAGAGCGGTGGTTTAGCTGCGATCCTGCAGTCATGGTGGGCATCCTTGCGCACTTACTCATCGGGCAGATGGCCCGCGCTTCATTCGATATTCAGCGATTCAACTGGCGATTCTTCGCGCCTAGCTTTGGGGTGAGAGTCGTGCTCTCAGAGCTGGTTGCGGCGTTCCGAATGCGTCGGGCACTTCAAGAGGTGTGTACTGCTGGCGCATGCGGTCATAGGTTTCAAACTGGGTGCGCGGATCATTCTTGTTGACAAGAACCGAACGCTGACACCCGCCGAAACTCCCACAAACAGCAAGCAGTAGCACCGCGGAGCAGATGCCTCTACTACTGATTGGGCTCGGTCGCTTCATGGGTGGACTCAAGTCTACGGTCTACCCACTCCGGGGATGGCAATCTCGTGTTCAAAGGTCCGTCCAGAGATTGCGTCTTGGAAACTCACGCGCAAAGCGCCTCCTGCCTCGCAGGCATCTGGAGAGGGCACGGGAATCTCAAAGGTGTAGTGGGTTCCCATGAAACCTGATCGCCAGGCATCTCGAATCTCGCCTGGGCCGAAGCTCCTGCAAAGTGATTGGGCTTCGCATCCCTCCACCGCCGTGACAAGTGACACATCAATGCTGCCAACGATTTGGGTGAACCGTCCGCGACCATCCTCCGGCATCACGTAGACGCGGAGCAGACATCCCCCATCTCCCGCCGTGGCGGGCCAGAGTCCGGTGGTTCCTCCCAGTGTGACACCAGCCAGCAGCGGCATGGCCGCCAGCGCCTCGGCGGAGAGCTGCCCGGGTGGTACTTGTTCCCGCCCCAGTTTCGACTTGAGTTCTTCAAGCTCCAACGATGTCTTGTCCAGGCGAGCGGTCAGGTCTGCGATCTCTCGCCGGTACTCATCTCCCAAAGTTGGACTGAGAATCTTGGCTGAACAGCCTGTGAGTGCCAACTGGGTGGCCAGAAGTACGATTGGGAATGCAAGCAACTTCATGCCGACTCCGCCAACCCGCCCTCGGCGGCGTGAATCTCGAAGGCAAGCCGCTCGAGTGAACCGGTGAAGTCAACACTGAGGATGCGCACAGTGTCGGGCAGTTCCACACGACGCGAGGCGAAGTTGAGCAACCCGCTCACTCCGGCGCGCACTAGTTGATCAGCCACGACTTGAGCCGCATCGCGTGGCACGGCCATGATGCCGATGCGCACACGCAACTCCTTTACGCAGCTTCCAAGCTCGCTCATAGGACGGATCCGATGCCCGATGATGGTGGTGCCCACAAGGCTCGTGGCAGAGTCGAACACTGCTGTGATCTTGAAGCCCTCCGCTTCGAAGGCGGCATGTCCCAGCAGGGCGCGGCCGATGTTGCCGGCTCCAACGAGAAGTGTGTTCCAGTTGCGATCAGTACCAAGTGCCTGCCGCAACTGCTGGTAGAGCGCCGAGGCGTCATAACCAACGCCGGACTGACCAAACTGCCCGAGGAGTGCCAGATCCTTGCGAACCTGCGCATCGCTGACCCCCAGCGCTTCCCCCAGCTGCCGCGAACTGACGGTCTGCCGACCGATGCGCACACAAATGCCTGCCTCACGCAAGTACAGGCTCAATCGCTTGGCAGCTGGACGCGGAATGCTCGATCGATCGGGCATGCCGCGATTGTACCCACGAGATCCGCTGAGCCAGAGTCATCGAGGTGCGCAACCGAGCCGAAGGCCTCCCGGACTAGACTCGCAAGGTGCACATTGCGGACATATTCGAGCGCGACAGAGTTACTGCAAGTTTCGAATTCTTCCCGCCCCGGACGGACTCGAGTTGGTCGGAACTGTTCGCCACGATCGCCGACTTCGAGAATCTCACTCCTAGTTTCGTTTCTGTTACCTACGGCGCCGGCGGATCCACGCGCGAGCGCACCAACGATCTCGTTCTGCGATTGAAGCGCGAGACGGCGCTCGATCCGGTGCCTCATCTGACCTGTGTGGGACACACCGCAGCAGAGATTGAAGGGCTGCTAAGGCGCTACTGTGAGGGCGGCGTGTCCAACATCCTCGCACTGCGCGGCGATGCCCCACTCGCTGCTGTCACTGAGGTTGGCGAGTTTGCTCACGCTGCCGATCTCGTCAAAGCCATTCGCAAGTTCGGCGAGAATGGATCGCACCATGATCGCAGAGGATTCGGCATTGGCGTAGCGGGGTTCCCCGAAGGTCACCCCGACACCCCCAACACGCTGGTGCAGATGGATCACTTGAAAGCGAAAGTAGATCAGGGTGCCGACTGGATTTGCAGCCAGCTGTTCTTTGACAATCGAGCCTTCTTTGACTGGCAGGATCGATGCGACCTAGCAGGCATCAAGTTGCCGACCATTGCCGGAATCATGCCTATCACCAGCATCGCCGGGTTGAAGCGCATGGCTGATCTTGCCGCGGGAGTCGTGTTTCCCGCACCGCTGCTTCGATCACTGCGACGGGCTCAAGATGATCCTGCGGCGGTAGAACGGGTGGGCATTCACTGGGCGACTGAGCAATGCCGCGACCTGATCGATCGCGGTGTTCGGGGGCTGCACTTTTACACCCTGAACAAATCGGCTACCACTCGAGGAGTGTTTGCCTCACTGGGGGTGCGGAACACCAGCGGACTGAAGCACTAGGGAGTTGGTGGCGGCATTGGCTCGGGTACGGTGGCGGGCTGGCGCCAGATGGGCCCAATCACATCGAGAAACGCTTTGGAACTCGGATCGCGCTCTATCAGTGCGAGACCCTGCTCCACCAGAGCGGGGTCGGCCAGTTGGTGACCGATGTAGGCAATGACCAGTCCGTGCGCGGCTCCCTCCTCGGGCGAGCCCGCCGCTGCCGCTGCGGCTGCCGCTGCCGTCCCTCGCAGTGAATCAGTAGAGCCGAGCAGCCCTGCTTCGTAGCGCACATCAATCATCTCTGGACTCTGACGAAACAGCATCGCCAGCGACGACGATGCGGTGAGCGACAGCCCGGCGGATATCTGGGCGTTGGCCACGCCTGCGATGGGCATGGGATCGCGAGGGGCGATCCCCGCTGCCAGCGTGTAGAACTTCTCAGCAGCGAAGGGACGACCTCGCCGCATTTCCTCGGTCCCAAAGGCAAGCAGCTCGGCAACATGAGCGGAGGACGAACTCTCTAGGGCAGAGACACTGCGCCCATGCTGCAGCAACAGCAGCATTTCCTCGGGAGTCGGTGCGCCAGAGGTGTTCGACTCGCCCCGCGCGACAGCGCCGCCCATATCAGTTCCCGACATGCGGTCACGCAAGCGCGCAAGCCCAGTCCCAATCCACTCATCATTGTTGTCAACCGCGCCACCCGCAGTGGAACCACCCGCCGCGACAACGGAGGTGGCGTCTGCTCGACCGGCCCTAAGCGTGCTGGCTCGAGTCCGCATTGACTCCAGCACCTCGGCATACTCCCTGGTGTACCGGCGGTGTGCCGCTGACCCTGTGGCTACTGAACCACTGCGATTCACGGAACCATCGATGCGACTGGAGCCGAGACTGGGGTCGAATGGAGTGGGAAACACAGCGAGAAACTCGCGCGGGTTGCCGTTTAGCGAGCGGAACTCGTCTTTCAGCCGTGTGCTCTCGCGCAGGCCCAAGCCCAGCATCTCGATCAAATCATCCTGATGCACAAGTGATACACCGCGGAGTGAACCCGCCACGACTTTGTAGGTGTTGCCATCCGCGCCGCGCGCCACCCCATAGGTCACCGCTGTTGTTCCATCTCGAAGCAGTGCTGTCGCCGACAGCGCCGTGCTGGCTCGGTCGAGGCGAATGCGCGAGTCCGCCGCCGCGCTGGACGCCAGTGGGGAACCGCCCGCATAACCGCGCGTCGCCAGCAGCTCGGCGCCCGCAACCGTTTGGGGAGAGACAAAATCCCGCCGCGCCTCAACCAGTCCATTCGCGCCTGCCATCGCATATCGATCATCACCTTTGGTGGTGAGCAGGTAATAGAGATCGCTCTTCAAACTGTCGTTACGAAACGCTTGGCTGCTGTCGCTGCCCACCCTTCCACGAAAGTCATCAGCGGCGGAATAGCCCACGGAACCGCGGAATCCGCGCCCACCCGCCACATCTCCAGTCACCAGGAGATTTCGCGACTGGAAATCAATGGCGACGGCGGGATCATTCGCCCGATTGCTGCCCACGCGGTAGGAGTTGTCCAGAGCGTTGGCGTTGGAACTCTTACCGTACCGACTGTCGAGGACGCGGTTGCTGCCACTGTCGAGCGCGTTCTGACCCGTGACACTCGGTGAAAGCGCCAGCACCGCCGCCAGCGCCGTTGTTATGACTGCGGTCAGCCGAGTGGATTCCATCGCACACAACATGCCAGCCAAGTGTACAAGTGACGCATGGCGGATCCAGCACCACCTGACAATCTGCTCAGTTCTCTGAACACGGCGAACACCGCGAACACCGCGAACGATGGGGGCACCCTTCGCGGGCGCGCCCAACTCAGCGCGATGGCTATTGCCCTGACAATCGCCTTGATTGCGGGAAGCGTCTCCATCGGCATTCTTGGCCCTCAACTGCCAGCGCGCGCTACCAACTCGTCGTTGCGACCCCTAGGTGAGTTCGCGGCAGCGGCGGTAACCGCCCAGCGGCAACTGGAGTTTGATGCCGCCCACCGCCTGCCCGATGCGCCGTTACCCATCCGCGCGAACGTAGAGGAGAACTGGTCCGCGACTTCCGGAGCACCTATCCCCGATCTTGAATCGCGGGGCTACCGCTTGGTGGGATCCGCACCGCTGGTGATTGCGGGAGAACCCGATGGGTTGGCGGTTCTGTATGAGGGAACCGACGAGACCCCTGTTCCATTCATCCTGATCGCCTCCATTGCCGATGGAGTTGGCTGGGCCATGTACGACCGCTTCGGGCAGGCCCAACCGATTGCGGTTGGAGAAACCGTGCTCGAGACACCGGAAGGCGGTGCCGAGTTTGATGAGTCAACACTTGTGTGGTGCGACGGCACAACAGTGTTTCTGGCTCGATGCTCCGAGTCTGCCGCGCTTGACGATCTGCGCGAAGCGCTAGGTTCACCCTGACTCTGTGGCCGGCTCGATGCGGGGAAATAGAGCCATCTTGGTGATTCGCGCCCCGGTCGCAATGCCCCCGTAGGCAACTCGGCCTGCACTAATCGCCCCACCGAAGCCGGCCAAACACTCCTCCATCTTTGACGGCAGTATCGGGGTGAGCAGAATCGATGCCACTCGCACCACCTGAGAGCACTGGGCGAGAATGGAAGCGAGCCGATCGCGTTGCTGGGAGTCCTTGGCCAGTTTGAAGGGCTCGGTCTGGTTGATGAACAGATCGACACCGCGGATCAGATCAAGGGGGCCTCGCGCCGCGGCTACCAGGTCAAAGTCATCGATCGCTTTCTCCCAGTTGCTGACCGTACTGGCGCAGCGCTCAGGCCAAGCTCCACCGTTCTCGACATCAGCGGGCATCACTCCATCGAAGTACTTCCCCACCATTGCGCCCACGCGGCTGGCGCAGTTGCCCACGGTGTTCACGAGTTCCGCCGTATACATCTCGTGGAAGTGCCCCGAGCGGAAGTCGGCGTCGGTGGCATCAAGTGGTCCTTGGGTAACCATGTACCAGCGCCACGCGTCGAGACCATACCGATCGGTGAATGTTTGAATGACCGCCAGATCAATAAAGTTGCCCAGCGACTTTGACATCTTCTGCCCATCACGAATCCAGAAACTGTGAGCGTGAATGCGCCGCGGGGCGGGCAGATCCAGCGCCATCAGCATCGCCGGCCAGATGACTGCATGAAACCACAGGATTTCTTTGCCAATCACCTGATAGGCGGCAGGCCAGTAATGGACCTTGGCGCTTGCGGAGCTGGAGGCACTCCCCGCATCAAGCGCTGTCAGATAGTTGAAGAGCGCATCGATCCACACATAGATGACATGTTTCTCATCACCAGGGAAAGGAATCCCCCAACTGAAGTTGGTGCGTGTGACAGGTACATCCTGTAGCCCCTCGCGCATTCGGCCCATCACCTCGTTGAAACGAGCCTGTGGTTGGATGAATCCGGGATTGGCTGCGAAGAAGGCTTCGAGCCGCGCTTGAAACCCGCTGAGCTTGAAGTAGTAGTTCTGCTCGCGAGCACGCACTAGGGGGCGACCTGAGACCGGACTCTTGTAGCCCAGCTCCTTGGCGCGAGTCTCCGTGTGATACTCCTCCTGACCCTCGTCGTACCAACCCTCAAACTCCCCCAGATAGATGGCGCCCGAGTCCCTCAGCCGCGTGACAAAGGCCTGAACCTGCCGAACATGACGCTCTTGTGTGGTACGGATGAAATCGTTGTTGGAGAAACCGAACACCTTGAGCATGTTCTGAAACTCGGCTGCGTTTTCATCGGCAAGTGCTTGCGGGGTCATACCCCGCTCCTTGGCACTTTTCTCGACCTTATGCCCGTGCTCATCCGTTCCGGTGAGGAAGTAGGTGTCAGCGCCGCGAAGCCGCATCGCTCGCGCCCAGACATCGCAGAGAGTTGTGGTGTACGCGTGGCCGATGTGCGGCCGGTCGTTCACATAGTAGATGGGGGTTGTGATGTAAGCCGAGTCCATGGCGCTCCGATGCTATCGGGGCGCGCCGAGCTCGACTTCTCAGAACCTGTTCAGTCCCTGCGCCGAACGCGACCGAAAGTGGCGATCCCGATGAATGCCAAGACGCCTGGTGCCGGCACATAGTTGAGATCAAGTGTGGCGGCATCGAGACTCATGCTTGCTCCCATGCTGGCGAATGACAACTTCCAGTTGGTGGCGCTGAATCCGATGTCGTTGATGTCCCACACAAATGCCAGATTCTGCGCCACTCCCTGACCATCGGGCGGGGCTGATTCCCAGCGCAGCTCGTAGGAGTCAGGTGAGACCGCCGCCATATGGCCGGCGTTGTCTGAGAGTGTGAGACTGACGCTGCTGAGCGAGAGGGTGGTGCCTGCAGTCGAGACATTCAAGACTGCTTGCTGCGGAGTGAGTTGATCGAGGGTGCCGCCGAAGGCGTTGATGAATAAAGCACCCGCGAATCCGTACATGTTGCCGGTGCTGGTGATCATGGCACCTGATCCGAAGTTGAACAATGCTGCGCTCGGCCCGCTGCCGGGGAAGTTGGGAAGATTAGGACCACCTGAAGCGCTGGTGAAAGACTCCCAGCCAACCATCGAGGTTCCTGGAAGCCCTCGCCAGGCTGGAATGAGGGGATTGGTGAATCCCGCATATGCGAGCGACGAGATACCAACTGCCAACGCACCCGCAGCAACGGACAAGGGCCTAGTAAGCCTGACCATAACCTCTTCCTTCCTCAATGATTTTTGAAGCGTGAGCCCCAGCGCGGGACCCGTAGCGCAAGTATTGCTGTTGCTAGGAGCTAGTCAAACGATTACCCCCGACTTTCACAAGGGAAACACCGCCAATCCCCAACGAAGCGCCATCTGCGGTCAATAAGACTTGGCCCAGACAACTCGCTGCTGGCTCGGTCGCCCTGTTATCACACAGGTGCCAGTTTCAGCGCCGTAGAGGGCATCGCCCTCAATGGGGATGCAACGCACGGTCACGCCGAGCCGCTCCTTGATCTCAGCCTCAACTTTGGGGTCGCCGCAGAAGTGGCTCAGAGCAAACCCTCCGTGAATGGGAGTTGGGTTCTTGTCATCACCCTCGAACGGTGGCGTAAAGAAGGCTTCGAACTCGGCCTTGTCATCAATCTGCCTCGTAGCCGCATTGCGCATCGCCTGGGCCTTGGCCAGCAATGAGTCTTGCATTTCCTGAAGAAGGCGGGCGATTCCCTCGATGAAGTCACCGCGCTTGTGACTGGATTTCTCCTTGTGCGGCTTATCGCGGCGTGCCACGAACACCGCGTCTTGGGCCATGTCGCGGGGGCCAACCTCAACGCGAAGTGGCACACCCTTCTTGATCCACTGCCAGGCCTTATCCCCGCCGCGAATGTCGCGGGCATCCAGTTCCACTCGCACCGGAGCATCGTCAAAGCGCTGCGTTCGCAGATCGGCGGCGAGTTGGCGGCAATAGGCCAGCACCTGATCGGCAGTCTCGGGCTTATGGATCACAGGAATAATCACGATGTGAGATGGCGCCAGCTTGGGAGGAACCACCAGCCCATCATCGTCGGCGTGGGTCATGATCACGCCGCCCACTAGACGCGTGCTCACGCCCCAACTAGTTGTCCACGCGTGTTGCTGCGCGCCGGCGGAATCGAGAAACTTGATATCGCTCGCCTTGGAAAAGTTCTGCCCCAAGAAGTGGCTGGTGCCCGCTTGCAGTGCTTTGCGATCCTGCATCATCGCTTCAATGCAATAGGTTCGCACCGCGCCCGGGAATCGCTCGCCCTCAGTCTTTTCGCCACAGATCACGGGCATGGCCATCACATTGTGGGCGAACTCGGCGTACACGCCCAGCATGCGCATGGTCTCTTCCTGAGCCTCCGCGCTGTTGGCGTGGGCTGTGTGTCCCTCCTGCCACAAAAACTCGGTGGTGCGCAAGAAGAGTCGTGTGCGCATTTCCCACCTAACCACATTGGCCCACTGATTGATGAGAAGCGGTAGGTCGCGGTAGGACTGCACCCACTTGGCGAAACTCGCGCCGATGATGGTCTCGCTAGTTGGCCGCACCACCAATGGCTCGTCAAGCTCGCCGTCTGGGATGAGAATCCCATCCGGGCCCGCTTTCAAACGATGGTGCGTCACTACGGCGCACTCCTTGGCGAATCCTTCTACATGCTCCGCCTCTTTCTGCAGGAACGAGAGGGGGATGAACAACGGGAAGTAGGCGTTCACATGACCCGTCGCCTTGAAGCGCGCATCGAGGGTGCGCTGAATGTTCTCCCAAATCGCATAACCCCAGGGCTTGATGACCATGCAGCCGCGCACCGGCGAGTTCTCAGCCATGTCGGCGGCGCGTACCACCTGCTGGTACCACTCGGCATAGTTCTCCTCTCGTGTAGGCGAGATAGCGAACTGCGGTTTTTCCTGTTGCTGGCTCACGGAACTCCTGAGCGACTAACTTCCGCACACCGGCGGATCGACCGGCACCAGCCATCTCTGCAGGTACAGCGGGCGATAGGTTGCCCCGAAGGCTCCCTCGAAATGCACGGTAACCATCTGCCATACACCTTGGGGTGTTCGGTAAACGACATCGACCTGAGCTCGACTTCCATCCAGCCGCAGCTGCTTCATTGACCAGCATGTCGCGTCATCGCCCCGCATGCAACGGGCATCTGCTGGTAGTTCGCGCCCGACCTTTTCCCAGACCAACCGATCGGTGCCGGCAGGCAGGTTCCAAATCAGCGGCGCCGTTGGCTCCAACTGTCCATGGGCGTACTTCAGGGCACTCCCCATGATTTCGCAGCAGGGAGTGACGAAGGGATCACCGCCTTGTGCGGTATCGGATGCCGGGAATGTCACGGAACTGGCGCAGCCACCCCCAAGCAGGACAGCAGCGATCAGCGCAACCGCCACCGATCGATTGATGCAAGGGGTAGCCAGCAAGTCATTGATTATCTGCATGAGTCCTCCCTGTCCGCCTACTTCACGGTCAAGTTGCCTGTGCATGAACCCTACCTCATTTCTCGGCGCGAGCGATCTGCCAGTACTCCATCTCGATCGGCGCTTGCCGACCGAAGATCGTAACGAGTACGCGGACCAGACCCTTCTCGGGCAGCACCTCGTCGATGGTTCCGTCGTAGGACTGGAAGGGCCCCTCCTTGATCGTGACATGGTCGCCCTTGGCGAAGTCCATCTTGACCTGGGTTGGCTCTTCCGGCTTACGGCTGTCGTGGAGCATTTTCTCCACTTCGCTGGCTGTCATCGGCGTGGGGCGCCCTGATGTACCCACGAAGTCACCGACTCCCGTCGTCTCCTTGATGATGAAGAACACATCCTGAGGAATGCGACCGTCATCCTCCAGACGCATCTCCACAAACACATAGCCGGCATAGAGCTTGGTTTCGGAGATTCGCTGCTTGCCCGCCTTCATCGTCTTGGTCTTTTCCGTTGGCACCATGATGCGCCCGACCAAGTGATCCATCTTTTCGATCTGGACCTTGCGCAGCAGTGTCTCGCGAACGGAGCTCTCTTTGTTGCTGGCTACCCTGAGCACAAACCAGTCCATTCCCTCGCGGTACATGGGCATGTCTGCTGCCGGGTCGAAGTTCTCGGCCACCGGTCCATCCGCCACCGCGCCGCTCGTGACTCCTGTGCCCGCACCTGAAGGCACGGCTGGAGCTCGCAGCCGACGGCTCGTCTCCACACCCGCAGACTTCAGAAGTGATGGAGCACCCTCTTGGCGCATCTCACCAACTGCGGCGATACGAAGATTGCGCGGCGCCTTGGGCTCAGTCTTGGCGACCTTCGCCTTTCTCGGCTTGCGAGACTTGGCTGGGCTCTCCGCCTTCGACGCGCCGTCGGTCGTGCCGCTCTCGGTTGACTCAGGAGTTGATCCTTCTGTTTCAGTTTCCATAGTTAGTTGTCTCACGGCTTATGAGGTCGTCGTCGGGTCCAACACCCGCAAAAACACGAACGCGAAATAGAAACCGAGATCAAAGAGGTAGCAGAACAGCGAGATGGAAAAGGCCGTGAAGATCACCACGATCGTCGAGCCGACGATCTCGCGGCGAGTCGACCAGTTCACCTTTTTCATCTCCGCTTCAGTCGCCACCAGGAAGTCGACACTGCGAGGACTCGCTGCAAAGAAGTGCCAGATGCCCCAAAGAGCGAGGGCGCAGAAAGCCAAGCCCACGCCAGTTGCGGTGTACTTGTGCTCGTCGCTCCAGAAGATGCCACCGATCCAATAGGCGCCCAGTAGTCCCAAGAGGCCAACAGCTACGACGGACATGAGTCGCGTCCAGTAGCCCTGCCCCTTCTTGTAAATCTCCATTGCCATCGAGTGCGCCTTTCAGTTCTGCCAACGCCTTCCGAACACGCCGAGAGGGGATCGAACCCACGACCTGCGGATTTGGAATCCGCTGCTCTACCAGCTGAGCTATCGGCGTATGGACGGAAGCTCTACTTCCGCTTGATCTTGTGCAGGGTGTGCTTGCGCAGGCGAGGAGAGAACTTCTTATAGCCCTCCTTCACCCGATCCAAAATGCCGCCCTTAACTCGGATATTCGTCCGGTAGTTAAGGTCGCCTGATTCGGTGCATTGCAGCCACACCCATTCGCGGTCCAGTGATCTCTTTGCCATGTATGCCTTCCGTTAGACGAGGATCTTGGAAACAAC
>SIAA01000030.1 GCA_009692045.1 Phycisphaerales bacterium | reverse complement strand
TGCTCTTGCTCTTGATCTTGCTTCTGCTGCTTCTCCTGCTGCTTGCGCAACTCCTTCAAGAGCGTGTGAGCAGTCTCAGCATTTGTCCTGCTGTCAGAGTCACTGGTGTCAGCGGTTGCGGAGTCCTTGAAATGGGTAAGCGCCTTGGCAACGGCATCGATCGCACCTTGGAGGTCGGGTGCATTTGCTGGTTCACTGCTGGGAGGGACTCCAATTTGTGGGTCTGGAGAGTTCGCTGGACCAGCAGCGGGCTGCTGAGGTTCTATCGCCTGCAGAGCTTGGGCGTACGCGCTGGTTCCCTGGTTGTACATCGCGGAAGCGGCGAGATCCGACTCGGCGCGCTGCGCCGATTTGGCAAAGGCCTCGGCAGCCGCCTCAAACTCGCCAGCGCGATACCGCGCCACTCCCAAGTTGTAGGGAGCCTTGGCATCCTTAGGATTGGCGCTGACTGCGGTTTCATATGCTGCAGCTGCCGCAGCGAAGTCGCCAACATCGAATGCAGCCCGCGCTTGGCGCACAGCCTCTCGGAATGCAGGCAGATCTGCCTTGCCCATGTCATCCGCCAGCACCCGCGGCGGCGGTGGAGCCTTGACAGGGCTCGATGCAGTGCCCTGTGGCAGCGAGGCCGCGAGCAGACTGGCCACACCAATCATGGTGATCGTGCCGATGATCAAGCCACACCTCCCACCATCTGCTGCGTACTTCGATCTCGCACTGCACACTCAGCCAGCAGGAGGAGCAACGCCAGAGCAACCGGCCACTGAAACCTAGGAATCGAACGATGAACTGACGAGACTTCGAACTCCTGCCGTTCGAGTTCGGCCAACGAGAGTTCGATGATTTCTCCCAGATCAATCTGAGCCGTACCCGCGGGAATGAACACGCCGCCACCAGCCTCCGCAGTTGCGCGCAGGGTGTCCGGATCCATCTTCGTCCAGACCTCCTGGCCATCATGGGTGAGATAGGTTCGTCCAGCAGAACTCTCGAGGGGAATCCGCCCGCCCTCTGCGGTATCGCCGATTCCGACTGTGAATACTCGGATGCCATGCTCCTCAAAGGCCTGCTGGGCTGCCTCGACCGGGAACGATCCCATGTCTTCCCCATCGCTGAGCACCACGATGGCCCGCCCAACATTGGCTTCGCCGACGAAACTCTCGCTCGCCACCCGAATGGCATCGCCCAGCATCGACCCGCCGCGCAGGCTCTGTTTGGGTGTGAGTTCCGCAAGTGCCGAGCGCATGGCGCCATAGTTGAGAGTCAGCGGCACGCGTATCGCAGGAACACCAGCGAAGTCAAGCAGTCCGACGCGATCGCCTCCCATCCGATCCACCGCATCCGAGGCGAATTGCTTGGCGCGCTCCAATCGATCCGGAGTCGCATCCTGCGCAAGCATGGAGCGACTGACATCCAGCACAAAAATGACATCGGCTCCTCGGCGCTTGGTCTCCACCTGCTCGATTCCCCAGCGTGGATCGGAGAGGCCGAACACGATGGCAGTGAGCGCACCCAAGAGGAGTGCGGCGCGCAGAACGGGTCGAGCTGTGGAGAAAGAGGGCGCGATCTTGGCGAGCAGGATCGAGTCGGCGAACCGTCGCATGTCCCCGCGGCGGCGAGAGATTCCCCATACCGCCAAGACGGTCAAGGCAGCAATAGCCCAGAGCCAGTGCAAGGCAGTCAGGTTGGCGAATTCAAGTTCCATGAAGTGGTTGGTGCTTAGGGATTGAGGTGGCAGTCAGTTCGGTAGTTAGGGCAGGCTGCGAAGACGGGTACTCACAAGAAGTAACTCGAAGCTGGCAAGAAGCACAGCCCAGAGCAGTATTGCCGGTACCTGGAAGTCGCCGATTCGAAAGGGCTGAACCGCAAGGTCCTTATAGTGCATGGTGCGCCGCTGCTCCGTACGGGACTTCTCCATCGAGTCGATAGACCCGTAGATCGCGCTCAAGCTCTCGGTGTCAGTCGCTCGAAAATATCTGCCGCCAGTCTTCTCCGCCATCGCGGTCAGCAGCTCCTCATCAATGGAAACGGGCATGTTGCGCATCACGGTTTGCCCCATGAACTGCACTGGGAACGGCGCCATGCCCCGCGAGCCCACTCCGATGGTGTAGAGCTTGATGCCGTAGGTCGCGGCAATCTCGGCGGCGGCCATGGGCTCTATGGCGCCGGCATTGTTCTCTCCATCTGTGAGCAGAATGAGGACGGCACTCTTGACAGCCGCGCGGCCGTCGACGGTAGTGGTCTCCTTCACATCTCGAAGCCTCTCGACTCCCAGCGCCACTCCTTCACCAATGGCGGTGCCATCCTCGGAGGGGTCAGTGGCAATCCGAGCCTGATTCAGTGCATCAATCAGGTAGTCATGATCCAGAGTCAGCGGGCTGATGCTGTCGGCGAATCGGGCAAAGGTGACCAAGCCGACGAGGTCGTTGGATCGACCGGAGAGGGTGGCACCGCCGGCGACAAAGTCGCCCACGACGCTCTTGACCGCGGTGAGGCGATCGACGGTGCGACCACCTAGGGAGAAATCCAAAGCCTGCATGGAGCCGGATCGATCTACTACCAACTCAATCGCCACGCCGTCGACGAATACGCGGGTCTGCTCGTTGGCGATGACGGGCCGGGCCAGACACACGATCAGCACCACAATCGTGCCGGTGCGTAGTGCGGGTGCAATCCAGCGGCAGCGCGCCGCAACTCCAGTGCCGATCACGCGCATCACGGGAGTCGATGCGTGAGTCACCGCGCCACGTCGGCGGGGGGCTAGGTGGCGCCACCACGCCAGCGGCGCCAGGGCTAGGAGCAGAAGGGGCCACCACTGCAGAACTTCAAATGAGTTCATGGCAGATTCCCCAGCGGCGGAGTCGCCGAGCTACTCGGAGCCGCAACGACCTCTTGGGGTCGAGTTTCGCTCACGAAAGTGCGGGCGATGGCCATGCCACGATCGCAGTCAGCTCCCATGGGAATGTTGGCAGCAAACTTGATCCGGTCGGCGGTGCGCAGAAACACCGCCAGGGTGCCGCGCTGATCATCGTTGAACTCAGGATGGTCGCGAACCTCAGTGAGAAACTCCTGTGAAGTTCGGTCAGGTGCCGCGACTCCAAAACGCAACTCGACATATTCCCGAAGAATGCCCGAGAGTCGAACCCAGTAGGGCAGATAGTCCTGCTTGGCTGGAAGGTTGTCCGCCGCAAGACGATCAAGATTGGTCAACGCCCATTCATGGGCCGGAACCACCCGCTCGGGTATCGACGCGCGTCGGCGCAGCATCCATACAGCCGCCCCTATCCCTCCGATAGTTACAGCAGCAGCGATCCATCTCCACCAGTCTGATCCGATTTCGATCAGAACTGCCGGCTTGATGTCACGAAACTCATTGGGATCGAAAGTGCCGTCGAGCAGGGTGCCAATAGTCAGTGTGAGCTCCTCTGATTGGAGCGTCCCCTCCGTGCCATCGGCGGCGCGGTAGCTGACAACCAGCGGCGGCAGACCGACAGCGCCACTCTCATAGGTAGTCAGATCGAGCCTCATCGAGCCACGATCAGCTCCCGGCAGAGTCACCACATCCCGGATGTCGAACTGGCCAATGGCGTCCTTGGGGATATCAATCGAGAATGTGCCGCCCGGTGGAGCAGTGACGGCAACGGTAACGGGCACTGTCTGGCCCGTCTGGAAGTGATCACTGGGGATGCTGAGGAGCAGAGAAAACCCGCCGCCGTCAAAGTGTCGGGTAACTGGCTCCCCGCCGCCATCGGTTGTGGTGGGCGGAGTGATCTCGGTGCTCGCACTTGCGGAACCGAGGAGCACTACTGCGACCATGCAGGCAGCGGTGCGCCGAGTAGTAGAACGGTTGGGCGAAAAACGCTTCATCTGGACCGGCGCGCCTCGCGTCGACTGAAATAAGTCGTAATCGGCCCCACATAGTCGCTTCCGGTCTCCAGCTCAATCGGGTCAGCATTCAGGCGGCGAAACATCTCTAGATTGCGGGCTAGCGCCGCCGACTGAAATGCGGCGAACCTCTCGCGAACCTGCCTGCTCCCCGTATCGATGACCACTCGGGCTCCGGACTCGGGATCCTCCATCTCCACTAGACCGATGTTGGGGAGCGAGTGCTCGCTGCGATCAGTGACAGAAAGGGGAATGAGATCATGGCGAAGTGAGGTGATACTCAACGGTCTCTCGCACGCAGGTCCAGTCCAATCACTCAGGGCAAACACTACGGACTTTCGATGAAGCACCCGATTTAGTTCATCAAGCGCCATGGCAATATTGGTGCCACGGCCCTGGGGCTTGAGGGCCAGCAACTCGCGCACGATCGTCAGAACATGGCGCCGACCCTTCCGGGGTGGTAGCCAGCGCTCGATGCGATCGGTGAAGGCAAGCAGGGCAACCTTGTCGTTGTTGCGCACGGCGCTGAAGGCCAGCGTCGCCGCCACCTCGGCGATCAACTCTCTCTTGAGCTGCGCTCTGGTTCCGAAGGACATGGAGCCGCTCAGATCAACGAGCAGCACCACCGTCATCTCCCGCTCCTCGCGGAAAAGTTTGATGTGGGGGGAGCCGACGCGCGCGCTCACATTCCAGTCGATGCTGCGGACATCGTCGCCGATCTGGTAGGGCCGCACCTCTTCGAACTCCATGCCTCGCCCTTTGAAGGCCGACAGATATCGACCCGCCACGCCTTCACTCACGACCTTGCGGGTGCGGATTTCAATGCGCCGGATCTTGCGAATGAGTTCATTCGTGAGCATCGCAGCGCGACCTTAGGGGACGGGAACATGATCGAGCAGTGCCCGCACGATGTCATCCTGTGTCTTCTCCAGCGCCTCGGCCTCGTAGGTCAATCCGATGCGGTGGCGAAGAACATTGCCGGCAACATCCTTGACATCCTGAGGAACCACATAGCCGCGGCCATCCAGAAATGCCTTGGCCTTGCTGGCCAAAGTGAGGGCAATCGTTGCCCGGGGAGAGCAACCGAACTCTACGAGGTCGCCGATCGGCACCTTGTGGAGGCTGGCGTCGCGGGTAGAAACAACGAGATCGACGATGTAGTCCTTGATGCGGTCATCGATGAACACCTCATCGACAACGGTGCGAGCTGCGGCGATGTCCTCCGGGCGCAGAACAGGCTCGATTGTCGACGACTGACTGGTGCGAGCCATTCGATCAAGAATCTGCCGCTCCTCGCGGGGACTGGGATACCCAACCACGAGCTTCAGCATGAATCGATCTACCTGAGCTTCGGGGAGCGGGTAGGTTCCCTCCTGCTCGATGGGATTCTGAGTGGCGAGAACCATGAAAGGATTCGGTAGTGGGAAAGTCTCCGTTCCGATTGTGACTTGTCTCTCCTGCATCGCTTCCAACAGCGCAGACTGCACCTTGGCTGGGGCACGATTGATTTCATCTGCCAGCACCAGGTTGGTGAAGATCGGTCCCTTCTTAACGGAGAACTCGCCATCATTGGGGCGGTAAATCAGCGTGCCCACCAGGTCTGCTGGAAGCAGGTCGGGTGTGAACTGGATGCGCTGAAAACTGGTTCTTATGCCTGCGGCAAGGCAGGAGACAGCGGTGGTCTTGGCGAGCCCGGGGACACCCTCGATCAGCACATGTCCATTGCTGAGGAGGCCAACAAGGAGACCTTCGATGAGGTCGTCTTGGCCAACAATCACTCGGTGCATTTGTTCGACCAGCAGGCGAAATGGCTTGGAAGCGGCGTCGACGCGGAGTTCAGTTTGGGCGATATCGCGTTGATTGGACATGGTGGAGATTGGGCTCATGGGAGGGAACTACGAAGGGAACTTGAAAGCGGTTCGTATGGTCAGGATAATCTCCCTATCACCGCGGCAGGATGCCGGCGCCAGCATCAGAACCCCGATTCGGCGCCAGTACACCGGCAAGCATCAACGCCGTTGCCTTATCGGGCATTTCCCACTACCATCCCCGATTCCCCCTGAGGAAGCCATGAGCGATTTGACACTAGGTGCTACCGTAAAGTTCTCGATCAAGTCCGTACCTGCGGCCATCAAGCACCGCAAGACCATCCATCGGCTCATGCGCATGCAGCCCAGCATTCAGCGCATCCTCGGACGATTAGCCAAGATTCGGGATCGCAAGAATGACCGCCATCAGCGCGGTGGCCGCATCTGGACCAGCCGCATCAAGGCGACCCAGGTACTGGTAGTTGAGAAGGGCGCGACATTCGCCGTAAGGGTTACGCCCCAGCTCATCCCCGACATCAAGTCGGTTTCGCGGTTTCTTGAAACCGTTTGATCTCACTTGACCGGTGCGGCAGCAGGGGCTGGAGCATCCGACACGGGGGTTACTTCCCATCGCAATAACAGTAATCCCTCGCGTGTCGGCAGTGTCGACACAGTAGTGCCGCCGTCGAAAGGTGCGTGGAGCACTTGCGAACTGTTTGCTTTCAAACCATCGTCGTGCATCACCAGTGAGATCTTTACTGAGATCCCCGAACCATCCCCTGCCAATGATGGGGTGAGCTCCAGGGTGAGGCCGGAACGGCCATCCTCAACGACGATTGCTGAGCTGTCGTTCATGGCAGCGATCATGCAGGGGCTGTAAAGCACAGTCCACGGCGGCTGGGTGAACGCTGCCAGCGGGGCGGACGCCCCAGGCGCGGCACTACCTGCGTCAGCTCGAGCGATGGCGAGAGAAACGCGCACAGCAAGGGGGTGCGAGTGTCGCCACGACGCAATGAGTGATTCGATCTCAGCATGAGCGCGGGTGCTGGCCGTTACCACGAGAGAACCATCGCGCACCTCCGCGCTGGCACGCACGCCACCGGAGTCGACCCAACCCTCAGGGTCGACATGATTCATGATCATTTCCAACCACTCCTTGGCCATCTCTCCCGCGGGATAAATGCGGGTTGCACGCATCGACTTCATTCCAGCATCAGTTGTGAGAATCACCCTGCCACCGAACACCTCGAGGCGCGGTCTTTCGATGGGCTCGCCGCAGAGTTGCGCTACCGAATCCAGCGCGCCGAGCACCGTGGCACCCTTGCATCCGATATCGACCTCATCTTCACGGCTGATGGCGACCGCATCTAGCGCAGCCCAATCCCCCGTGATCGGAGTGTCAAACTGCGCTGAGGCGAGTCCGAGGAACTCCTCAATGGTCATATGCCGAGCGGGGATGGACACCGTCTGCGCCTGCAACTGGCGCACCATGGTGATGTCGCTCGTGAGTTGATCTGGAGCCCAGACACCGAGGGCGTTCAAAACCAAAGCAGTGGCGATGAACATGTTCTACTCCTTCACTGGGCGCGAATCCGTTCCAGAAGCGGCTGAACAATGTGGGGGATCACGCGTTCTTCTGCCAGCCGCTCCGCGTGTCCGCTCAGCGACGCGAGTATTGCCGGCAGGTCTTCAAGCTGGGCCACGGAGCCCTCGCGACGAACGGTGAGGTAGACGCTGATGGGCTCATTGGAGTGTCGAGGAGGTCCATGATGCATGGCCGCGGGTCGGGTCTTTACCTCAAGATAGGCTCGCAGTTCCGGCGCGCCATCAACGGTGAAGCCGATGAAGGGCTGAACATCAATCGGTGCATCGCGACTGCCGTCGAGGAGGGCGGCTAGGGGGCAGCCGCTCAGCAACGCCTCGGCGACGATCCCATCGCGGCAGCCCTCAGCTTCGAAGTCAAACCCGAACACCAGATCGAGATGATCAATGTCTATGGGTGAGATGGAGAGAAACCACGGAGCGGTCTCGAGGATGAATTTGTGCAACCGATAGGCATCGCTCAAGTCGTCTGGGTTTACCACTCCGCTCCTCAGTGTGGTCTGCCGCAAGGACACCCACTGGAACGAGCGCTCGCCCTCTGTCGACTCCAGAGCAACCTCGGTATCAGTGCGCTTGATTCTCGAGAGCGAGGGTTGATGCTTGCGAATGCGGTCGAACAACTCGAGCACTGGTTCGCGAGCCGAGGGCAAGTCCATCTTGAGTGCCAACTTTTGATTGACGAAGAAGTCACTGCACCAACCTAGGTAGCCGCTCATTCCACAGGGAGGGTATGCGAGAACCGTGGCCTTGGCAGAACTTCGCCCGTGAGCACCGAGACAGTACGCCTCCCAGTCACGTCCTCTGCGTGATCCAACTCACCAACTCGCTGGTCTGGGAGAGATCTGCGACCACCTTGTCCGGATCTAGGCTGGCAAGCACCTTCATCGAAACGATGCCGGTCGCCGTGGCGAGGCAGCGCAGACCGTTGGCCCGGGCGCAGTCGATGTCGCTCTCAGTGTCGCCGATTATCAAGGCATCCTTGGGCGCCAATCGCCGCCCGAACAGCCTCTGGTACCGCTCCAGCGCCACGGGTGGCAGATCGCGTCTGGTGGCACCGTCGTCGGCCCAGGCGTTGACCTTGAATCGAGCCGGGTCGAGTCCGGCCGAGCGGATCTTGAGCATGCCCGTGTGCTCGTAGTTGCCGGTGAGTAATCCGGTCGTCACTCCGGGAGACTTCTGTAGAACCTCAATCAACTCGGCCACCCCTTCGAGGGCGTGTACGGTGTTCTTTGCCGCCAGACGAGCCTGAAACTTCTCATGGTAGGTGCTGCGGAAACTGCGATGGTGGATCTCGTCGATGGGAAGCGAGTGCTGTGCCATCAAGTCCCGCCAGATCAGATGATCCATGCGCCCGCTGGTGGGTACATTTGCAAATGACAGTTCAACACCTGGGTGGAGTTCGCGCGCCGCGTCCAGCATGGCCTGCATCCCGGCTCCCTCGGAGCGAAGCAGCGTTCCGTCGATATCAAAGAGAACCAGCAAACTAGCGCACAGCCTTGACGATGCGCTCGGCAGCATCGGCGAGATCGGAAGCAGTCTGCATGGTGGGAATGTCCGCTCGGGCTCCCTCAAGAATGAGCTTCGCCTGATCCACATTGGTGCCTTCGAGTCGGACCACCAGTGGCACTCGGAATCCGACCGATTTGGCCGCACCCACTATGGCACGAGCGATGCGGTCGCACTGCATGATGCCGCCGAAAATGTTTACCAACACGCCCTTGACTCGGTCATCAGCCAGGATGATCCGAAATGCCTGGGCCACGGCCTCCTCGTCGGCGCTTCCGCCTACATCCAGGAAGTTGGCCGGCTCACCGCCGTGCAGTTTGATGATGTCCATCGTGGCCATGGCCAGGCCCGCTCCATTCACCAAGCAACCGATGTTGCCATCGAGTGCCACATATGAGAGGCCGAACTCGTGAGCACGCAACTCCGCGGTGTTCTCCTCCGACGGATCGAACATCGCCTCGAGATCGGGGTGTCTAAAGAGCGCGTTGTCATCAAAGCTGAACTTGGCGTCCACCGCCACGATCCGGCCTTCGGGGTGAGCCTGATCGGGAGGAGTGAGGACGAGCGGATTGATTTCTGCCAGTGCCGCATCCTTCTCGATGGTCAGGCTCACCAGCCTGCGCATGACATCGGCAGCCTGAGCCAAGGGCCTGCCACGCAATCCCAGTTTCAATCCAATGGCGCGGGCTTGAAACGGCTGCAGACCTGACAGAGGATCAATCGCCTGCTTGATAATGGCTTCGGGACGCTCATGGGCGACCTGCTCGATCTCCACTCCGCCTTCGGCACTAGCGATCAGGGTGTTAGTGCGGCGGGCGCGGTCGAGGGTTACAGCAACATAAAACTCACGGGCGATATCGACCGCTTCGGCCACTAGCAGGCGTCTGACTTCTAGACCTTCAGCAGGAGTTTGCGGAGAGATCATCCGGTTGGAGAGCATCCACGCTGCGGCCTTCACTGCGGCATCCGGATCGTTGACCAGCTTGACGAAGCCAGCCTTGCCGCGGCCACCCGCATGAACTTGCGCCTTCACGACCACTAGGCTCGCACCCTTGGCAATCGCTTCACGCGCGGCGGGGGCAGCTTCAGCGGGTGACTGGATCATGCGACCAGTAGTGACCGGTATTCCGGCGTCACGGAGAAGTTGGCGCGCCTGATACTCGTGAATTTTCATGGGGCGGATGATTCTACAGGCTGGTGAGCACAACTAGGGGCAGCGAGCACAGGCGCTGGGTTCTCACTCAACTGGCGCAGATCGGCGGTTTCGAGCCCGAATCGCCTCGATGGCAATCGGGAGGACGGAAACGATGATGATCCCCAGCACCACCATAGAGAAGTTGGCTTTCACGAAGGGCATCTCGCCGAAGATCCGGCCCGCAGAGCACAGCAGCCCCACCCAGAGCGCTGCGCCAGTGATGTTGTAGAAGGCGAAAGTTCGGTATCGCATTGTGCCGATGCCGGCGACAAAGGGGGCGAAGGTTCGAACGATGGGGACAAACCTGGCGATCACCACCGCCTTCCCGCCATGCCTCTCGAAGAAGGCGTGGGTTCGCTCAAGATGCTGGCGCTTGAGCCAGCGATACTTGCCGGAAAATGCTGGTGGCCCCACCACTCGCCCTACTTGGTAGTTCAAAGCGTCTCCCAGCACAGCCGCAATGAACATCACGCCCATCGCCAAGGGCAGATTCAGAAGTTCTACGCTCGGGGCAGTCGGCCCAGAAAGGGTTCGCGCAGAGATGGCACCAACAGCGAATAGCAGAGAGTCCCCGGGAAGGAACGGTGTGACGACGAGCCCCGTCTCGCAGAACACGATTACGAACAAGAGCGCGTGAATCCAGCCGCCTCGGTCCGCGACGAATGCCGTGAGAAACCCATCCAGATCGGTGAAGAGCCGAGCGAACTGCGAGAGTGCATCATCCATGAGGAGAAATCGGGGCCATGCGGGCTGCGTGGTGAACTGTGACAACCGCTACACTAGCAGGCGACCTGGACAGGTGGCCGAGCGGCTGAAGGCGTCGGTTTGCTAAACCGGTATACGGAGTTCACTCTGTATCGCGGGTTCGAATCCCGCCCTGTCCGTTTTCGTCGGTACTGGGCGAGTTCACGGGCCCCACTGGCTCAGCAGCAGGGCCAAGTCCGCACCGTCTGTATTGCCGTCGTGATTGCTGTCGAGAAGTGCCGAGTTGCCGCCCCAATCGGCGAGAATCAATCCGAGGTCGACCCCGCCGACAACGCCATCGCCGTCGAAGTCGCTCACCTGTCCGCGGTACACCGCGTCAAAGGCGGCGGCATCGCTGACATCGACATCACTGTCCCCGTCAAAGTCAGCGCGTTCGCTGCCCGGGGTGAAGGGCGCGCCTAGCGCCGACAGAAACTCGATTCGATCCGAATAATCGCGATCTCCGTCCGAGTCGAAATCACCCAGCCCGCTGGGGTGGGGGACGCTCCATAGTCGCATCGCGGGCAGATTGGAGAGCGTGCGTTCTCCGGAATGATGGGGCCAGCGAATGCGCACCTCGTCGATCTGGCTGGCCGCAGCGCACCCGATATGGACAATCGTTTCGGACTGGCCGAGGTAGCCGGTGCCGCCACAGAGAACCTCATGGGTGGTCCACTCGGCACCTATGCGAGCCTCAACCAAGGCACCTATCGCTTGGGTGTTGGCTCCGTACCCGCCGATACGCAGGCGGGCCCAGCGGTGCAGCCGTCCCTCATGATTCATCATCAATCGCGCTGGTGAGCCCATGTCATTCACCAGAATGTCGACGCCACCGTCGCCGTCCAAGTCGCCGGTGGCGGCGCCGTATGTCGATCGGTGCATTGCCGTGGGGCCGAGCAAACCCACTGCCAGAGTGGACTCCGTCATGGGAGGCGTACCGGAGTTGATGTAGAAGCGGTCGGTGTGCAGTTGGTTACAGACATGCAGATCAAGATCACGGTCATTGTCGAAATCGAGAGCATGAACGGCCCATGCCGTGACATTGACTTGATCAGGAACCAGTCCCCAGGTAGCGCAGGACTCCACGAATGATCCCCCCGGCTGACCCAGGAAGAGCGGATTGATCGGCCCCAGCGGTTGACTAGTCGAAGCGATGTTGGCTGCGAAGAAGTCTGTGAACCCATTGCCATCGATGTCGGCAGCAGCGATACCCATCGAGTAGAAGGCGGGCGCGCCGCCGCAAGCGGGGGATATGTCGATGAGCCGTCCTTCGTCATTGAGCAGCAGCTGATTGGCAACGAACGGAGCGAGCATGGCACGGTCGTTACTGATGTACAAGTCTGGATCTGTATCCCGATCAAAGTCGGAAAAGCAGCCAAGGAATGAGTAGGCGTATTGGGCTAGGTCGTGGTCGGCGCCGATGTCCTCAAAGGTGCCATCGCCGCGGTTCATCCACAGTCGGCTGGGCAAACCATAGGCCGCGGGCACCGCGTTGTGATAGTTGGCTATGAACAGATCGAGATACCCATCCCCGTTTATGTCAGCCCAACTGGAGGCGCGCTCGGCGCCGCCGTCTTGCAAACCAGCAGCGGTTGTCGAGTCCGTGAAACTCATCAGCCCATCATTGCGATAGAGCCTAGGGCCGCCGATCAGTTGAGTCAGCAGAACATCAAGATCGCCGTCACCGTCATAGTCGGCGGCACTGACGCCACTGGGGTTGAGCATGCTCGCTATTCCGCAGGACAGGGTACGGTCAATGAATGTTCCGCTGCCCTGGTTCTCGAACACTCCGAGGCGGCCCGTGGCTTTCCCTAGGATGAGAACATCCTGATCCCCGTCGCAGTCCACATCGGTGATAGCACATCCGAAGCCGAAGATCCCCTGAAGTTGCGGGATTGGGGCGACGAGGTAACTGACCCCGCGCGAGGAAGCCTCATCCACGAAAGGGTGAAGCGATCCGCCAGCCCACGCAGAGGTCGACACCACTCCAATAATCAGGAGGATCGGCCGCACCATTCCCAATACTGTAATACAGCGGGAGTCTGCGCCTAACTAATAGGGGGGAACTGGCGAATATAGAAGCCAAAGAAAGGCGCCAGAGATACCTCTGGCGCCATGGAATCAATCAAATTTCGGTGGGAGATGGCGAGTTAGTCGACCGTCTCGTCCGTACCCTGAACATCGATCGTGTATCCAATCGAGTCAAGGATGCGCAGTTCGGTCTTGGTCAGGTAGTCCGGCAGCACTCCCAGCGGATCAGCCGGCACCGTCGAACGGCTGTACCAGGTGACACCCTTGGGGATGCTCGAGCCCAGCAGATGACGCTGGTTCATTGGGACTGTCGTGTGCTGCAGGGTCAGGTGAGCCTTGATGGGGCTGCCGTCATTCATGATAATTTCGAAGTCAGACGGGGCGCCGTCAGCGTTGGCGACCAACTGCATGAACTGGCGATCATTCGGGCTGTTCTTGCACACCATGCGGGGGAAAATGGTATCGCTGGAATCGCCCTCTCCCACCTCGATGTAGCCGTTACCGTTGGCATCCGACTGTGCCAAAGTCTTGGGAGTCCAGTAGCGGATCCCATCTCCATTGGCATCGGTGGGGTCGACGAGGGGGAAGTTGAGGCCTCCTACCTGATTGAACAGGTTGTTGGCAACAAGTCCGTTGCCCGGGTTGTAGTCGTAGGAGGATGGGGTTTGGATTTGACCCGTTCCTGACACGAACATCGACTGATGTCGGTATAGATCGAAGGCCGTGATATCACGCGACAAGAAGTCGGTACCAGAGAGCCAGCCCATTGCTTGCACGACCTCGCGAAGCGCGTAGTCCTGCAATGAATACCGAGTCGCCGTGATGCCATCGCTGGCAACAGCGTCCCACAACTGGTTCAGGTTGAAGGACATCACGGCGTCATAGATCTGACCCGGGACGCCTTCGCCATCACCAGAAACGCGCGAGTTGCTCGCCGTCATGAAGATGCGGTCTTCATTGCTGATCGAGGTGGAACTGCCCGTATATCGAACGGGCATGATCAGTGAGGTAGCGATGTTGGGAAGCGAACTGCCATCGTCGCCATCGGCATCAGTCCGAAGCTGGCCCACGACGACGGGGATGTTAAAGAACTTCGATCGCACCGTAGTGGTGGCGAAGACGGTCGTGGAGTAACTCTGGAACATGACCTGATACTTGACGCTGATGGTGTCCTGTACAGTGGCGTTGCAGTAGTCGGCAACCAACTGCAATCCAGCCGAGATCTGAGCGATGGTGGTGCCACTGGGGGCTACCGTGCCAGAAGGGATCACAAATGTGACGGACATTCCCACCGATGAGAGGCCGTCTGCGCCAGTGCGGGAAGTAATGATGATTGGTTCGCCCACAGCACCTCCGGCTGCATCCTGACGGCGAACCGCATCGAGCAGTTGGGGGATGTCCATGGCGTAACCTGGTTCAGAGTGCGACCAAGCAACTCGGCCGGTAGCACCAGCTTTCTCACCAAATCGCTCAGAGCCACGGTCAGGAATTAAGATCATTGGGTCTTCGCGGCGGGAATCCGCTCGCGGTGGTGCTGCAACCATGAACAGAGATCCGCCTAACAGGAGAGAGCTGATCAGCATTACAGAGGCCTTTCTTTAGATTCAGATAGATTCAGTCGAAAAGTCGGAGGGGTCAATATCGCTGAGACCTACAAGTGTAGATTAACCCCCAAACACGATGCCGGAGTACTTTTGTGGCTTTTTGCCCAAAAATCGCTCGTCCGGCTTGTGGCTCACGACCAGGCGCTTCTGAGAAGTCGATCATCACGAAACGGTATGAATGGCGACACTTACTCGGCAATAGAGGAGTCAAACGCTGGGTCGATGTCCCAGCCGAGCGAATCCAGCACCAGCAGCTCATCAGAGGTCAGGTAATCGGGGAAATCGCCATCGAAAGCCAAGGGATCTCCACTTCGACTCCACCAACTTACTCCCTTGGGGATGTTGACTCCCATTAAGGGGCGACTCAAGATCGAGTCAAGCGTCTGCGTGACGATGCAACTGCCGCGAATAGGTTGGCCGTCATACATTTCCCACTCCTTATCAGCTGTTACCCCACTGGAGTTTTTCACAAAGTTGAGAATGTGGTGGCCATTTGGCTGATTCTTCGAGACCAGCCGGGGGAAAAATGTGCTCACTCCTGTCTCGCCTTCGCCGACATTCAGGATGCCGTTCGCATTTAAATCAGCGTCTTCGAGGGTGATCGGATACCAGTAGTACTCGCCGTCATCATCCGCATCCGTGGGATCGACGATGGGCGCAGCCAAGGCGGTGCCGAACTGCTTGAGCACAATATTGGCGCCAGCGCCCACGGCAGTGCCATTGCCGGGGTTGTAGTCGCGGGCGTCAAAGTCGGTGATGAAAGCAGTGCCAGATGAAAGCGTGAAATCGCGGCAGAATCGGTAGAGGTCCATCGGTGCCAGATCGCGCACAAGAAAGTCCACTCCTGTAAGCCATCCGAGGGTGCCGCAAACTTCGCGGATCACATGATCAGTCATGGAGTAGCGAGGTATTCCTCCTGGTAGCGCCAAGCCATCAGAGGGATCGGTGTCCCACTGCACATTGCTGCCTATCGAAATGCGGGCATCATGGGCTGGGTTGGGGATGCTGAGAGGGGCGGCAGTTCTGGAGTTTGCCGTAGTGAGGCAGATGCGGGACTCATTGGTGATGGTGATCGAGGAACCTGTGTACCGCACTGGAAACACGGTAGTGATTGCTGGCAGCGAGGGGCCACTATCCAGATCGCCTGAGGTCCGCAGGGTGTCCACCACATCGGCGATGGGAAGGAATCCGGTCCGAATGGAAGTAGCCGTATTGGTGCCGTTGGGCAGGGGCTGGATTAGAACCATGACCCGAACCGTCGCCTGGGTCTGAATCACCTCGGCAAAGTAGTCGGAGACATCCTGCAGGCACGCTGTCAGTTGCGCCATCGAAACACCGATGGGTGGAATAGTTGTGGCAGGCAGGGTGAACTGCAATGAAAACAAGTTGGCGCCCGCCAGACCTCCGGAAGGCTGAATCACGATTGCCTGCCCGTCGAGAATGCGCTGTGCCGCTTCCTGCCTACGAACGATTGACAGCAGCGTTGCCGAGTCAACGGAGCGGCCGCCCTCACCCTGAGTCCAAGCCAGAGTCAATCCACCCGAGGGCTTGTCCGATGCCATGTCAGTTCCGCGATCGGGAATGGTCAGGCAAGCCTCGACTCTCTGAGATAGTGCGCTGCCGGTATCGCAGACGGCAATCAGGGTCGAGGCAAGTAGGGCGGTCAACATAGGCACTCCTTAAACAAGGCAGAGAAAGAGGTTGAGAGTCGCAGAAACAGTGAGTCATCGGACATGAGAGCGAGTATGAGTGTTGATCAGGGAGGCGAGAGGCATGGGCCCCATGTGGCGAGGATTTCCGCAAGATCCATCGAGTCGACGGAATCATCATCGTTAAGATCAGCCACGCCAGAGACGCCGGCGGGGTCAACCGGAGAAGTACCAAATGTGGCCAGCACTAGGAGCAGGTCTTCGGCGCCAACGGTGCCGTCAGGTGTTGGAAGTCCGTCGATTTCGGTACCGCCCGCGCAGTCGCCTAGGCAGGTGGGCCACTCTGCTCCCATGTCGAAACCGAGGTTGTCGAGCACTACAAAAGCTCCCGTTATCACCACGCGGTCGAAACTTAAATCCGGGGTGCCAAAGGGAGCGGTGATGAAGCGCCTGACCAAGCAGTTGGGCTCCATGAATACTCCATCGACATCAGGCCACATCAATCCGTTGAGGCTCTCGACGCTGGTGAATACTTCTACCCAGTCGTCTGTGGTTGAGGCATCATCATCGAGATCGTCATAGGCGTGAATATTGAGTTCGTTGTGGCAGAGCCCCGCCGGAATCAGCGGTACCAGGGGGGAGTTGCAGTCAGTGTTGCCATTGGGCAACTCATCGAAGAACCCCGTGAAATCCGCGGCATTCATCTGCAGGTGCATTGACTCCACTTCCGTGGCGAGAGTAATGGTGGTCTGACCCAACTCACTGGGGAAGGCACCCGTTACACCGTTGAAGTTCAGCATCTGACCATAGCCACGGGAACCGAAGGCCTTGGCAAATCCGCCAGGAATCGTGGGGTACAGAGTGTGATCGCCGTTGAGGCCGAGGTGAAACTGGAAAGCGCTGGGGACCGAGTCGGTGTAGACGTAACCACCCTCGCCGGTTGCGCCCGCACCAACGGTTTCAATCGTGGCGAAGTAGGCATCACCGGTTGCGGGCTGAATCCTTGGCTCGAATGTGGTGATGACTCCAGTGTCCGGATCGGCGTACTCCACCACGGTTGCGCCGCCACCATCGGTGGAAAGCAGATCGGCATTGATCTTGGCTATATACAGTTCGCCGATCTTGAAGCCCAAGGCAAGCAGTTCAAAGCTCTCACTGAACACCAGAGTTGTCTCTTCGCATTCGTCCGGCATGCCATTATTGTTGGCATCCTGGCTCAGCTCGTACTGGATGTCGCAGGCATCAGGGATGCCGTTGGCATTGCAGTCGGCAGCGCTGGGTACAGAGGGTTCGGCGGAGACTTCACAATCATCGGGGAATCCGTTCTGGTCGCAGTCCTCTACGAAGCCGTCGGACGCTTCGAGGAAGTCATCGATCTCATTTTTGTTGCAGTCCCGCGGATCGGTGAGGCTGCAGCGGAATCGAGCAACGGCGTATTTTGTCTGGGAAATGCTCCGAGCATTGTTGGCAGCCATCTGCGCCGCATCCTCGATTTCAGAATCGGGCGAACCGCAGGCAGGACTACTCCCGGTGGCCTGGCTGTCCGAGGCGTCCGTGCAGACATCCGGGGGGGTATCATTGCTGTCGCATAGCACACCACTCTCGAGAATCCACGCCGCATCAGTTTCGTCCCCATCGACGAGATCACAGGCAAAGTCGAACTGCAAGCCAGCGGCATCCGCTGCATCCTGGGGACCGAGGTACTGGCTCCACTGTCTCTGAGGATTGGAGAAGCCGGGCAGGCGTTGCCCGCCGCCATCGTAGGCCATCACGGTTCGGAATGACCCTGCAGCTTGCTCCGAGGTGGGGGGGAAGCCGAAGGAGTCGGGAAACACGGCTCGTTGACCATCACCATCTCCGCCAGCTCCACCTACATTGTCATGATCGTGCTGGCAGCCCATGTTGTGCCCTAGCTCGTGGGCCACAACCAACGACTCGAGCGCATCAATATCGATCAGGCAGTACGGACCGCTGCCACCCGTTGCAGTGATATCACCAAACTGAAGAATGGTCGCCTCACCCAGCGCCTCCATACCCGCGGAAATCGTGTCCACAATGGGGAACGGATTGGCAGGAAGATTCAGCGGGGGATCAGCATTCGGTGCGCCCGGAGGAGCTTGGCCGCCCTGAGCGTTGGTAACGGCATCAGTCATCACGCTGGCAAGACCTGCGAAACCGGCGCCCTCATCCTGATAGCCCTTACCAACCATCACCACCATGTCAGCACCGAGGCTGTTCTGCCAGATGTGCATGTAGTCCATGTAGCCGTCGGCAGGATTCTGCAGACGATCGAGATCCAGCATCCATCCGGTCGCATCGTAGGGTTCCTCAGCACCGAAAAACCCGTCCAGCTCAAGCGCCGCAATCAGGCGCATGCGTGGAAGGTAGATATCGTCCTCGGCGGGGGCTTGCATCTGCAGTGTCACATGCCCAGAGAGTGAGGTGGTGCTTCCGCCGCAACTCACGACTGCGCAAATGGCGGGATCATCGGGCATTCCTCGACCGGCATTGAATGGAACCGCATCAGTCTCGTCAGCGTTCAGAGGCGCGGTCGTTTCGTCGCCGTCATCATCGGCATACCCACAGTTCTGCACCCACGGGTTGTTGAGGTCGCGACCGTTGTACTGTTCGATGGTCTGCACCGCGCTGTTCTTCAGCGCAAGGTTCACGAGTTCCACGGCGAGAATAGACATGGTGTCGATGTCACGGCCAGTAGCGGCAGCCTCCGCCGCGGCGTCGATCGAATAGACCACAAGCACATCAATGATGGTGCCGCCGTCCTTGACCATACCCACGGGCAGTCCAAACGGAACTACTTCGGCCGGGCAGATCCCCAGCGCAGCCAATCCGCCTGCCGCCGGTGCCGATGGCTGAAGCTTTGGTTCATAGCGGCAGGTGCCGCACTCGGCACCCGGTGCGAGCTTGGCCTGACGGATCAGGTAGTAGCCGTTCTGTCCCAGTTGCAGGTTGTAACTGTTGCCGTCCCGCGCTTGCACAAATCCTGCCAGATGATCGCCATTGGCAACGATGAGCGCGTAAAGCATGCCAGTGGATTCGCCCCTGAAGAGCCACTTGCGCTGCTGCGGTCCCATGAAGCCTGTCTCGGTGAGTTCCATATCAAAGGCATGTCCATCGGGGGAACCAACAAGAATGTGATCGCCATTGCGCAGTCGATCGAGTGCGCCTGGCGTAAGGATCGGGCTGCCATGACTGATGAGATCGTGGTCGAGCACATCAGCCGCTACCGGACCAATGGTTGTTATGGGTGCAGACTTCGACGGCGCAAAAGTGGTGGGCCGATGCTTTGCCAGCGCAGCAGAGTTGCTGCCCCCTGAGACTTGATCTGCAGAGAACCCCGCGGCCAGAGAGAGAACAGCCGCAGAGGCAAGAGCAACGGGTAGGGTCTTCATGATTGGTTCCAAGCGATTAGTACGGGATCGCCGTAAGTATACGCGCGTAATGCGCGGATCGACTGCATCGCCCTGCAGTCAATCAGCAAAAACAATGTGGCACTAACCACGGGAAAGTCAAGCGGGTTTTTGAGGACTATCCGCCGCACGGTGGAGGAACCGGGATCAGCACGTTGTTATAGCCGATTTCCATCAGGTCCCAGTCGATCACCTGCTGCTGAGCAAACCCGCCGCCGGAGCCGATGGTGACCACTCGCGCTCGGACAGTTCCGGCTTCGCTTCCGCCACCGCTCGTGTCCAGATAGTTCTCGACTTCCTGACATGCTAGGAGGGGGAAGTTGAGCTGCTGAATCGCTGCATTGGTCATCACCTGGAATCCGAGGAAGTCCCAGCGGACCGTGAGCGTGTTGTAGATGAAGACCAACACCATCGCCGATGCAGAGGTAGAGGTACGACCTTCAAGGTTCACCTCAACCCGTTCCAGGTCTCCCACGATGGGCTGGGTGAGTTGGATATCCGTCACCCGTGCGCTTGGGGGATAGTTGAGGGGAGGTCCGTAGCCGCCCGAGGACTGCCCCGCCAGTGGTCGCGCGGAGCGCACACGCAGCAGTTTCCCATCCAGTCTCTGAACGGAGAAGTTGTTGCCCTGAATCTTGGTGCCGCAAACGATCTTGAATGTTGAGCCTGTGTCCTCGAAGAAGTTACCGGTGAGCACGGAAGTAGCGCACTCGCGCGCATCGGGGAAACCGCCCACGGGGCAGAGAGTGGTTGGGGGAGTCGTGTACTCGATGGTGTCGCCAACCGTGGTGATGGCACCAGCACCAGGCTGCTGGGCAGCGACCCTGCCGCACTGCGGTATGACATTCGCTGCGTTCGTCAGCATCGCCTGGAAGATGTCAGGGGGAAGACCCAAGCCCAAGTATGTTTGCTTGGCAAACCCCTGCAAGTTGGCGACGAGTCCACCCACCATGCATGCGGATGCGCTGGTTCCACTCCAGCGCGCGGTGTAGGTGCGGAGTTGGTTTACCTCTTCAGCGCTGGCAACCGCCACGTTTTCTCCGAGGAACAGGTCGCCATAACCGAGTGTGCAGACTGCTGTTCCCCAACCGGTGCAATTCACTGTGCCGCCATAGTTGCTGGTGGTGCTCCGGCAATAGTTGTTGCCGGATTGGAACATGGCGTTGGGGTCCCCGACGCCGGTGGATGGGAAGAGTTGGAACCCGGGCCAACATCCGCCCGTGGTTACCGCAGCCTCGGCGCCCGCAAAGGGTTCCAATACCTCTGCCCCCGCGTTGCCCGCCGAGAGAACGATGGTTACCCCCGCGTCCAATCCCACTGCAATAAACTCCCCATAGATGTCGCTGGTGTTCAGAGGCTGGGAGAAGGCCGCCTGACCGGTTGGGTCGTCGGCAAGTCTTGCCACCGGCAGCACCATCACGTTGGCAGGAAATGGATCGCCCCCATCGTCAGTGTTTGACAGTTCGCCGATTCCATTGATGATGGCCGTCCCGAGGCGGTTGTAGTCAGTGGTCGACATGGCCGGAAAGAACCAAGGCTCTGAACTGGTGCAGAGTCCGGTTGTGCCTATCAGGTTGTCC
>SIAA01000029.1 GCA_009692045.1 Phycisphaerales bacterium | reverse complement strand
TCCGCACAGTGTGTGATCCCAGGTTTGCCGCTGCGGTGAACGAGGGCACTGATTGGATTCGCACTAGAGAGTGCCGGGCGCTTCACGCACTCCTTGTCCTCTGGGAAACAAGCACCTGGGGCGAGAATCCGGCCGACTTCGGTCGCAAGTGAAGCTAGGCATCAGGGGCCACAGGAGGTCCGATCTGCGCCTCGAGTTCGGCGCGGGGAATCTCCAGGAATACCCGGCCCAGCTTGGGATCGAAGTGAGTGCCTAGGCATCGTTCGATTTCTTCTAGAACTTCTCCCACCTCGCGGGCGGGACGATAGAAGCGGGCGCTGGTCATGGCATCGAAGCAGTCAGCGACGCACACCATGCGACCCAGCAGAGAAATACCCTCGCCAGAAAGACCGCCCGGGTAGCCGCGGCCATCCCATCGCTCGTGATGCTCCAGCACTCCCGGCAGCAACTCACGCATCTGGGGAATGTCCTTGAGAATGCGATATCCGGTTCCGGGATGCTCACGAATCTTGGCGAACTCCTCCTCGGTGAGCTTGGATGGTTTGCGCAGCACTTCCTCAGGTACGCCGATCTTCCCGATGTCGTGCACGAGTCCGCACATGCGCGCCCTCTCGATCATCTCCTCGCCAAGATCGGCGTATCGCGCCAGCAAGGTGGCGAAGCTGCTCACTCGGTCGGAGTGACCTCTGGTGTACGGGTCCTTCGCATCAATGGTGGCAATCAGCGCCCGCACCGTGCCGGAGAACATCTCCCGCTGCTCAAGGTCGAACCGGTGCTGCATGCGCTGCCGCGCCACTGAAGAGAGGGCGAGCCCAGCCATGCGAGCGATCGCCGCCGCGAATCCCGTGGTCTCGTGCTCATGGGCGTCGATGCGACCACCACCCCGATTGTCCAGATAGAGCCAACCAAGGAATGTTCCGCCTGCGTCGATGGGAACGCATATCGCCTGCTGAATATTCAGCGATGCGATGCTGGCCACCAGAGTTGCCCCGGCATGGGGGTCGCCCCGCAATACATATGGACGCTCGCGCGAGCGCTTCAGCAGACTCCAACTGACACGCGCGTGCCCTGATGGGTCAACCACATCACCTGTCGATGCGAGAACCTCAATGGTGCCATCCGATGCCCCGGGACGAATCAGCGCGGTGTTGGCGAATCCGGTCGCCGCCCCGACCGCACCTACTGCGGCACGACCAATCTCGTGTTCGTTTGTGGCGAGCGCCATGTGCTCCGAAGCCTCGAGCAGCTGCAACACCTGCGATTGTGCCAGCTCGCCCGGCGACCTGACAATCGCCTCCTCCACCCGCTCATCCCCCGTATCAAACTCGCGCGCGAGGCGCACGGCAGGTTCTGTCGGTGACGCTTGCTTGGCGGGATCTTCGATGCGAAACACCCACGGACGAATCTCCATGAGATCCCCGTGTTCGAGCCGACACTCGCTCCTAGCAACCAGTCGCGTGCCATTGACATAGGTGCCGCCACTACTTCCCAAATCATGCACGCGCCAGTGCTCAGCATCCTGCGCCGAGGCTGGTACCCAGATCAACTCGGCGTGCTCGCGCGATACCTGACGAGGCGCCAATCGAACAGATTGTCCAATGGCGCGGCCAACCGTTACTGGGCCTGGCGGCAGCAGGTCGAATGATTGCTCGTCGTCAACTCCCGAACCGTGAAGTCTCCAAACTCGCATGGACGCAGAGTACCCACGGCAAGGCATATCCTGTCCCGGTGAGCGGAGCTCAAGCGAGTAGAGTTCGAGGGCTGAACAACACAGTGTCGCATTGGCTCTTCCCGCACTTGGGCACTCTCACTCTGGCAGTGTTGATCCTGAATTGCGCCTGCGGCTGTACCCATGTTTCGGGGAGCGGGCGTTCGCAGTTCAATGTCCTCTCCGTCTCTCAGGAGACCAGCCTGGGGGATCAGGCATTTGATGAAGTACTGACGCCAGCCGAGGGTGCGGCACCACGACTGATTGCAACCGGGGCGCAGTGGGAGCAGGTGCAGCGCGTATCCGCACGAGTGTTCGCCTCGGCGAATCGCCAGCATCGAGAGATCGCCCAGCAGTTCGATTGGGAGATAGTTCTCATTGATGATGCCAAGACGGTGAACGCCTGGGCCCTCCCTGGTGGAAAGTGCGCCGTGTACACCGGTCTCCTAAAAGTTGCCGATACCGATGACATGCTGGCCGTGGTGCTGGGGCATGAGACAGCTCACGCCATAGCTCGGCATGGAGGCGAACGGATTTCGCAGGGGCTCATTCTGCAACTCATCGGCGCCGGCCTGGTGTTGGGGGATCTGCCGCCGACTGCTCAAAGCGGGGCGATGCTCGCGCTCGGGGTAGGAAGCCTGAAGTTCGACCGTGAGCAGGAGAGTGAAGCTGATGCGATCGGATTGTTGATCAGCGCCGATGCGGGATTCAATCCCACCGCGGCTCTGACGCTCTGGACAAAGATGGGCGACCAGGCATCGGGAGGTGTGCCAGAGTTCCTTTCTACTCATCCGAGTTTTCAAACGCGCCTAGAGAGATTGAGAGCAATCATGCCTCGCGCTGAGGCAATTTATACCAACCGACTTGCCTCGCCTGACCCCACGGGAATCTTCAAGAACTCCCGCGCGACTCTCAAGACCCCCTCAGCCGATCGCAATCGATAGCACTTCGCGAGCGCACGCCTCACAATCACTACGCTCGGTGTGCAGGTGGACCTCTGGATCAGTTGGCGCCTCGTAGGGATCGCTCACTCCCGTGAGGCCCGCGAGTTGTCCACCCTGAGCGCGCGAATACAAACCCTTGGGATCGCGCTGCGCTGCGACGGCGAGGGGACAGTCGACAAACACTTCGGCAAACTTCATCCCGTGGGCCTTGTGCCGAGCGCGGACTCGATCGCGATCGTCTGCATATGGGGAAATCATGCACACAATCGCGACGACCCCTGCATCCGCCAGCAGGATGGCGATCTCGCCGGCCCGACGAACTGCCTCGCCTCGCCCAGCGGCATCGAATCCGAGGCCCGCGTTGACGCCGTGGCGAAGATTGTCTCCGTCAAGTCGATAGGCAAGACGGCCCGAACTAATGAGCCTTTGCTCCAACTCAACCGCCAGGGTGCTCTTGCCTGAGCCGGAGATGCCGGTCAGCCAGAGGGTGAGACCCGTCTGCCCGCACATTTTGGCTCGCGCGGCCGCATCAATAACTCCGGCGTGCCAGTGGATGTTCGCTGCGGGATCTGGTTGCTCGGTGTTGCCCATTGGCATTGGTTACAGTAGCACCGCACGAGCACCGGTGCGACCCCCACTCCCACGGGCGCAGCCAGAGATCACGGCGAATGACATCAACGCTCACTCACCTCGACGAACTGGAAGCGGAAGCGATTCACATCTTCCGGGAGACAGCGGCATCATTCCAGCGTCCCGTGCTCATGTATTCGATCGGCAAGGACTCCGGGGTACTCCTCCATCTGGCCATGAAAGCATTTTGGCCCGCCAAGCCGCCCTTTCCCTTGCTTCATGTGGACACGACCTGGAAGTTCAAGGAGATGATTGCCTTCCGCGATCGCAAGGTTCGCGAACTTGGACTCGATCTCATCATTCATGTGAACGAGGAGGGGCTGCGCGCGGGGGTCTCCCCCATCACCCATGGATCGAAAATTCACACGGATGTTATGAAGACGCAAGGCTTGAGGCAGGCACTGGACAAACATGGTTTCGACGCGGCCATCGGCGGCGCTCGGCGCGACGAGGAGAAGAGTCGTGCCAAGGAGCGCGTGTTCAGCTTTCGCGATGCCAATCATCGCTGGGAGCCGCGCACGCAGCGACCCGAGTTGTGGAATCTTTTCAATACCCGCCTGCGACCCGGCGAGAGCATGCGGGTGTTTCCTCTGTCCAACTGGACGGAACTGGATGTCTGGCTCTACACCCACCGGCACGGATTGGAAGTCGTACCGCTCTACTTCGCCAAGGAACGCCCCGTTGTTGAGCGGGACGGGTCTCTCATACTTGTTGACGATGACCGACTGCCGCTGCGGGAGGGCGAAACACCGCAGATGCGAAGCGTGCGCCTTCGCACCCTCGGCTGTTATCCGCTCTCGGGAGCGATCGAGTCACAGGCCCGCACGCTCCCCGAGGTGATCGAGGAACTGTTGATTGCCCGAACAAGTGAGAGACAAGGCCGATTGATCGATCACGATGTAACCGGAAGCATGGAAGAGAAGAAACGCGAGGGGTACTTCTGATGAGTACCGAAACAGGCGCGACCCTGACGGTGCAGCAGTATCTGCGGCGCTACGAGGAGAATGATCTTCTTCGCTTCCTCACCTGTGGCAGCGTCGATGATGGCAAGAGCACGCTGATCGGGCGACTGCTCCTGGACACCGGCCGCATCTACCAAGATCACATGCGGTCCCTTGAGGCCGATAGCCGCATCCACGGCACGCAAGGGGGCGAACTCGACTTGGCGCTGCTAGTCGATGGGCTCAAGAGTGAACGAGAGCAAGGAATCACCATCGATGTGGCCTGGCGATACTTCGCCACGGCTAAGCGAAGTTTCATCATTGCCGACTGCCCCGGCCATGAGCAGTTCACCCGCAACATGGCGACGGGCGCGAGTCACTGTCAGCTCGCCATCAGCCTGATTGATGCTCGACACGGTGTAACCACGCAGACGCGCCGACACGCCTTCATCTCCAGCCTGCTAGGCATTCGTCATGTAGTAGCCGCGGTGAACAAGATGGACCTGGTTGGGTTCTCCGAGTCGAGGTTCCGCGCCATCGAGCGCGAGTTCCAGGAGTACTGCGGCAAGCTTGGCATTCCCGATCCAGTATCGGTTCCCATCAGCGCGCGCGACGGCGACAATGTGGTTCGACGCAGTGAACGCATCCCGTGGTACTCCGGCAACTCGATCATTGACCTCCTAGAGAGTGTGCCGGTTGACCGCCATTCAGCCGATGCTCCATTTCGCATGTGTGTTCAGGGCTCGGTTCGCCCCACGCCGGACTTCCGCGGGTTCTTCGGGACGGTTGCCAGTGGATCAATCAAGCCGGGTGACCGCATCCGCGTGTTGCCTTCCGGACGCGAGACTCGCCTGCGACGCATCGCTTCCCCATCTGGTGACCTGCCCATCGTCGTTGCACCTGCGGCGGCGCTTCTGCTCTTCGAAGATGAGATCGACTGCGCGCGCGGTGATGTGATTGCGGGCGTTGGCAGTGATCCCCATCTGCTGCAGCGGTTCACTGCCGACTTGGTCTGGATGCAAGAGACTCCGTTGGTCCAAGGAACGCAGTGGCTGCTGCGGCTTGGAACCAAGAGCACCACATGCACCGTGCGGCGCGTGCTGTGGGAGTCGAGTGTTGACACTCTTGAGCACTTGCCCGCAGGATCGCTCAATCTGAATGCCATCGGCCGCGTTGAAATCGAGAGCGAGGAGATGCTGGCTCTCGACGACTACGACGCCTGTCGGCCTTTGGGTGCTTTGGTCCTAGTGGACAAGCTCACCAATGCCACCGCTGCTGCGGGCATGGTGCGACTCGCGTCAGCCCATTCTGAGGCTCACTGGGACACAGAATCATCGGCAACTCTGCAAGCCCGCGAGAGTCTCGTCTCTCCGGGGCAGCGTCAGGCACGCTTTGCTCAGAAGCCCGCAACAGTGCTGATTTGCGGACGTCCGGGAGCGGGCAAGACTGCAATCGCTGCCGCGCTGGAGCGCATGCTCTTTGATCGCGGGCACGCCGCCGTGGTGCTGGACGGTCAGGCCCTTCGCCGCACCATTAGTCGCGATCTCGGCTTCGGCGCCCAGGCTCGCAGTGAGAACTTACGCCGCGCCATGGACCTCGCACTCTTGCTGAATGAGCAGGGCTTGATCGTGATCGCCAGCATGGTGGCGCCGCAACGCGAAGCTCGTAGGCGATCGCGTGAGCTGCTGGGGACTCACCATTTCGTTCTCGTCTCAGTTGATGGCGGGCGCGACGATGACTCAGTAGATCCGACTGGCTTCGAACCTCCCTCCGATGCCGAGATCACCGTCCCCTGCGGAACTCGCGCCGCAGATGCCGCGCAGAAGGTGATTGATCTACTGCGAGCTCGCGGTCTGCTCCACTAGTGCATGGGCCACACCTGGGGAATCAACCACAGGGCAATCGCTGCGCTCAGCATGTCCATGGGCAGGCCCAGTTTCACATAGTCGATGAAGCGGTACCCACCGGGGCCGTACACCATCAAGTTTGTTTGATAGCCAATCGGGGTGAAGTTCCCCGAGTTGGCTGCGAACAGCACGGCGGCGATGAAGGGCATCGGGCTGCTGCCAACGCTCGCCGCTGCCCCCAGAGCGATGGGAAACATGAGCGCCGCAGCAGCATTGTTGGAGGCACATGAGGTGAGCGCAACCGTTCCAGCGAACAACCCCGCCATCGCTCCCCACTCTGTGCCCCCGCCGATCGACACGAACCACTCTCCCATGATCTTCCCGAGTCCAGTCGACTGTAGTGCCATGCTGATTCCCAGACTCCCGGCGATGGCTCCCAGAGTCGAGAGGTCCATGGACTCGCGAGCTTCACGGGCGCGCACGCAGCGGGTGACGATCATGGCCCCCGCCGCTACCCATGCCGCCACCAGCATCGAACCCTGCGTGGCGGCGTACCCGATCATCCCCAGCAGAATGATGCCGGCAATCCAGGCTCGATTGTGCCGGGGAAGTGAGGTTGCGCCACGACCTCCCACCAGGTGTATCGAGCGCGAGTTGCGATGCCGCGCTAGGAATGAATCATCACACTCCAGAAGCATCATGTCACCGGCGTGCATGACGATGTCACCGATTCGCCCCTGCAATCGTGCACCGGCGCGAGACACTGCCAGGACCGCGGCTCCAAGCCTGGTGCGGAATCCAAAATCGCGAACACTCTGACCGATTCCGGAAAACTCTTGGGACAGAACAATCTCCACCACAGAGCGGCCATGAGGCGCTATCTCAGCTCCGACAGGCGCACCGAGTCCGGGTCGGCGCCGCAGGTCAATGACTGCTTCGACACTGCCGGCAAAGATCAGAATGTCTCCGCCCATGAGTTTGTTCAAGGGGCCGGGGGCAGGAATCGACTCTCCGCCACGATCGATCTCCACTAGGAACAACCCACTCAGATGCCGAAGACCCGCGCTCTGGATAGTGGCTCCGTCGAGCGGCCCGCCTCTCAGCACTTGCAGGCTCGCCGTGAATTCGCCCACATCCGCAGCGGCATCCATGTTCCGCCGCCGCGACCGCAGCGCGATCGGTGCGAAGATCAGCAGATAGGCCACTCCGACAACGGCGATGGGTAGTCCGACCTTGCCGATCTCAAAGAACCCGAAGGGACGCACTCCGCTGACTGATGCGCTGGCAAACAAGAGCCCCTGCACCACCAAGTTGGTGCTGGTGCCGATGATGGTGACAGTGCCGCCGAGAATCGTGGCGTAGGAGAGTGGCAGCAGTAGCTGGGATGAATTCAGTTTGAGCCGACGCGCCCAGTCCACCACCAGTGGGGTCATTACCGCCACGAGCGGAGTGTTGTTGACGAAAGCACTGAGCGCCGCGATGGGAATACAGAGGCGCGCGAGGGCGCCGCGCGTAGTCGACGGTGTTCCCATCAGCGGAAGCATGATCCGATCCATCGTCCCCGTCTGGCGAAGTGCGGCGACGACGATGAACAATCCAGCCACACTCACCACGCCCTCGTTGGAGAAACCCGCGAACGCTTGCGCGGGAGTAAGAGTTCCCGCAGCGAGCAGCACGGTCACACCGCCGAGCATGGCGACATCGGCGGAAACGCGGGCGCTCAACATGGCTACAACCACCAGCGCAAGCACCGCAAGCGTGAGCGTCTGGTTATAGGAGAGCGAGCCGGCTGCGAGAGTGAGCAGACCGTGATCGAGGGGCAGAGATGCCAGAGGGATAGTCATCCTGGTGCGCCTCGGCCAAACACTACTTGGGCTAGCTCGCTGCGTGCCGCAAAAATGCCAGCGCCCGGAGTCATGGCTCGTCCGAGGTCGAAGCGCAGTACCTCGCCCCGAGCGTCACAAGCGACACATCCTGCCTCACGAGCAAGTAGCACTCCAGCTGCGTGGTCCCACACCTTCTCGGCGTATCCCGATTTGGGGGGAACCCGCAGATAGCAATCGACATCTCCCCGTGCCAGCAACACATACTTGGCAGAGCTATCGAGCCGAACTCGTTGTAAGGATCCGGCAGGCGCGAGCATGGTCTCGGCCCGATCATGGGCCGCGTGTGCTGCCTCGACTGACTCGGCAATTCGCACTCGCCCCGGTGTCCATGCCGCGGCGGCAATCCGACGCGGGACATCAGTAGAGTCGAGCCTTGCCTCCCAAGCACTACCACCTAGTGCCCCGAATGCGATGACCCCACCGGGGCCTAGTCGCGGCACCGCGAGGACTCCCAAAGATGGAACGCCCTCCTCAATGAGAGCGATCGCCACCGCAAACTGTCCACCGCGCAGATATCCCTTGGTTCCATCAAGGGGATCGATGGCCCAGAAACTCCCGGAGCCGCCCTCGTCACCACCTAGTGCGAGCAGATCTCGAACTGAGTTCGGCCCCAGATCGATCGCGGCAGCGTCAAGAGCGCGCGCTGCAAGGTCGAGGGCAGCAGAAGCCCCGGCACGCTCGAGCTCTTCGGCACTCTCTTCCCCGGCGATGCGCAGTGGTGACGCCGCGGCGCCGAGGCGGGAGAGTTGCGCCAGCAGCACAGCGGTGATGGCGCACTGACTGGCAATGTCCGCCACGGTGACGGGGCTGGCGTCACACTTCTGAATTCGCGACGGCTCACCGCACGCTGCAATCACGCGGGCGGCGATGCGGGCTGCTTCAATAGCGACATTGAGTTGAACTGATCGATCTGTGCGGGGCAGGGTCAACATCGGGCAAGGTAACTCACTCGCCGCTGTACTGGGCCAGCCGGGACTTGAACCCGGACGAGGATTACTCCCCTGCGGATTTTAAGTCCGCTGCGTCTGCCATTCCGCCACTGGCCCGCATCAAGTCTAGTGCGATACCCGCGCTAGACTCACACCCATGACGGCGGGTGAATCACCAAAGTCTGGGAAGCGACGCCTTGAGGGCGCCGAGTTAGCCACTGCTTGGTTTGTGACGGCGCGCGCCATGGCGGTGGCGGCCATCGCCGATCCATCCTGGTCGCTGGACGAAGTGCGAGGTAAGGCACTAGATGCCTCACGACACTCGGGAGCGGGCTTGTACGCGCAGGCCGTGCTGGGCTTGGCCGAGCAGGATTGCATCATGGGAAAGAGCCCTGAACGAATTGGGCGAATGACCCTGGTGGACTGCCTGGCCACTGCCCGGGGAATGCCCGAAGATCAGGCGGAAAAGATCATGACCGGCGCCATGATGATGGCCTTTGCGCAGCGCCAACTCACGCCGCTGGCGGCTCGCTTCGCCAGCATGCTCGCAAGTGCATTCGAGTTGACACCAGCGCAGTTCGAGTCGTGCTGCTTGTCGGGACGGGTGTTGGCCGACATGACTGTGAGGCAGAAGTGAGCATCCACTCACTCGCCTCCTTCGTCCGCATGGGTGCTTGGAGTTGCTTCGCTTGACCGAGCCCCCCAACAACTTCTCCTTTCTCGATCCGGTTGATCCACGACTCTCGCGGCTGGCTGGACAGGCAGAGTCGTATGTCCACACCGATCCGGAGTCGTGCTTGTTCAAGTTGCGTCTGATGGTCGAAACCATGGCTTCCACGCTGATCCGTCTCTCGATTCAGCAGCCAGGGCCGCTGGACTTGGGCGCGATGCTCGGGACCCTTGAGAGGCAGGGCGTACTGCCTCGCCACTATGCGGATCACATGCACGCCATTCGCCGCGATGGCAATGCCGCCGTCCACGGTGATGCCGCGCCTAGTTCCACTGCACTTAGACGCCTGCGAGACGCCTTCGCCTTGGCGCGCTGGTACTTCACCCAGCTGCGTCGCGGATCTCGCATGCCTGATGCGGCATTCTCTCCGCCCCTTCGTGATGTAGCCGCTTCTGGTGCCAGTTCCGATGCTGCTGAGGCACTTGAGGATCGAATCGAGACCCAGCGCACCAGAACTCGTGATGCGCTGCTGCTCTATAAGGATGCAGAGGAGGCCGCGGCCTGGAGCGTTCGCTGTTTCGGGGAGCTGCGGGCGCTCGAGGACATTGCTGCGGCGGTAGGCGAGCCGCTTGTTGATGCCGAGTCAGTGGCGCTAGTGATGGCACTTGAACTGGAACAACTTTTGGAGCATCCCGTCTATGGCAAGGGATCACGGGACGCAAGGCGGGACGCTGCCGATCAGCTGGAAGCCGTGAAGCGCCGCCTTGATGAACAGGAGGCGCGGTTTCGCAGTGAGCGCGAGCGCCTAATCGGGGAACTCCGCCCCTGAACTTTTCAGGCGATCGCCAGCGCGTTCTCCACAATCGCATTGAGCGTGGCACTCGGACGCATCGCCAAGGTAGCCAGTTGGGGATCGGGGTGGTAGTAGCCGCCGATGTTCACTGGCTTGCCCTGCGCTCCATTGAGCTCCGCCACGATCACGGCCTCACTAGCCAGCAGCTCGGCAGCCATCGGCGCAAAGCGCTGAGCGAGGCTTGCATCTTCTGTCTGCTGCGCCATCTCCTGCGCCCAGTACAGCGCTAGATAAAAGTGACTGCCGCGGTTATCCAGTTCACCCACCTTGCGGGCTGGTCCCCGATTGTTCTGCAGGTACTTGCCGGTGGCACTATCAAGCGCCTCGGCAAGAATCTTGGCAGGCTTGTTTCCGATGCGGTCAGCGAGGTGCTGCAAAGATGCCGCGAGAGCAAGGAACTCGCCCAGCGAGTCCCAGCGCAGGTAGTTCTCCGCGTTGAACTGCTGCACGTGCTTGGGGGCAGAGCCACCAGCACCAGTCTCGAACAATCCGCCGCCATTCATGAGAGGGACGATGGAAAGCATCTTGGCGCTCGTACCCAGTTCCAGGATGGGGAACAGGTCTGTCAGATAGTCCCGCAGTACATTGCCGGTGATAGAGATGGTGTCTTGACGTAGTTTCACCCGCTCCAGAGTGTGCCGACATGCCGCCGCGGGCTCCATGATCCTCAGGTCGATCTCGCTGGTGTCATGCTCTCCCAAATACTGTTTCACTTTGAGGAGCAACTGCGCGTCGTGGGGACGCTTCTCATCCAGCCAGAACACCCCGGGTGTACTCGACACTCGGGCTCGATTGACCGCCAGTTTCACCCAGTCACGCACAGCCGCATCCTTCACCTGACATGCGCGCCAGATGTCACCAGCTTCGACGGCGTGCTGCAGCAGCACCCTGCCACCTGCATCGACGACCCGCACCGTACCGCTGGACTGAATCTCGAAGGTCTTGTCGTGCGAGCCGTACTCTTCCGCCGCCTGAGCCATCAGACCGACATTGGGAACGCTGCCCATCGTGCGGGGATCGAAGGCGCCATTGTTCTGGCAAAACTCGATCACCGCCTGATAGACACCCGCGTAGGAGCGATCGGGAATGCAGGCCTTGGTGTCCTGCGATTTGCCCACGCCATTCCACATCTTTCCGCCATCGCGCAGCATGGCGGGCATGGATGCATCGACGATGATGTCGCTCGGGACATGCAGATTGGTGATGCCGCGATCACTATCGACCATGGCGATGCCCGGGCCCCGCTCGTAAACCAGTTTGATGTCTGACTCAATGGCTTCGCGCTCGCCCAGCGGAAGCGTGGCGATCCTGCCGATCAAGTCACCAAACCCGTTTCTGACATCGACCCCGAGAGTCGCCAGTGTCGCCGCATGCTTGTCGAACACGGGTTTGAAGAACACCTTGACTGCATGACCGAAGATGATGGGGTCTGACACCTTCATCATTGTCGCCTTCAGATGCAAAGAGAACAGCACTCCGCTGGCGCGAGCGGCGTCTACCTGGGCAGTCAGGAAGGACACTAGAGCTTGCTTGCTCATGAAGGTGCTGTCAATGATCTCCCCCGCCTGCAGTTTCAGCCCATCTTTGAGACAGGTCACCGATCCATCACCTGTAATGTGTTCGATTCGCGCCGTGGTCGCGGCGGCGACAGTGATAGATTTCTCATTGCCGAAAAAATCATCACTGCTCATGGATGCCACATGGGACTTACTGTCGCTGGCCCAGGCTCCCATCTTGTGCGGACTGGCCTGGGCCTGGGCCTTCACGGCCTTGGGAGCACGGCGATCGGAGTTTCCCTCGCGGATCACGGGGTTCACTGCGCTCCCCTTGATACGGTCATAGCGTGACTTGGTTGCGCGCTCGGCATCGCTGCTGGGGGCATCCACATAGTTGGGCAGCGCGTAGCCGTGCTTCTGCAACTCGGCGATGGCCGCCTTCAACTGTGGTACCGATGCGCTGACATTGGGGAGCTTGATGATGTTTGCCTCAGGAGTGAGGCAAGCGCGACCGAGTTGGGCAAGGCCATCATCAGTGCGCTGCTCGGGCTGAAGGCACTCGGGGAAGGTGGCGATTATGCGACCCGCCAAGGAAATGTCTCGGGTCTCCACCACGATCCCAGCCGGGCCGGTGAACGCACGAATGATGGGCAGCAGAGAGTAGGTTGCGAGCGCGGGTGCTTCGTCGGTGTGGGTATAGGTAATGGTCGGGCTGGACATTTTTGCTCTGGTACCTAGTGTACGAGAGGCTGTGTCGCGGGTTCCACTTCGACCACTCTGAGAAACCACCTTGCTGGATGCCGCCATCATGCTCCTCGCCTTGGCAACACTTCTGGCGCAGCGCGCCGGTCGACGATGGCTGGCACTCTCCCTCTTTCTAGCCACCCTAATCACGGCGGTAGCGCTGCTTCGATACCACATGACCAGCCCATGGTCGTTCCCGCTATGACAAGTGCCCGCTTCGGCCTACTGCTTTCACATGTGTGGGTGTCGGCCATGAGTTACAAGTTGATCGACAGCGAACCCAAGGCCTCGCCCTAGCCCGCGAACAACGCCTTGCCCAGATCGGTGATCTCGGCGGCAACTGCGTGAAGTTGCTCAGTGTTTGATCGGCGTGGCTCATCGGGCAGGAGTTCCATCTCGGGTTGATGCGTGTGAATAAACTCGGCAACATCGCCTCCGCCATGAACTGCTGCCGCCTGAAGTGCCGCTCCTAGTGCCGCTGATTCCTGCTCAAGTGGGACATGAACTCTCATTCCACACAGGTCAACCAGCGTCTCACGCCACACTTGATTGCGCGCAGCCCCGCCTACCAAGCGGATCGAGTTCGCCTTCCCCCCAAGTGCCCGCAGCCGCTCCACCCCGCGGAACAGCCCACACGCTGCTCCCTCAATGGCAGCGCGGTAGAGAACACCCGGTCGCATCAGCCCTGGTCTAAGTCCATGAATGACACCGCAGGCATGGGGCCAGTTGGGGGATCGCTCCCCTCGCAAGTAGGGAATGAACCGCACTCCGTGGGATCCCACCGGTTCGGCCAGTGCCAGTTGCGTTAGCTCCTCGTGCGACTTGGCAAATGCGCAGCACAGTTCCTCGGTCGCCCCCGTGCAGTTCATGGTGCACAGAAGCGGCAGCCACTTTCCGGTTGCATCGCAGAACAGGGCGAAGTCTCCCTCTGAATCGCTCACGGGATGATCTGAAACACAGTACACCGTTCCACTCGTTCCCAGAGAGAGAACCAATGCGCCATCATCGACGGCGCCCGCTCCGAGGGCGCTGCACATATTGTCGCCACTTCCCACTGAAACAACTACACCGCTACCCAAACCCAATCGACCAGCCACTGCGCTCTGCACCACCCCAACCGATTCATTGGCGCCAATCACATTGGGAATCATCGCTGCGAGGCGTGAGTCGATCGCGTTCAAGGCCGCCTCGTCATAGCGACGCTTGCACGGATCGAAGTAGCCAGTTCCAGAAGCGTCGCCGGCATCGGTGCAGGCGCGACCTGTCAGATGCAGATTGATCCAGTCATGGGGGAGCAACACACGACGAGCACGGGCAAACAGCTCGGGCTCTCTCCGTTTCATCCATAGCACTTTGGGCGCGGTGAACCCAGAGGGAACTACCCGACCGAAGGCGGTACTCAACTCTGCCGCCTCAGCAGCGGCCTCGGTGTCACACCAGAGCTTCGCCGGTCGGACTGGCTGATCCTTCTCATCGAGCACCACGCAACCGTGCTGTTGACCAGAGACACCGATGCAGACAACGCCGCTGAGGTCACCAGCTTGCCGCAGGGCGCACTCCATCGCCGTGATCCAGTCTTGGGGATTCTGCTCCGCCGCACCAAGCCGCGGTGAACTGAGCGTCAGACCGGCGGCGCCCCGCCCCACTACCTTTCCAGAGCCGATGTCCACCCGCAGCGCCTTTACGCTCTGGGTACCAATGTCGATGCCGAGCGCCTCCCGCTTCGCGCCTGCAACCGACTCATCACTGCCTAGATGCTTGCTCACTGCGTGTTCTCGGATTCGCTCAGCACTGCCACTCTACTGACGCACTCCCATGATGTGTTCGATGGCGAGTTGATCTAATCGCTCGGCTCTCAGCCCTCGGGTGGCGATCGCATCTGGATCTATCTGCGCAGTACCCCCGAGGGCAGCATCACCGAGAGCCGCCGTGCCGCCCGCGTTCGATTGCAGAATCCCCTGCACTTCGGGATCACCATCAAAGGCGCGCGCTCTGACTGCCAGAATCTTGTAAGTGCGCATGCAGCCGCGAGCAAAATCCCATACGCCTTCGACATCCTCCGTTCGATAGGCGTGGGCATCAAAGTGGCGCGGGCCGGTGTAGGCGGGATACCCACCGGTTCCCTCCAGCAGCCTCACCAGAAAGAACGCGCCCTTCAAGTCCTCACTTCCGAAGCGCAAATCCTGGTCATACTTGCCGATTCTCTGGGCATTGAGATCAATGTGAAACAACTTGCCACACTCCATGGCCTGTGCCACGGCGTGCACCATCGACAGACCGGCCATCGTCTCATGCGCCACTTCTGGATTCACTCCGCACATCTGGGGATGATCGAGGGTCGTGATGAAATGAAGCATGTGCCCGGTCGTCGCCAGATAAATGTCCCCGCGCGGCTCGTTCGGTTTCGCCTCCAGCGCGAATCGCAGGCCCCATCCCTGCGCCTTTGTCCACGCGCACAGATGGTTCAGAGACTCGCGGTACCAGCGGATTGCATCACGAGGGTCCTTGAGTGCATCGGTCTCACTGCCCTCACGACCTCCCCAGAACACTATGGTTGTTGCGCCTAGTTCCACTCCCAGTTCGATAGCCGTCATCGCCTTGCGCACTGCGAAGGCGCGCACGCGGGAATCGCCAGCAGTGAATGCACCATCCTTGAACACCGGGTGTGAAAATAGATTCGTGGTCGCCATGGGAACCTGCATCCCACAGTCTGACAAGGCTCGCTTGAACTCTGACACAATGCGATCACGCTCTGGGGCACTGGAGCCCATGGGGATCAGATCGTTGTCGTGCAGGTTCACCCCCCACGCTCCCACTTTCGCGAGTCCCTTCACAATCTCAACAGGAGACAGGGCTGGCCGCACCGCTGAACCGAATGGGTCAGCCCCTCGGTTTCCAACTGTCCATAACCCGAAAGTAAATCGGTCCGCGGCCGTGACGGGATACTGATCAATCATGGGGCGTGATCCTATGAGTTTCATGCGCGGTGTCGACAATACCGCCGCGAGTTCCTGCTCAGATCCCTATTGCCTGCTTGATCTTCTTCGTTCGTGCGGTACAGTTCGGTACCTGGCAATTGCGCCTCGATCAGACCCCTCTCCCGCGCTTCCAATGGAACCCCGAATATGAAACTTGTTCCCAAACTTGCCATCACCCTCGGCCTAACTGGAGTTGCTGCACTCCTCGGATATCTGGCGGGCCCTGTCGCAGCCCGTACCCCGCGCAACCCTGGGGATGGCGGTCTCGCAGGAGGTGGCACAGATTGCGCCACGGCGCCCGCCGCATCACTCGGCGCCAACGCTTACGACACATCATCGGCAACCGCATCGCTTGTGATTGCTGCTGGGGGCGGTTGCGATGCTCACACTATGTATAAGGTGAACTACTTCATCTTTGCCCCTGCCCAGACCGGCAACTACACATTCTCAACTTGCGACTCGGCGACTTGGGACACGCGAGTCGCGGTGCTTGCCACCTGCGGTGCCAATCAGATTCCCGTGGCTTGCAATGACGACGCCTGCGCCTATCAGAGCAACGCCTCCGGGCCGCTCGTCGCCGGATCGACATACCGCATCGCCCTTGGCGGCTACGGCAGTGGTGATGGCGGCGCGTCAAGTCTAGCCATCGCATTCAGCGGCTCTGGCGGCGGCGGGGGAACCGTCGGCCCCGATGTGATCGTGGGCGCGATTCCTGATATCGCCAAGTACGGCTCCGTGGTTGTAGGCGGTCAAACCATCATGGCCTACGCCATCGGCACAACCAGCTGCAACATCGGCGACTCGCTCCTCGATTGGTTCGCCTCCCCCGACAATCGCCACCCTTTCATCCCCCAAAACTTCTACCGCATCAAAAGCGGACGCATCGAGCACATCGGGCAAGGCTGGGGCAAGCATGGGTTTTACGCCTTGCAGGAGGCTCTTTGTGGCACCTGCACCCCATCATCGAGCGGATCATGGCTGGGAGTTGGTTGCTCGGATCCATATGATGCCTCCCTCAACGGCAGTCAGGGTGGGCTGGGCACACGTACCGAGGTCAACGCAGCGACTGGCGTGTTCCCCGGCACAATCAATGCGGGCATGCCTGCCGCCGCCGCCACCATCGGTCGACGCATTCAGGTGAAAGGCAATGACCTCAATCCAGCTCTCAATGTTGGCGCCATCTATCTGGCCGAGGCTCAGTACATCCATCCTGGAGATGCCGCCTCTCTCAACGATGACAACAATGCTTCGTGGAGGCAGATGGTGATCGGCACACTCAGCAATGGTGCCTACAACATCACGTTCTCCGGCGCCACGGTGCAGCAGCAGGCGGCGATCAAGGCCTGGCGAGTCCATGTGCCTGCCGTGACTCTCGTTGACATTGATGTAGCGGGGGACGGCAGATTCACACTCGGCTTCAATGTCACCAACAATGGCAACGGGACTTGGCACTACGAGTACGCCATCGAGAACCTCAACAGCGATCGCAGCGGCCGCTCCTTCAGCATTCCCGTGCCCGCCGGAACCACCATCACCAACGCCGGCTTCAGGGACATCGACTACCACTCGGGGGATGCCTACTCTCCCACCGATTGGACGGTTTCCACAGCGGGCAACGCCGTGACCTGGACTGGTGGCACATACTCCGTCAGCGCCAACAGCAACGCTCTTCGCTTTGGCACGATTTACAACTTCTGGTTTGATGCCAACCAACCACGGCAGGATGCGAGTGCCACCCTTGGTCTGTTCAAGCCAGGCGTGCTTCCCTCGGTTGCGGTTGCTGTGCAAGGACCGCGCGGTGTACCGAGTTATCCCGGCGATCTCAACGGTGACACCATAGTCGACGCTACTGATCTGGCGATCCTGCTCAGTGCTTGGGGCACCCCCGGCGCGGCAGATCTCGATAACAGCGGAACTGTTGATGCCGCGGATCTGGCAACTATGCTGAGCCTGTGGAGTTGAGCGCGCCAACTCTTGCCGAGATCACCGCCCGACTGACGACCATCGCGGCGGCGGACGCTGCCAGTGCCGGTCCGCACTGGGGTGCGATGCACAAGCTGCTACTCAAGGCCAAGGTTGATGCTCGGGCCATCATGAGTGTGATCGGCTCGCGTGACCTCAAAGGCTTGCAGCGCATGATCGCCGAGTTGCAAGGCGGTGAAGTCGCGGCCAAACCTGCGGCTGCTGCGCCAATCGATCCGAGTGAACTCAACGACGCCCTGCGGCTATTTCGACGCCGCCTGAAGTTCTGCCAGCTCGACGCCGACTCGAAACTCGGAGTTGGTCCCATGACCGGCGGCGGCGCCGATCGCATCGACTCCATGATTCCTCCCCGCGAGTTCCCCTTCGAAGTGTGGGAGGCGCTGGTGCTCGCAGGCAAACTACGCCGTACTGGTGAGGGCTTCTACTCCCTCGTGCCTGATGGAAAGGCGCATTGGTAGATCCACTCACGGCGTGATGCGTCTACGCTGCGGTTCTGTGGTCTCCCTCGGAAAGCGAAATCTTCTACAGGTGGTGCGCGAGACTTCGTCAGGCATCTTTCTTGATGCTGACAATCTGGGCGAGATCCTGCTGCCCGGGAAACACGCGCCCCGCGACCTTCGGCAGTATGACGTGGTGGATGTGTTCATCTACCGCGATTCGGAGGATCGGCTCGTATGCACAACCGACTCTCCCCACGCCATGGTCGGCGAGTTCGCCTGCCTGCGTGTTTCGGATGTGCACGCTCGGCTAGGAGCATTTCTCGACTGGGGACTGGCCAAGGATCTGCTTCTTCCCTACTCGGCGCAAACAGCCCCGGTCGAACTGGGACAACTCGTTCCGGTAGTTGTTCGCGTTGATCCTGTCACCGATCGCATTGTGGCAAGCGCCCGCATCTATGACTTTCTCGGCACAGAGCCGCCGCGCTTTCAGGATGGCGAGGCCGTGCAACTGCTGATAGTTGGCAAGACCCCGCTGGGATTCAATGCCATTGTCAACAACTCCCACATCGGGCTGCTCTACCAAACTGATCTGGCATCGCCGCTGGAGATTGGTGCGCGCATGCCCGGCTTCGTTCGCCGAGTGCGCGAGGACGGCAAACTTGATCTCGGCATCGATGCAGTCGGCTACGAGCGCATAGCTCCGCTCACCGAGCGGATCATGCAGGCACTGGCTGCCGCTGGGGGGCGGCTGAGTCTCGATGATGACAGCTCTCCCGAACTTGTGCGGGAAACCTTCGGAGTTAGCAAGCGAGTCTTCAAGCAGGCCCTAGGCCTGCTCTACCGCGAGCGACGCATTGTCTTCTTGCACCCAGGCATCGAAGCGATGCCTTGAGTGCAACTACTGACTCACCAGACTCAACGGTGCCCGGACCGCCGCGCCGGTGCGCGCCCTGCTACTGATGGCCCTCGATGAGCGTGCGCTGGTCTGGGTGCATGGGCGGAGCCAGAGGCATGAGACTGCCCAGACGAGTGTGAACTGCTAGCCGAGTTCCCGTGCCTTTGGGAGTGCCCCGACTTGGAGGCATGGGCGCCATGCGGCGAGCGAGGCGCATTCCGTCCCCGCGGCGTGTGATGGCGAGGCTGTCCCGGCGACGCTGCTGCAACCTGCGGCAGCTGCGGAAGATCTTTGGGCATGGGCAGCACGGGAATCTGCTGCCGTATCAATCGCTCAACACCGCGAAGCAACATGCGCTCCTCGGGCGAACAGAAGGCGATGGCAATGCCCGATGCGCCCGCACGGGCTGTTCGGCCGATGCGGTGTACATACGACTCTGGTTCCATGGGCAGATCGAAGTTGATGACATGGGTGATTCCATCCACATCGATGCCGCGGGCGGCGATGTCAGTGGCCACGAGAACCGGGGCCGCGCCGCTGCGAAACGCCTCGAGAGCTCGGGTGCGGTGACTCTGGGCCTTGTTACCGTGAATCGCCTGCGCCACCACGCCCGCGGCGTGCAAGCGCTTGACTACGCGATCTGCGCCGTGCTTGGTCTTGGTGAACACCAGGGCCCGCTCTACCCCTGCCGCTCCTAGGACATGCAGCAGCAGTTGCGTCTTCAGAGTCATGGGAACCTGATAGAGGTGCTGGGTGACGCGGTCCACCGTGGATGCCACGGGAGTAACCGCAACCCGCACTGGGTCTCTCATGAAGGAGTCAGCGAGATGTTTGATCTCGTCTGGCATGGTTGCCGAGAAGAGCATGGTCTGCCGCTTGCCTGGTACTGCCCCCATGATGCGGCGAATCGGGTCGATGAATCCCATGTCCAGCATGCGGTCAGCTTCATCGAGCACGACGAAGGAAATCGAGCGCAGGTCAACAACCCGTTGCTGCATGAGATCAGTCAGGCGACCAGGCGTGGCCACGATGATGTCAACACCGTTGCGGAGCGCGTCTACCTGAGGACGCTGGCCAACGCCTCCGAAAATGACCACATGGCGGATCGAAGTACCCCGACCATATGCGGCAAAACTTGCGCCGATCTGCGCGGCAAGTTCCCGTGTTGGCGCCAGAACCAAAGCGCGCGGAGTGCGGGGTTGGGTTCGTGCCGAGGGGGTTCCAGCCAGCAAGTGCTGCAAGATCGGCAGCGCGAATGCTGCGGTCTTGCCAGTTCCAGTCTGGGCAATCCCCAGAACATCACGGTGCTCGAGAGCGGGCGGGATAGCTCTGGCTTGGATCGGGGTGGGCGTGATGTAGCCCTCAGCGCTGAGTGCGTCGAGAAGTGGCTTCACCAGATTGAGCGTTGAAAAGAGGGAGGGAGACGGGGAGGACGATGCGATATCGCTAGACAATGAAACAAACCTTCCGACCTGCGATCTATGGATAGACCGGAGATCTATTGTGTTGGACGGATGCTGGTACCACCGCGGACAAGCCGGGATGAAACAGAATCAGGCCTTTTGGCGCTGCAGGGGCATTTTTGAGTGCCACCGCAGCTGCCGGCTGAATCCCAGAGAGTCGTCAAGAGCAGAGCGCTCTAAACCTGAGGCCACCGGCGGTATGCCCACATGATAGCCACAAGGAACCAAATAGGCAAGAGCTCACTGAGACCGCGCTTGGGAGGAGTTCGTCGTGGTTACCTCATGCTGGGCAGGCCAGTTCGCTCCTATCGCCAAAAAAGGGGACGCCTTTGCAGGCGTCCCCTTTTGGAGACTATCGGAAACTCTAGTCAGAGCGTGTCAGCGACGGCGCTTGCCGACGAGACCAGCCAAGCCTAGCAAGGCGATTGCGCCAGGAGCGGGAACCGCGTTGGTGGTCAGCTCGAAGCGGTGCGTGTAGGCGCCGGTCACAGGGACCTGTGTGCCAATTGTTGGTGCCGTGGTGCCCAGAAACCACTTACCAGTCGCGCCATCGACACCAGTGATTTCCAGAAACCCATTCTTGGCGGCGATGACGGCGTCACCATCGATGGTGATCGTCCAGATGTAGTTGCCAGCCTGAGCGAAGGTAGTCGAGAATGAAGATACAGCGTTCTCCGCACTGTCATAGAAGTTGAACGCGAGTGTGGAATTGACTGTGGTCACGCCACCAACGAACCTGAAGGATGTCAACTGCTCAAAGTCGTAGGTCATGATCGACCCGTAGTTAGCCACACCGAGGGCTGCTGAAGCTGGGAACGCAGCATAGGGGCCACCCATTGAGCTGTAGGTGATCGCGCTATCGGCAAGACCACCGGGCATGCTGTCGAGTGGCGCATAGGTGGCGGTCGTGATGACCGATGCACTGGCGGACAATGAAGCCGCTAAAAGAGCCACTGAGGGAAGCGCAAAATTCATGTGATGGTCTCCAGGAGGATCCGAAACTTCAATCAGCGCAAGTCAGCTGACCATGGACCCCTTTTTCCTGAAACCTCTAGTGTGAAAATTACACCGTTCCCAGCCCTGAGCAAGACTTCCTTTAGATATTCATAGATTAAGGAGAATCTCGTTCCTCCGATAACTGAGTGGGCTGCGCTGGGAACCGCTACTTCTTCTGGGCATCCGTAGCGTTGTCGTTCTGAAGCATGAATCCATCCGGATATGCATCCCACGGCAGCGATCCCCAATCCGACTCCGCTTCAGTAATCATGTCGCTGTAGTTCACCTCGACGACAGCGTCCGATAAGACTTGCGCTGTCTCGCGGTCAATCAGGCGCACAAAGGCGA
>SIAA01000028.1 GCA_009692045.1 Phycisphaerales bacterium | reverse complement strand
AAAAACGACCCAGGCTCCCGCTCGGGCGGAAGCCTGGATCAACCCTCGATTCTAGAAAGGAGAGAATCAGATGCGAGTCTGAATCTGAGACCGAGTCAATCAGAATCAACTCAATGAGTCGTGCGATCCTTGGTGAACACCCAGACGATCACGAACAGGGCGATCAGCCCCGTGATGCCGTTGCTTCCAAGTTGTGTGATGAAATCCATCAGATTCGAGGTCACACCCGCGAAGAAGGGGACATTCTTGCCGAAGACGATTTGAGCCATCACTCCTACTGCAACGAAGAGGAGAGCGATATCAACGAACTCTCGAACCCAGCCCTTTACTACCTTGAAGGAATCCATGCGCGTATCTCCATGCGCGGGGTTTGTTGCCCGCTGATTTGTGGCGCAGTTCCCCAACGCGGGGAATCTGTTGGCTTATAAGCCGCGAGCGCCGTACCCCAAACTTCGGCTCACAGCGGCATATTCAAACAGTTATTTCCCCATGACTGGATAGAGATTAAGTCCTATAACCTAATCAACCCCCGCCTATCACCTTGCTCGAATCAGATCACGGCCGAGAATCCCACCCGTCGTCAGCACATGGGCGCTCGAGTTCACCTCATTATCAAAGGCCTCGTTGCCGAAGTAGCCCGTGGCGCCGAAGGGAGTGCCGCGCATCCACAACCCCTTCTCAACAAGCGTGGTTCCAGCCTGCTGTCGCCTTACATACTCATCGCCGGACATGCACGACGAGATGGGCATCAGTGACACATGGCTATCGAAGTAGAGCGTTGCTGGGCTCGAGTTGTAACCCTGATTGAAGGTGTACTGAGATCCGATTCCTGAGAAGTTGGGATTCGTTGCCGCGGCATCGCGGTTCTGCAGCCACCAATGCTCGGCAACTCGCGACTTGAGTTCCGGGAACAAAGCCTGCGCCGAGCTCGGCGAGCGCCACGCGGCAGGCAGAGTGGCTGGCGCCTGGAATCCATCCCTCGCAGACATCACATCAGGTGCCCACATTGCGGCGGGGCTCCAGCAATATGTGGGGAAATGCAGCCCATGATCAATGTGGTAGGTGAACTCATTGGGATTCTGGAAGTAAACCTGCACCTCTTCGCGCCCGATCACATCTTTGGGAGCCCAGAAGAGCGGATCGTAGTAGCGCCCGTTTACATAGTTGTTAAACGCCTGCACAGACGGTCCGCGCCACAGACCGAAACCTCCCTGATTTACCAGGTCCCAGGAGTTTGGTTCGATCACATACCAGTTGGCGCAGGTGGTAGTTACCAGCGGACAGTCCGCCGCGCTGCCGATCCAGAGGCCCCAGTAAAGAGTGCCGTCCCATCCCACCAGCAGAGGAGGAAGGCACTGCTGCGCCACATAATCGGCGCAAGTTCCGCCGTACATCCCGAAATCATCGGGCGAGTTGGTGAACTGCCGACCACCCCAGTCGGACTCATAAGAAGCACATGCCGCTCCGATATTGCGCAGGTTGGTGAGGCTGTTAGTTGTCAGCGCACTCTCTCTGGCCTTGCCTAGAGCAGGGAGCAGAATGCCGATCAGCAGAGCGATGATTGCTACCACCACAAGAAGTTCGACGATTGTGAAACCCAGTCGATTTCGCTTCATGAATCCTTTCGGCTTAGGTCGTCCTGACCTTGTGCATGAAATCTACCCCCTGTATTGCAACTTCCGCAATGGTGCCCTGCCAAACCACCACCAATCGTGCGCCAATCCCTTGGAAAAGATTGTGCCATATTTCACAAAGTTCTGCCGCGAACGCTGGAGCCGGCCAGCAGAGTCAGACTACGACTCGGAATCCGTGGACGATTCGGACTCGTGCGAAGCGCCGTCGAAGAAGTCATCTGAGCGCTCATTGGTGCCCAGGAGATCAAAGACGATCTTGCGCATTTGCAGGGGCGAAGATGCTGGGTCCCATGTTGCTTCCATGCGCAGGATTTCGAAGGTCGCCGCGTCGGCGCAAAGCTCAACCTTGCTGGGCATTCGGCCAGATCCGCTGCGGTTGCCGGGTCGCAGCAGCGCCTCAACTCTTACAACCGGTCGGCCATCGGCGCGAGGCTCGGAGTCGGCATCTACAAACTCGGCTTGGTAACCATGCTCCAGACGGGCGAGCGTGGAGTCGAGAGTAAGAATGTCGAGCCCGGAGTCAGTTCCCTCTCGAGGTGCAGACTCAGCGCCGAGGTGCTCGGGTCGCATCACCTTGCCGCTTGGAGCAATGAACCAACGGGTCTTGCCATCACAACCGAACACTGCTGAACCGGCTCCTGGCAAGGCGCATCGGTCGGGGTTGCAACTTCGTTCGCGCATGCGAGCCATCGCCTCCGGATCGCGAGGCGCTTCGCCCTGCCTTCGTCCTTCCGGACGGTGATCAGGTCGCTTTCCAAGCATGCCGCCATCGGGTGCTACCGGGTCCTTGCCTTTGCCCAGCCGGTCGTCAAGACGGGGTCGGCTCTGTGGCGATCGACCCGAGCCCCCGAGGCTCAGCGCCGCCATCGCATCGCGCATGCAGCCCTCCGTCAGATTGACAACAAAGCGGCCACCACTGCCGATCTCGAGAGTGGCGCGAGTGGAACGGGTCGAACTTGCATCGACTCCGCGTTCAATGACGATCTCATAGCTGCGTCCCACCATGGATTTCTGCGCATCCACCACGCTGCGGAGGGCGGCGTAGGCCTTGTTATCGCCGAGCATGGGCATGACTATGAGAGACAGCGCGAGCATCGCCGCCGCGGCCAGCACCGCTGCGCCGCGCCTCCAGTGAATACGCGCCAGTACGCCGGAGCGCTGGGGAGTTTCAGAACAGGCGATCTCGGCACGAATAACCGTCATCGCTCGGCGTACCCGCTCGTAGATCAGTTTCGACTCGTCCTGGCCGAGCAGTGACAGAAGTCCATGCACAGAGAGGGAGTCAGAGGCGCGGCTGGGATTGGCGGCAGCGGACTCCAAGTCCATGTCAGTGCCGAATCGTTCGTCCTGAGTCTCACTGTTGTCGTTGTTCATGCCAGTGTCTCCTCGAAGCATCCCTTGGAGCGCAGGCACTCCGCTAGCGCGAGGCGCGCGCGGTAGAGCCGCTTGCGAAAAGTCTCCTCCGAGAGTCCGGCCGCCGCGGCAGCGTGATTGGTGTCGAGTCCGCGGATATAGATGAGATCGACAGCGGTGCGGTGGTCGGCCGCCAAACGCGCAACGCAGTCGCGCAAATCGGAGAGGCGATCGGCAAAGGTGTCGCCTGGGCGCGTGTCCATCTTCTCAACCTGCTCGGCGATCCGAGATTCGATCAAATCGGCAATGTGACTCTCGTAGCGGCGCTTGCCCCGCGCCTTGGAGAGAAGGGTGTTGCGGGCGATGCCTCGAAGCCACGGTCCGAAGGGGCGCTGGCGGTCGAACTCATCAAGGCGCCGCCAAGCTGTGATGAGGGTCTCTTGAAAGACATCATCTACCAGTGACTCGCTGAAGGCCATGGATCGCAGGTATGCCGTGAGCATGAGCGAGTGTTGCCTAACAAGAATGTCAAAGAGATCTTCGCTGCGCATGGTCACAGGGGATTGTCCGCTGAACTGCCTAGGCGGACTGCTCAATCATGATAAACCCGGGTTGCTGCTAACCCGGCCGAATCATGGTCTCGGGGCGCACTACCCGGTCAAAGGTCGCGGCGTCCACATGGCCGAGTTCGAGAGCGGCGGCCCGCAGGGTGAGCCCCTTGTGGTGGGCATGCATGGCAACCTTGCTGGCCTTGTCGTAGCCGATCACGGGGGCCAGTGCCGTCACCAGCATCAAGGAGTCGTCTAGCAGCTGCTTCACGCGGATGCGGTCGACCTCAATCCCCTGGGCGCAGAACTCGTCGAAGGCGCGGCAAGTTCCGGCCAGCAGAGCGCAGGAGTGATTGAAGTTGTGGATCATCACTGGTTTGAACACATTCAGCTCAAAGTTGCCCATGGATGCCGCGATGCCGATAGTCGCATTGTTTCCCATGACTTGAGCGCAAACCATCGTCATCGACTCAGACTGGGTGGGATTCACCTTCCCAGGCATGATGGAGGACCCGGGCTCGTTCTCAGGAATCTTCAGCTCACCCAGCCCGCTGCGCGGGCCGGAAGCGAGCCAGCGCACATCGTTGGCGATCTTCATAAGCGCCGTAGCAAGTGTCGTCAGGGCGCCATGCGAGAACACCAGCGCGTCGTGTGCAGCGAGGGCAGCAAACTTATTGGCGGCGCTGCGGAATGGAATGCCATTCATCTTGGCCAGGTGAGCAGCGACTTTCGGACCGAAGTCCGGGTGGGCGTTGAGGCCCGTGCCTACGGCGGTGCCGCCAATGGCAAGGTCGAGCAGGCCATCAAGAGATAGGCGGATCGCCTGAGCAGCGAAATCCAGTTGCGCAACCCAACCGCTGAACTCCTGACCGACTGTCATGGGGACAGCATCCTGCAGGTGTGTGCGCCCGATCTTCACGATGTCGTCAAACTCGGTTGCCTTGGCGTGCAGCGAGTTGCGAAGCGCACTCAGAGCAGGCAGGACATCTCGTTCGATGGCAAGGGCAGCAGCGACATACATGGCCGTAGGGAAGGTGTCATTGCTCGACTGCGACATGTTCACATGATCGTTGGGATGAACAGGTGTCTTTGAACCCATCACGCCGCCGGCGATCTGAATGGCGCGATTGGAAATGACCTCGTTCGCATTCATGTTGGTTTGGGTGCCGCTGCCTGTTTGCCAGACGCGAAGGGGGAACTCGCTGTCAAGCTTTCCTGCAATCACCTCATCGCAGGCCTGGCAAATGAGAGCACAGGGTTCGGCGCCGAGCTTTCCCAACTCGTGATTAGCGATCGCCGCCGACTTCTTGAGCATTCCCAAGGCATGGATCAACCCCAATGGCATGCCATCGTTGCTGAAGGGGAAGTGATGCAGCGACCTCTCGGTTTGCGCCCCCCAGTAGCGATGGGCTGAAACCTGAACCGAGCCGAGGGAGTCTGTTTCGGTGCGGGTTGCGGGCGCGCCTGCAGCAGCCATCGCTGGTGTGCCGCGGCCGGTTGCCGGGTGATCTGGTGTTGATGCGCTTGGCGTTGTCATGGTGTTTGCGTGGTCGGGGACATGGGTGCTAGCACGGCTAATCGTAGGGTGGAACTGCGCGATGAGGGGAACAGTCTGGCGGTGCCTCGCAGGAGCGTTTCCAGCGTGCTGGCATCGTGCTGGGCAACAGCCGTGGCAGAGCTGCCTACCAAGAAATCAGCGAGGTCAAGGTGATTGAGGTCGGTCATGCCGACCTCCTTGGCGATGAGGCTGTGGTAGGTACGAATCGCGCTGGACACCTGCGGATCCAGTTCATCAAAAGGTGCGCCAAACTCGATGATGGCTCGATTGTGGGAGCAGGTCGCCAGCGCACGGCCTATCAGTTGCTGGCCAGCCCGCGCCTCCATGTAGTAGAGCAACCCCTCGGCGATCCACAGTGCCGGCCTAGATGGATCGAAACCACTGTCGACCAGTGCTTGTGAGGTGGCTGAGAGATCAGCTAGGTCTGCCTCGATGCAGGTGATCGCGCCCTCACTCTCGGGTGCGGCTCGGTTGAGTAGCTGGCGCTTGACACTGACATTGGCCGAGTCGAGTTCAAAGACACGGGAGTCGGTGATGGTGACAGCACAGTCAAGGCCCAGCGGAGATAGGCCAGCACCAGCTATCACGATTTGCTTCCCCATGAGAGGGTCAGCTCGGACGAGGTCATTGAGCAAGCGCCAAATGGCCAGTTTCCGCAGGATGACATGCTCGATGGCAAGGGGATAGATCCCCAGGACCATTTGATGAAGCTCGAGGGCATCTGCAGTATCTATCAGGTCGAGCAGACCGCGCCCCCGATCCGTTTGGGCTGCTGCTGGGCCAGCCAGCAGAAGTACCAAGGCACTGGTAACTCCTGCTCGGACGCAGTGCGGGGTCGGCGGGGGGGTGGTCACGAGGAGATGATTCTAGTTGTGAGCCTCGGAAAAAATGAAAAGCAACGCCGTTAGCGTTGCCCCTCACTACAGGTTTGTCCCACTACGCCGAGAGAGAGACCGCTGTTGCCTCTCATCAAAGAAGGGAGAGGCGCGTCATTGCGGAGCCCGCGGCGGCGACAATTTGGCAAGATTGGCAAAAAGGGACCCAAGTAGGTCAAGAAGTTCTCCCCCGACAGCCGGAAGTTAGTTGCATCCGTCCTAGACGCGTAGAGAATGGTGCTGTCGGTTCCATTTTCAACCAAGGAGCACCGCATGCCCGCGTACACCACAAAGAACATTCGCAACCTTGCCATTGTGGGGGCGGCCGCCTCGGGAAAGACAACTCTGATTGAGGCGCTACTGCATGCGGCCGGGGCCATCCCCAAGATGGGGTGCCCAGTTGACGGAACCTCGCAGTGTGGGTGCGATCCCATTTCCAAGCACTTTCAGATTACGACGGACACTTCCATTGTTCATGCAGACTTCCTAGGTGCCCACCTGAATCTCATTGACACTCCCGGGTCACTGGATCTGATCGGCGGAGCCATCAGCGTCTTTCCGGCGGTGGAGACGGTCGTCCTCGTAATCGATGCTCACGCGGGCGTGCAGACAGCAACGAGACGATTGATGGCAGTGGCAAAGGAGCGCAACCTGCCCACGATGATCGTGGTGAACAAGATCGACGCGGTTCAAGACGAGGAACTGTTGCTGGCGGCTATCCAAGAGGAGTTCGGAGAAGTGTGCCAGCCTCTTGACCTCCCAGCGGAGCACGGCAAGCGCGTCATCGACTGCTTCGATAATGACACGGGTACCAGCGACCTCGGCGAGGTGAAACAGTTTCACGATCGCATCGTGGATCAGGTAGTCGAGGTCGATGAGTCCCTCATGGAAGAGTTCCTTGGAAGTGGGAAGATTGATCCGGCGCGACTTCACGATCCCTTCGAGCGCGCGCTGCGGGAAAGGCACCTGATCCCCATCTGCTTCGTTTCCGCCAAACAGGGAACGGGCATCAAGGAACTTCTTCAGGACATCGTCAAGCTGTGCCCTAGCCCTCTCGAGGGAAATCCCCGGCCATTCGAGTATGAGGATGGCGGCGAAACCAAGCAGTTTCGCCCCAGCATGGATGTGAACGCTTCCCTCGTGGCACATGTCTTCAAGATGACGACCGATCCCTATGCGGGAAGGTTGGCATTCTTCAAGGTGCATCAGGGTTCGATTGGCCCCGGAGCCACGCCCCGCCTCGATGATGGCAGCAAGCCGATCCGCGTGGCTCATGTGTTCAGCGTGATGGGCTCACACCATAAGGAGGTGGACAAGCTTATTGCGGGGGACATTGGCGCCGTGTCAAAGATCGAGGAGATTCACCGCGGCAGCATCATGCACACCGGCGATGTGAGTGGTCAGTTGCACTTGCGTCCGTTGCCCCTGCCGCGACCGATGTTCGGGCTGGCTATCGAAGCGGCCACTCGGGCTGCCGAGGGCAAGCTTGGCGAGGCACTTCACAAGTTGCTGGCCGAGGACGGCACGCTGGTGACTGACTATGTGCGCGCCACGCATGAGTTGGTGCTGCGCGGACTGGGAGAACTCCATCTGCGCGTGAAGCTCTACACGCTGAAGGAACGATTCGGCGTGGAGGTAACCACCCACCCGCCAAAGGTTGCTTACAAGGAAACAATCACCGCCAAGGCCGAGGGGCACTACCGTCACAAGAAGCAGTCTGGTGGCGCGGGTCAGTTCGGAGAGGTGTATCTCCGCGTCGAACCGCTGGCGGACCACGGCGCAGACATCGAGTTTGTGGACGACACCTTCGGCGGCAGCGTCCCTAGGCAGTACTTGCCAGCGATCGAGAAGGGAGTCCGCCAGGTCTTGATGGATGGCGCTATCGCTGGGTATCCACTGGGGGGAATAAGAGTCAGTGTCTACGACGGCAAGTACCACGCCGTTGACAGCAAAGAAGTGGCCTTCACTATCGCCGGTCGGATGGCCTTCATTGATGCGGTGAAGAAGGCGAAGCCCGTGCTGCTTGAGCCACTCGTCAACTTGGAAATCTGCATTCCTGTCGCGAGTATTGGTGCGGTGGTTGCCGATCTGTCAGGTCGCCGATCACGCGTGCAAGGGACAGAGACCCTCGCCGGTGATCTAGCCGTGATCAGAGCAACCGCTCCTCTGAGTGAACTGACAACTTACTCCGGTACGCTCAAGTCGATCACCGCCGGCACTGGCAGTTACACGATGGAGTTCAGCCATGAGGAGCCAGCACCAGCATCGGTGCAGGCCGAGCATGTTGCCGCGTTCAAGCCCCAGCTCCAAGAGGTCTGAGACAACTTGAGTTAGCGCAGTAATCGCGGCTCAGGTCTTGGAGCCCACAGACTTGGACTCAGTTTCGTACTTCTTCAGTGTCTCGCGGATTTCTGCACCCATCTCATCGTCGCCAGCGTTCTCCACCGCTTTACGCTGTGTCTCCACGGCCTTGGCCTTTTCGCCGTTGTCCCAGTAGCAGCGAGCCAGCGTGTCGAGAATGGCAGCATCCTTACCTCCGGATACTTTCACGCCCTTCTCCGCGGCAAGAATGGCGAATGGCAAATCCCGCTCCTTGACACCGGGATCGGTTGCTGTCGCCCACGCAAGCTGGTTGAGGATCATCGGATTCTCCGTGGAATCAACGATGGATCGGCCTAGGCTGTAGCCCTCTTTAGGCATGTTGGCGCGGGTGATCATCAACAAAAACTTGTTGGCATCAAAATCTGCCTTCGCACCGGCTGGTGCCGCGTTGGCATCGGCATCGATCATGGCAAACACCTTGGTCCAATCTCCGGCGCGGATGGCTGCGGTGCGTTCGGCTCTCTGGGCCATGGCGCGACTCTCATTGGCAGATTCTTCGGCACGCGCCTTGGCAGCAGTGGCAATGTCGAAAGTGCCGGCAACGATTTGCGCGAGCGGTTCATCCATGGACATGGGATGTCCGATCCACTGAACGGTGCCATCCTTCACGATGAATGCACAGGGGATGCCACGCTCGCCGGCCGCTTCCATGTACTGCTTGTGCACGCTTCGATCGGGATCAATCGCGATGTTGTAGCGAACCTTGGACTGCCACTCTTCTTTGGCTAGGAATGGCTCGACCTTTGACTCTGGCTCGTCGCTGATGCCTACTACGAAGACTCCCTGATCCTTGTACTTCTCTGAGACCTCGGAGATATGCGGCATTCCGGCGCGACATGGCCCACACCAGGTGGCCCAAAACTCCAGAATGTATGTCTTGTCATTTTCAAAGAAGTTTGGCGCTGTGCCCTTGAGGAACTTGGTGAGCTCAGGCGTTGGAGCTTTCGACCCGATCGTGAGCGCGGGAGCTGCAGGCTCGGGGGCAACCGTGGGGGCAACCGTGGGGGCTTGGGCAAGAACGGCAGTCATCATGAGTGCGAGCATTTCTTTGGTCTCCTAAGGGGTATTCAAGTAGCGGGACATTCAAGGTACCACGGCACCCCCGTGCGCCCAGAACTTGAGTCTGATGGCTGGTGCAAGTGGTCGGCGACCCCAACTACCGGGATGGAGCGGCTTTCTGACCGGAAATGGCGAGCAAGCGGGCGGCGCAGGCAGTTTGACCCGCAAGCGCGGAGCTCAGAATCGTTCCTCGAGCGGGAGCGGATGCTTCCAGTTGTAGCAGTGCAGCCTCAATGCCTCGGCGCGCTGAGAGGGGCCCGTTTGGGGGGAGGGAACTCAGACTCGCGCTAGCGCGCTGGCGGACCGCATCGATTTCAAGGCACGCAACTCGAACCAGGTTCCACTGAGATGAGGCGTTGCTCCAGCAGTCTCGGCGCCCTTGCAGACTGCGCTCTGTCGGCAACCACGCGCCCGCTTCATAAACGAGTCGAAGTGGAGGCTGCGACAGCGCGATGTCTGTCGAGTTCTCTGCTGCGCGGATCAGAGTTCCGAGTCGTCCAGCCAGAGCGAGCGCGCCCTCAAGGTCAAGAATCGTGCGATCAACTTGGGTCGTAGCGGCCTGCTTCGCCGCCAAAGCGTTGCCGGTCGATGTGTCGTCTATCAGTACGCGCGCCCGTGTGGGAAGGGCTCGCCAGTGCGGGATGTCCGCAACTTCACCCACCTGGGTGAGTGAGTCAATCGGAATGACCAGTCCGCAGGCGAACGCCTCGCCCTCCGTCATCTGAATGCCGCCGTGCTCACCCTGCAGAGTGATCAGGCTGGGCATTCCGGCTGCCGGAGGCTCATTGGATGCACGCATCTTCCCGGTGCCGTCGCGCCATGCGGTCAGTTTCACTCGCGGATCGGTGAGAGATCGCACAAAGGCCCGCTTGAACTGATCATTGCCAACCAGGTTCTCCAGCTGGCCTCTGAGTTGAGTGAGGGAAACTCCAGCCGCCAAGTCGTTACTGGCAGCCGTGGCAGTCGGGTCGTTCGAGTTGATGGCGCTGCTTGCTGATCCACTGTCGCCCGCGGGCGCGCAAGCGATGAGAAGCCGTGCAGGATCAGTACGCTTGGCATAGAGAGTTTGACACGCAAACAGGCTGGGAACGGCAGGCCCTTCACACCTCTCCACCAGTCCTAGCACGGGAATTTTGAGAGCGGCTCTTGCTATCGACTTGGCTATTCGGACACCCTCTCCATCGTCACCATCGACGGCATCGATGCGAACCAGCACCGCCACGCATCCTGGGTTTCGCAGTGCCTCCGCGAGTGCTTCCTCGACTTCGACTGCCGTGACATCAACGCCAATCCTGCCCGAAAGTGCAATCTCTCGATATCCGCGGGGTGCTCCGGGACGGGCACTAGGTGCCTTGGCCGCCTGTGTCGGGGCGGTATCGGCTTGATTGAGGGCAGCAAGGGTGTCAAGTGACGCGCATTCCGCCGCGATCACTGCGCAAGTCAAAACTGTGCAGATCGCACTGAACATCTAGGGGAGAGAATACCCCTCCCCACCCGCAATGCCCACTGATCGTCCCGCCAGCCGATTAGCAATTATGTAAATGGCAGGCGTTTGCCACTTGCACCAGCCGAGCCGCGGGAGCAGACTGCTCCGATATGTCAAGCATGAGAGTGTATGAGGATGATGGTGACGAGCTCGTAGAGCCGGCGGCGGGTGCGCAGCATGTGACCATTTTGCCATCTGGTGATCCCCGGTCAGTGATGGCTCATCGCAAGATTCGCATTCAGTGGGGCCAGCATCTGCTCGATGATGTTGTCGATGGCAGATACCGCACGCTCATTTGTGGCATTAACGATGAGGACAATGGCCACGGGATCGTGGGGGAACTACTCAAACTGGTTCCCACCAGCCAGTGGACCCTCGCTTCTGCAACTAGTTACGCCAAGGTGTTTCGCTCGGCCGTCGCTCTGCATGCCAAGGAGGACCGCGAGCCATATGTACTCAAGTTTGATCTCGACCGCGTCCTGATCTTGGCGCTGCTCCGCCCCAACGGTCGCGATCACTTCACCCTTGAGGACATATATCGAGGCTTCCGGACCTGCTCCAAGATGCTCGAGGGGAGGGCGGATCGGCGCGCGGCTGCCACAGTTTCCTTCCTAGGTGCCAAGAGCAACCGCCTGAAGGACCATAGTGGGAGGGAACCAAGCTTGGAGGCAGTTCTGACCGCCATGTACAAGGCCGGATTCGACGGGGATCTTTTTCCGCCGGTAGGCGCTTGGGATCTTGCTAGGACTGGGGTGTATTCGACATATCCTTTCCCAGAGAGCCTCGACCGAATGAGGCAAGGGAGTTCTTGATTCATCAATGGCTCTTCAGCAGCACTGGCCTCTGCCGACTAGGCCGCGACCTGTTGTAGTTCTTGGCGCGGGGGCTATCGATTGATGCATGTACAAGTAGATGGCTTGTTTGATCTCGATCGGTCGCGAGCTGAGGAACTTGCTCGGCAGTTTCATGTGAAGGCGGTTCACACGGATCTAGAAGAGGCGGTCAAGCTTCACGGCGCGAATGCTCTTTATGACATCGCTCTGCCACCACTGGCAATAGTGCCGACCTTGGAGGACATCCCCGAGGGTGCCGCAGTGTTGATTCAGAAACCTAAGGGGGATGGATCTCGCTTAGGCGACGGAGATTCGCCAGTTGTGCCGCGCCCGCAAGCTCAAGGCCGCTGTGAACTTTCAACTGCGATTCGCACCCATCATCATCATCGATGGGGTACTCGGGTTGCCGCTAGTGAAATCCGCATTGATGGCACCGAGGGATCGGCCGTCGTTCGACTTGGGGTGAACCCTGAGTATCCGCGCGGGCAGCCGGATGGGCTCTGGTATCCCCATGCATTCCGCGGTCCTGCCGCCAATCTTTTGCGATTCATGTCGGGCGAGGATCAGTCTCTGTGGACGGGAGTTGATGATGCCTGGAAGACGATGGCACTCGTCGAAGCGTGCTACGCCAAGGATGCCCAGGTGCGGGCCGTTGACAGTTGCGGCCCACGCGGTTCTACTCCGATCCATCACATGAGTCGCAGGTATGACCAACTTAGTTGACGCTGTAGGACTGCACCGGCGCTTTGGGGCGATTCACGCCGTGCGTGGTCTGGATCTACATGTTCCACCCGGGCAGGTTCTGGGGTTTCTTGGACCCAATGGTGCGGGTAAGTCCACCACCATGCGCATGCTCACCGGCTATCTAGCGCCAACGGAAGGATCAATATCACTGGCAGGGATCGATCTCGCCCGAAATCCTCTGGATGCTCGTAGAACTTTTGGGTATCTACCCGAGGGTGCGCCCTGCTATCCGGACATGCGCGTTGATGACTTTCTGGCGTTCATCGCCCGCGCTCGCGGCATGGATGCCCGGGCCGGCAGCGGGCGAATAACCAGCGTCGTTGAGCGCGTCCATCTGGGTGACGTGCTGCATCAGCGCATCGAGACGCTATCGAAGGGATTCAAGCGGCGCGTGGGATTGGCCCAGGCGCTGCTCCATGATCCTCCGATATTGATTCTTGATGAGCCGACTGATGGACTCGATCCCAATCAGAAGCACGAGGTGCGCGAGTTGATTCGACAACTCGGAACTGAGCGGGCGATTGTTCTGTCGACACACATCCTTGAGGAGGTCGAGGCCGTCTGCACTCGCGCCATCATCATCCGGCAGGGGAAGATCCTCTTTGACGGAACTCCGAGCGACTTGGAGGCGCGCGCTCCGGCGGGAGTGACTAAGAACAAGATGGATCACGTGTTCCGTTCCATTACCCGCGAGCAGCAGCCGAGGGGAGAGCCGATAGGTTGACTCGCGTCATCACCATCTTCCGCCGCGAGTTCGCCGCCTACTTTGCTACGCCGCTGGCGGCGGTGTTCGTGGTGATATTCCTGTTTCTGTCCGGGCTTTTCACCTTCAATATCGGCGGCCTCTATGAGAGGTCTCAGGCCGATCTGCGGCCTTTCTTTCAATATTTGCCCTGGCTGTTTCTGTTCTTGGTCCCTGCGATAAGCATGCGGCTCTGGGCCGAGGAACGGCGATCGGGAACGATTGAGTTGCTACTGACGCTTCCATTCACCATCACGGACTTGGTGTTGGGGAAGTTTCTGGCCGCCTGGTGCTTCGCTGGAGTTGCGTTGGCACTGACGACGCCTCTATGGATCTCTGTGGCGTGGCTGGGAGATCCTGATGCGGGAGTTGCCGTGGCTGGTTACGCCGCGGCCATGCTGCTGTGCGGGGCGTTCCTCGCGGTTGGCTCCTGCATCTCAGCCTGCACCAAGAACCAAGTAATCGCCTTCGTGCTTTGCGTGGGGGCATGCTTTCTCCTCATGCTCACGGGATTCCCATTCCTTCTCGAGTTCTTTGAGAGCTGGGCTCCGCCGTCTGTCCTGGAAGCACTCTCGGCCATGAGTGCTCTTTCCCACTTTGAGGCAGTACTTAGAGGCGTGGTGGATGGGCGCGACGCGCTTTACTTCGTCAGCGTGATTGCGGTGTTCCTGATGATCAATGTAGTGATCATCGATTGGCGAAGGGGTGGATGAGATGATCCGGCGCGTCAGCACCACATCCGCCCTCTTCAGCATCACCATGTTGCTGGTGGGGTTGCTCGCTTTGAACACTGCGGCGGCATTCCTGCTGCGCGGCGCGCGCCTTGATTTGACTGAAGAGGGGCTGTTCACGATCTCCCCAGCAGTGGGAGAAATGGTGCGCGCCCTTGATGAACCCCTCAGGCTTGACCTCTACTGGACGCAGCAGACGGGGCGAAACGCCCCCCAACTAAAGGCGCATGCCCAAAGAGTGCGGGAGTTTCTCGAGGAAGTTGCTCTGAGCTCACAGGGGAAAGTGTTGTTGTCAATGATTGATCCCGAACCATTCAGCCTGGCAGAGGAGTCAGCTCGCGCCGATGGCATCGCCTCTCTATCAGTAGACGGAACCGGCGGAGTGGTGATGCTAGGGCTTGTGGTGCGCGGCCCGACGGACGCGCGCGAGGTGCTGCCCTATCTGTCGCCCGATCAAGAGGGATTCCTAGAGTACGAGGTGGCGCGCGCCATCATGAAGGTCGGCAGGGCAACGAGGCCAAAGATCGGGCTGCTGAGCACTCTGCCTACGGAGCAGCAGTTCGACCCCCGGCGGCCGAGTGCGCCAACACCAGCGCCCATCGTGTTCGAACAGATGCGTGATCTCTATGAGGTCGCACCAATCGAAGCGAGTGCCAGTGAAGTTCCCCCGGAAGTTGAAGTGCTTGTGCTCGTTCACCCTCGGGGTCTTGGTGAGCCGCTCCTGCGGGCAATCGACTCGTGGGCCTTCGCGGGCAAGCCAATCCTGTTGTTCTTCGACCCGTGGTGCGAGACGGATCCTGCGGCTGCTCAGGCGTTTTCCGGAGCCGAGCGCGGAGGTACTTCGAGTGACCTTGGGGGATTGCCTGCGGCATGGGGATTCAACATCCCCACTGATGTGGTGGTGGGAGACTTGACCTATGCCACGCGAATCCGCACCATGGGCCCAGCAGGATCGGCTCAAGAGCTGAACTATGTCCCTTGGCTCTCTCTCTCCAAGTCGGCGTTTGTTGCCGATGATCCCATCACCGGAACCTTGGCGATGGTGAACATGATGAGTGCGGGAAGCATGCTCCCCGCGGAGAACGCGACGAGCACGCTGACGCCTCTGATGGAGAGTTCGGCGGACTCGATGATGATCCAGTGCCTGAAACTCGGTTACTTCGGCGATCCGGATCGATTGATCCGCGATCACAAACCGGACGGGCAGCGCAAGACTCTCGCCGCCCGCGTGGGCGGCAAGATTGGTCGCGCCTATCCCGACTCGACCTCAGAGGGGAGTTCCGATGGCGGCACGAACGCGGCGATTGTCGTCATCAATGATGCCGACATGCTTTCGGATCAGACTTGGATAGTGGAGCAGTCCATTGGCGGCGTCTCCTTGGGAGCGCGAACAATCGCTGACAACGGAGCGTTGGTACTCAACGCCCTCGAAGTCCTCACAGGAAATCGTGCCCTCTCTGAACTGCGCTCCCGCGGTAAGTACCGCCGTCCCTTTGATGTTGTGGAGCAAATGCGCAAGGAGGCGGAGGGCAAGTATCTGCGCCGGTCGCAGGAGTTGCAGGATCAGATCAAGCAGTCAGAGATCAAGATTGCCGGGCTGCAGCGAGACGAGGGTGCAGGCGGCGGGCTCCTCCTTAGCAGCGAGCAGCAGCTTGAACTTGCCAGCCTCAATGATCAGGTGGTTGTGGCGCGGCGCGAGCTGCGGGAAGTGCAACACGCGCTTCGCGAGGACATCGAGTGGACGGGGCGCATGATGATGCTCTTGAATGTGGTGATCTGGCCGCTGGCAGTGGCGGTGCTGTTGACCATGTGGTCGTTGCTCGCCTCACAGTTGCGAGGCCGGCGATGAGCCTAGTGGCGTGTACGAAGATGGCGGGGCGGGCGTGAGTTCAAAGGCTGTATTGGTGCTCTTGGCGGTGCTGGCTCTAGTTGTAGTGGCTGTAGTTGCCGTCCGCCGCGAAACGCAGTTCACAACCAGAACGGCTGAGCACGCACTGATTGTTGACCAGGCTGGCATGGCTGAAGTTGCGCGCATCGAGATCCGCCATGGAGCGAGCGCGATAGATCTGCTCCGCGACGGCGACAACTGGAAGATCGCAACGGCTGATGGATTCCCAGCCAGCGCGGGCGCAGTTCGCTCCCTCGTTGTTGGACTGAGCCAGATGGAAATCTCCGAGTCCATGACTTCTCAGTCGTCCCGCTACGCGGAGCTGGATCTTGCCTGGCCCGATGAGCGCGGAGCGGCGCAGCTGGTGAGATTGCTCAGGGCCACCGGTGAACCAGTTTGTGAAATCGTGCTGGGCAGGCAGCGGGCGAAGCCCTCGAGTCAGGCGGTGCGCCTGCTGGGTGCTACAGAGTGTGTGCGAGTGCATCCCCCTCTGGTTCTCGATGTCAGCACCAAGGCATTCATCGACCACGCAGGGCTCGCGATTCCCGAAGCACCCGTCACTAGGGTGCTATTCGATGGACTCGTACTAACTGCTCTGGCGCCTGAGCCCGCACTCCAGCCCGCCGCGGCACCGAGTGCCGCCACGCCTAAAGACTGGATTGAGTCCAGTAATGGAACCGCTGCCTGGAGCGATGCCCAGATCGCGCGGGCGAAGGGTGCACTTCCGTCGTTTCTGTCGCGACTGGACTTTGAGGATGTGCGACTGCCAGCCTCCCCGAGTGGCGAAACCTGCGACTCGGAGCGAGTCATGGTGTTTGCATCAGACGAAGCACTGGTGACACTCAACTTGCGTCAGATTGGCGAAGCCATGTGGGTTGGGATTGAAATCGCCGCGCCGTCGGCCTCGGCAGCACTCAGCGGCAAATGGCAAGAGTTTGCGGCGCGGACCACCGGCTGGGAATTTCTGATGTCCAACTGGAAATCTCGTCAGGTCATCGATATGCGCAACGAGGGTGCAGCTGTGCCTTCTACCGAGTCAGATTCTGGTGGCACTTTGATTCCGCCCGCGCATTGAACACAAATCTGCGTCTGCCGAATCGGCAGCAGGGGAGTTGGGGCGCGCTAAACCGCGTTCTTATCTGCGATCCACGCCGCTCCAAAAATACCCGCGCGAAATATATGAACCGGGCAATTGCTTCGGCGTAGGGGCACGATCGGACGCGCGTTGCGGACGAGACGGATGAATCGAGATTCGAGATTCAACTCTTACCTAACTTTCAACTTTAACTTTTACTGAGGCTCCAATGTTCAACTTTGACAACAACCTTTGCAACACCGCCTGTGGCGTGAACGACACGATCAATACCAACTCGTGCGTAACACCCGTGGGCTTAACCATCTGCCTGAGTCTTTCCACCAGCATCGATGCCAAGGGCGCCTACAAGATCGTCAAGCGATTGCAGCGCACGGCTCATCGGGCTGACTGCCCCACCAGCGAGTTCAAGCGCGAGATCATTGACCTCGAGATCGTGGGCATTCAGGGCGCAGCACCAGCCGTCACGCTGAATGGACTCGCTCTTTCCACCGATCAGTGCATCTTCGGAATCGATGGTGTCCTGACGGTGCTGGATGTCGAGAAGCAGATCGTCGATCGCATCGCCCTTCCTGTGAAGGGGATGAATAGTGTCACCCCGAGCACGGTCCATGGGATCGGCAATGGTGCCCTTCTCTCCACCAACATGCTCAAGTTGGGATTCGTAGTGGTTTCACTTCCCAGTGACCTCGCTACCTTCCTCAAGCTCGACCCGACCGTGGCAGTGCTAGTGAAGACAGTTGTGCCAGGCTCCCCAGCGCAGACTGCTGGCATTGAAGCTGGCGATGTCATCATCGCTGTCAACGGTGGCGTGGCATCCATCAAGCAGATCGCCTCCATCGCCAACACCCTGTGTGGTGGCGAGGTAGTGCGATTCAATGTGTGGCGCAGTTCGACGCAGCGCGTCATTGATGTGACTGCTCGCAAGCTGTTCCCAACCGCTCCTGCCTACTGCGCGGGCCAGACCACGGGTTCATTCAATGGTCTGACTGAGAACGCCAACGCGCTCTTGAACATGCAAGTCGGACAGGTTCTGCAGGGTGTCGGACCGCTATTTCGTCAGCTGTTCACCAACAATGTTCCCCAGGCTTATCAGGGCGCAAGCGCCTGCAACTGGGAGACTCTTGGCCTGAACAAGTGCGTGACCGCATGAGACTCCTAGCCAACAGTCCGCTCGGTCGCAGGTGAAACAACCTGCCTCCGAGTGGTCTGGACCCAAGAAGCGCAAGCCCCCGTGCCCTGTGGTGCGGGGGCTTTCGTTTTGTCGGCGCGAAGGCGGCAGACTCAGCAGTGGTGGGGAAACTTTTCCCTTCTTGAGGTAACTCTCATGTCCATTTCCCCATGAGAAGGGATAATGGAGATTGATATGTCGATCCCCAGCGCGCCCCAGTGCATCTCAGTGCTTGCTCTTGCCTTGGCACCGATGGCATGGGCGCAGACTCCGCCATCAACGAAAGACGGCATGGATGGCGCAGTGCAAGGCGGCGCCATGATGGGCGGGGGAGCGACGCCAGAGCAAGTTGAGTTCTTCGAGATGAAGATCAGGCCCATCTTTGAAGCCAACTGTGTCAAGTGCCACTCTTCCAAGGGCGAGCGCCTTCGCGGTGGCCTGCGGATAGACACTCGCGCCCTTCTGATCGAGGGCGGCGATTCGGGCGCGGCAATCGTGCCCGGTGATCCTGATTCGAGCCTGCTCATCCGCGCCGTTCGCTATCAGGATACAGAGCTGCAGATGCCACCGAAGTCACAGCTCACTGCTGAGCAGGTCGCAGATTTGGAGCGATGGATTCGCATGGGAGCCCCCGACCCTCGAGAGTCAGAGGCTTCGGGCGAGGTGATGGTCAGCGAGCCCACAGAAGTGGACATCGAAAAGGGCAAGAAGTTCTGGTCCTTTGTTCCGCCAACAAAGCCGGAGATTCCTGCTGTAGAGGATGGCAGGTGGTGCCATGGGGAGATCGATCGGTTTGTGCTGGCGAAGATGGAAGAACACAATGTTTTGCCAGTGCAGGATGCGGACAAGCGCACTCTCATTCGGCGACTCACCTTTGACCTGACAGGGCTGCCGCCCACGGATGGAGAGATTCAACTGTTTGAGCGCGACAAGGCCAAGGGGGCCTACGGCCGGCTGGTTGATCGACTGCTTGCCAGCCCGCGGTTTGGCGAGAGATGGGGTCGACACTGGATGGACACCGCGCGTTTTGCGGAGTCGAGTGGGAAAGAGCGGAACATCCTTTACCCCCACGCATGGCGCTACCGCGACTGGATCATCAAGAGTCTCAACGAGGACAAACCGTACGACCAGTTCCTTCGCGAGCAGCTTGCGGGCGATCTCCTCCCGGCTGAAGACGATACCGATCGTGCTTGGAAGCAGATTGCCACAGGTTTCTTGGCCGTTGGGGCCAAGGGTCACAATACTCAGGGCAGGGGTCAGTTCCTTGTCGATCTGGCCGACGAACAAATAATGGCGGTGGGGCAAGGGATGCTGGGCATCACTGTTCACTGCGCCAGATGCCACGATCACAAGTTCGATCCCATCCCCACGGCGGACTACTACGCGCTAGCAGGAATATTTCTCAGCACCGAAACCATGTTTGGGACCGAGCGCTCCCAGGGGAATCGTCATGCTTCCGATCTGGTGACGCTGCCGCCGGGCGCCGATGTCCCCAATGGCCCTCGCATGACTTCGCAGCAGCGAACCTTCCTGACGACCATCCGAGATCGCGCCGCGCGCGAAGCTGGGCTCAATGCAGATGGGACGCCGTCGGGTGCTCAGGTAGATCCGCAGCGGGCCCGGCAGGCGCGCGACCAGATTGACAGCATCGATGGGGTGTTCGAGAGATTCGATGAGAGCGGAGCACCAACTCTCGCCAACAGATTGGCGATGGGAGCCCGCGAAGCCACGCCCATGGATGCCCCCATCCTGATCCGCGGTGAACTCGACAAGAGAGGCGAGAAAGTTTCGCGGGGAGTGCTGCAGGTGATGACAGACTCCGACACGCCTCGAATCAACAGCGGCAGCGGTCGCTTGGAACTCGCTGAGTGGGTCACCAATCCCAGCAATGCCTTGACGGCCCGAGTGGCGGTGAATCGGGTGTGGCTGCACCTGTTCGGCAAGGGCATTGTGCCCACACCCGACAACTTTGGTTCCAGCGGACAGGCCCCGACCCATCCTGAGCTGCTCGACCATCTTGCGACATCGTTCATCGAGGACGGCTGGAGTGTAAAGCGATTGATCCGGCGCATCGTCAGCAGTCACTCCTACCAGCTCGCCAGCAAGAACGAGCCCGCCAACGCCAAGCGTGATCCAGACATCGCGTGGTTGTGGAGAATGCCCAATCGCCGCCTTGAGGGCGAAGCGATCCGTGATGCCATGCTCAGTGTCTCCGGCACTCTGGACACCGAGCCGCCCATAGGCAGCCCTGTTGGAGTATTCGAAGGAGGCGCGCAGGTTGCGAGTTCACGATTCGTGTCCACAGACATGACTAAGCGATCGGTGTTCCTGCCTCAGGTGCGAGAGCAGACCGAGGAGGCGCTGGATGTGTTTGATTTCATTGACACCGCATTCGTAACCAGCGATCGCGACGAAACCAATGTTCCGGCGCAGGCGCTCTATCTGATGAATGATCCCCGCGTGGTCAGCATGGCGCAGTCGATGGCTGATCGCCTTGTGACTGAGTGCAAGGATGACAACGAGCGCGTGCGTCGTGGATTCGAACTGGCGTTTGGGCGCCTGCCCACCTCGAGCGAGGGTCTGGCGGCGCGCAGTTTCCTCAAGGACTTTGCCAAGATTGAGCAGGCCGCAGGCACACAGCCAGGGGAGATGATTCGCCTGGGCTGGACTGCATTCTGCCAGGGGTTGTTTGAGAGCGCAGAGTTTCGATACTTGGATTGAGTCTCGCCCCGCCGAATGAACGATTCGAGCATCGGCCTCGTAGTACTGAACCTGATCAAGGAGTCTCACATGGATTGCTGCCGAACCCGCCAGTACCTCTACACCAGACGCGATGCGCTTCGGTCCATCTCCTCAGGATTCGGGCTGCTCGCCTTCGCAGGGCTCGCTGCTGCGCAGGATGTTGGTGGTTCCCGAGCACCCGGCGCTGGGGGTACTTCGGACAATCCCCTCGCGCCCAAGGCTGGGCACTTCGCGGCCAAGGCTAAGCGAGTGATTTTTCTGTGCATGGCCGGCGGCCCAAGCCATCTGGACACATTCGACTACAAGCCCGATCTCATCAGTGCTGACGGGCAGTCATATGCAGGTCGTGGTCGTCAGGGGGCACGATTGCTGGCACCGCCATGGAAGTTCAAGCAGTACGGTCGCAGCGGATTGTGGGTGAGCGATCTGTTTGCGCAGACTGCCAAGCACGCGGACGAGATGTGTTTGCTTAGGAGCATGCACACGGATGTACCCGCGCACGCGCAGGCCATGCTCAAGACCCACACCGGTTCGTTTCAGTTTGTGCGTCCATCGCTAGGAGCGTGGAGTTTGTATGGACTGGGCACGCTCAACTCGAATCTGCCGGGATTCGTAGTGATAAACCCACGGGCATCGGGTGCCGGCACTCAGACCTATGGGAGTGCCTTCTTACCGGCTGCCTATCAGGGCTCTGAGGTGAATGTCGGCGCAGCGGGGCGGAGAGGCCAGCGCGCCGATAGGGGGCAGGCAGAGGCGTATCCCAACATCGCCCCCGTGCATCTCAGCGAGGGCGCGCAGCGCGAGCAACTCGACTTTGTGCAGAAACTGAACCGGGAGGAGTTGCGCCGCGAAGGAGGAGATGATCAGGTCGAGGGCGTGATCGGTTCCTACGAGCTGGCATTTCGCATGCAGGCGGAGATTCCCGAAGTCATTGACATCTCCGACGAAAAGCAATCCACGCTTGAGGAGTATGGGATCGGCGAGCAGGCCTCAGATGGATTCGGTCGTCAGTGTCTGCTGGCCAGGCGCCTTGCTGAGAAGGGTGTTCGCTTCATCGAAGTTACTCAGGGCGGATGGGACACTCACCGCAACATGAGAGAGGACCTTGAGCGGCAATCCGCGGCGGTCGACAAACCAGTCGCAGCCCTGCTCGCGGATCTCAAGCGTCGGGGCATGCTCAAGGACACGCTGGTGATCTGGGGCGGCGAGTTTGGGCGCACGCCCTATGCGCAGAACGGCGATGGCCGCGATCACAATCACAAGGGGTACACCATGTGGATGGCCGGCGGTGGCGTCAAGGGCGGCATGTCATACGGTTCGACCGATGAACTCGGTTACGAGTCGGTTGACAACAAGATGCACATTCACGATTGGCACGCGACCGTGCTACACCTGATGGGTCTCGATCACGAGAAACTCACCTACAACTACGCCGGCAGGGACTTTCGCCTCACCGAGGTGTATGGCAATGTTGCTAAGGGCATCATCGCCTGATCGCCGATGGCCGTCTAGCGCCCTAGCAGTTTGGCGAGAAAACCTTGCTTGGTTCTGGCCTGAGCAACAAGAAGCTCAAGTTCACCCGCGTCGAGAAACACCCCGTGGCAGCCTGAGCAATGATCAATCACAACTTCGTCCTGACGAATCTCTTTCAGTGCGGTGCCACACTTGGGGCAGCGCATCCAGTGCGCGTCTTTGGCGGCAGCGGCGCTCTGCTCGGCGCGGCGAGCATCAGCCGCAGCGCGCAGTTGCGATAGTGCCTTGGCATCAATCGACTTGAAGTGGGCCGACTCCTGATCGTATCCGGTGGGTTCCATGGAACTCATGGACGCGATGATAGCGCAGCAGCGTTGACCAATGAGCCCGCGCGGCACTACTCACTTGGTTAGGATGGGTAATAATGAGCGATGTGACTAGCCGCGCGCCGGAGTCGCAGCTCGAAGGGGCAGCCTCAGGTAGTACCAAAGTTCGCAGCGACTGGATCGGGGAGCCGTTACATCTTGCGGTCGCGATGATCGCCATCGTGTTGGAGCCGATTTCAACGGCAACGGCGAGCATCGGATTCATCTCGCTGTTGGTGGTAACCGTATTGCGCATTCCGTT
>SIAA01000027.1 GCA_009692045.1 Phycisphaerales bacterium | reverse complement strand
CCCATTCCCCACGCCCAACTCTTTGACGTCGAGGCGACACTTCGAGCCTACACCTGCGATGCCGCCGACTGCTTGAGAATCCATACCGGACGACTCGCGCCTGGCTACCCAGCTGACATCGTCTTTCTCGACCGCGATCCGCTCACTGCTGATTGGCGACTCGATCCGCCCCAACTGGCGGGTTTGCTCATCGGGGGAGAGATAGTGCGGGATCCGCGAGCGTCAATGTCTCGGGCGTAATGCCCAGATCGGTTCAACCACCGAACAAGGTCTCGAAACGATTCGCGAGCATCCCCGTCACCTCATTGCTCACTTGGAACATGCTGCCTCCGATTCCCGCGGCAAACAGCACCAGCAGCGCGAGGCCGCCGTAGTTGCGCACTGTGTCGCTCGAGTAGAACCGATAGAGAGCAGGGTGCAGTCCGCCCAGCACCGCCGCGCCATCCAGAGGCGGAATCGGAAGCATGTTGAACATGGCCAGGAATACATTGATTGATCCGCCGATCAACAAAAACGAGTGGACATTCTGCTGCGACTGCCCCCACTCGCTGCTCTGTGTTACATAGATAGCCGCTGCAACCAGCGCGATCACCGCGAGGACGATGTTGACAAGCGGCCCAGCGAACGAGACCAGCACGTCGCCCCACCGCCCCCAGCGAAACTGGCGCGGATCGACAGGCATGGCGCCCCAGGCGAATCCAAATATGGCGAAGCAGATCAGGGAGGGGACTCCCATGTGAGTTACAGGGTTCAGAGTGAGCCTGCCATACGCGCGCGGAGTCGTGTCGCCTTGCCAGGTTGCCGCGAATCCATGCCCAAGTTCATGGAGCACGATCGAGCCTATGACCCATACGCACCACGAGACCAATAAGGCCGGGCTCCGCTCCCACAAATCAGACATCCACCAACTTCCCATGCGCTCGATACTAGCGACTTGCAATGCCCGCGCTTCCCGATAAACTGGATGATTCGCCCCGCGGACCTGCAGGTGATCGGCACAGCACCCCGTGCTCAACCGACACCACGATTCGTGCTCCTGTTCACCGTGGACAGGGACGCATCGAAGGCCGCCAGATGCGAGGAGCCTCAATGGTTGTTATTCGTTTAAAGAAAATGGGTAGAGCCCATTCTCCCTTCTATCGTCTTTGCGCCATGGATAAGCGCTCGCCCCGCGACGGTCGCGCCATCGAACAGCTGGGTTGGTATGACCCCACTGCGGTCGACGGCAAGCAGTACCTGCTTCATGCCGATCGAGTTCGACACTGGCTGAGCGTTGGCGCCCAGCCCAGTCAAACGGCGATTACCCTGCTGCGCCGTGTTGGTATCGACCCAGTAGTCGGTAAGGGTCGACGCCCCATCAAGCAGACCAAGCAAGTCAAGGCCAAGAAAGCTGACTGAGCGGCATCCGCCCAGCTCTGCAACCTCGCTAGTTCCCTCCATCATGGCACCACGCATCGACATCCTCAGCATCTTTCCCCAGATGTTTGCGCCATTTCTTGGCACCAGCATCCCGCTTCGCGCGCGCGAGGCTGGGCTGATTGCGGTGCACACTCATGACATCCGCAACTGGACGACCGATCCTCACCGCAAGGTTGATGATCGACCCTTCGGCGGCGGCCCCGGCATGGTGTTTCTCTGCGATCCGCTCGCGGATGCGGTCGAGGCCGTTGAGGCTCTCGATCCCCGTCCAGCGCGGCGCATCCTGCTGTCTGCATCTGGTCAGCCTCTGACTCAGGCCAGAGTGGCGGAGTTGGCTCAGTCTCCGAGAATCATGCTCATTTGCGGCCACTATGAGGGCGTGGATGAGCGTGCCATCGATGCGCTTGGTCTGGAAGAGGTCTCTATCGGCGACTTCGTTCTCTCCGGCGGCGAGGTTGCCGCAATGGTGTTGGTTGACGCGGTCACTCGACTTCAACCCGGTGCCCTTGGACATGAAGCCTCGGCAGCGCAGGACTCTTTTTCGATTTCGGATTCAGGCGGGCAGCCACTTCTTGACTGCCCGCACTTCACCCGTCCGCGCGAGTGGCGCGGTCGGTCCGTTCCTCAAGTACTGCTCGGTGGTGACCACAAGGCGATTGCCGAGTGGCGCCTTGAGCAGTCGGTCGCGCGTACTCGTTCGCGTCGACCTGACCTCTGCAACACGCGACCCCTGGGCGCAATGCGTCCCATGTCGACAGTCTCCGCAGGCCTGCAGCCAACTACTGCATGCTGAACGAGCAATCGGGCCCTGTGCCCCAAGGACTCTCGCTATGAACCGTACTGAAATCATCGAAGGAATCACGGCCAACCAACTCAAGACCGATCCCGTGGTCAACGCCCTGAAGATCGGCGACACCATTGACGTGCACTACCGCATCGTCGAGGGTGAGAAAGAGCGCATCCAGGTCTTTCAGGGCGTGCTACTGGCCATGAAAGGCCGTGGCATCAACAAGTGCATCACTGTGCGCCGCATCGTTGCCAATGAGGGCGTAGAGCGAACATTCCCCCTGCACTCGCCCCGCATCGCCAAGATTGAAGTCCTGCGTCACGCCGAAGTGCGTCGCGCCAAGTTGTACTACCTGCGTGATCTCAGCGGCAAGGCTCGGCGTCTGCGCGAGGATCGCGGCGATGCCGCGGCCGCAGCTTCGCCCGCACCCGCCAAGGGCTGACCTCTCGTGCGGGTCGCGCTGGTTAAGAGTTTCTCCTTCGAAGCCGCCCACTGGCTGCCCTCATTCCCCGATGGGCACAAGTGCCGGCGGTTGCACGGACATTCATTTCGCGCCGATGTCGTGGTTGAGGGAGAGGTGCCAGCCGACAGCTGCTACCTCGTCGACTACGGTGACATCAAGCGCGCGACGGAGCCCATCGAGCGCGAACTCGACCATACCTGCCTCAATGAAATCGCGGGTCTGGAGAATCCGACCAGCGAAATGATTGCCAAGTGGATCTGGGATCGCCTCGCTCCCGTGCTTCCTCTGCTCCACGAAATCGTGGTGCATGAAACCTGCGCCAGTCGCTGCCATTACAAAGGTGCGCGAGGCTGACTCTGCCCCGGATGCACCCGTGCTGCGTACCGCCACCATCAACTGCTCGGTACGAGACCTGCTCTTCGCAGCGAACTCGTCATTGATCCCGATCACTCCGTGCTCTGGTGAATCTGCGCTCTCCAGCGCGGCCTTCTTCGTCGGGGGAAATCCCGCGACCGCCGATACCGCCACTCGCTGGTGGCTCGAAGCGCTGCAGACCAGTCCCGAGGCTGATCTCATCTCGCTTAGCGGCTGGCTGGGCGACTCTCCTGAACTAAGTGCTCCGGGGCACTGGCTACCTGCGGGCCGCGCCAAGCTGCAACAGATCGCTTCTGAGTTCTGTGAGGTGGGAGCAACTCTTGGGCGTCGCTCCCTCCTGCCCCACGCCGCCCACCTGCTCAGTGACGCATCGGCCGCCCTGCGATTGGTACTGCGCCAGCATGAGTCTGCGAGGATTGATTCCGCTGTGGGTAGTGACGAGTCGCCCTCTGCCGCATCGCCTAGCCGACAACTCTCGCTGGCGATGTGCCCCGCGCTGCTCCTCACCTCCTCAATGTTGTCCCATGCCAATGAGCACTTAGAGCGCATCCTCTCCATCACGGGTCCTCACTGCGCCTTTATTTTCGCCTGCGATGCCCGCATCGCCATCGCCAACGAGAGCAACAGCCCCATCTCCCGACTTCGTGCTCCGCCTACCGCGCGCTCTCGTTCGGTGTACATGCAACAGGTAGCGGAAGAACTGCTGGATGACGTGACGCTGACGCCGTGTGCGCCGGGCAAGGGCTGCATCGATGGCCGCTACTTGGGCTCTTTGATTCGCACATTTGCTGCAGATTGCTCCACACTTGTACTTGCCCGGGACGAGCGGGCATCTACTCTTGAGTGGCTGGGTTTGTCCGACTGCTAAAGGACGCCGCTACCATGTGAACCGCGCTCGGACTGCGCAGGAGGTTCTCGATGACGGTTTGTGCGAGCTCCCTGGACTCAAAGGTGCTCGTTCTCAACAAGATTTTCAACGCGCTGCGAGTAGTTGACGCGCGGCGGGCCTTCATCCTTCTAGCGAAAGACGCCGCTGAAGTCATCTCAGTTGAGAGCGGCGGGTATGTCGGTTACTCGCTTTCGACATGGTCGGAGGCCAGCATCCTGCAAAGGGAGTATGAGCGGGACGCGCACGAGTGGGTTGCCACACCCTCCATCTGGTTCGCAGTTCCCAAAGTCATTCGGCTGCTCGGTTACGACCGAATCCCCCGCGAGCATGTCAAACTGAACCGCCGCAACATTTACGCACGCGATCACAATCAGTGTCAGTACTGCGGGAAACACTTCACCACGCGAGACCTGACACTTGATCATGTCCTCCCCCGCGTGCAGGGTGGAGGCAACAGTTGGACAAATCTCGTCTGCGCGTGCGTGCGCTGCAACGCGCGCAAGGGTGGCAGAACACCCTCTCAGGCGGGGCTGCATCTAGTGCGCCCTCCCATCAAGCCCAAACGAAATCCAGCCATCGCCATGCGATTGGGCAGTCCCAAGTATCAGTCTTGGAAGGCCTTCTTGGACGAGACATACTGGACGATCGAACTCACCGACACCTGAGTCAGCCGGGGCAATCCCCCTCAGGCGAACAACATGATATTCAGTGTGAGGATTGTGGCGTTGTTGAGACCATGCGCCACCATGGGCGCCACTAAGCTCCCCCGCCATTCACGGGCAAGACAGAACGCAACGGCAAGTCCGGCGAGCACCGGAGCGAAGGCCACTCCCTGGGGATGAATCATGGCAAACAGGAAACTAGACACCAGCGCACTCAGGCCGATGGAAACTACTACTCCCATTCGACCCGTGACGCGGCGCAAATGCAGATAGAGAGCACCGCGAAACACCGTTTCCTCCACGAGTGGAGCAATCAGTGCTGCCAGTGCGAAGATGATTACACGCTCCAACACTCCGGCACTTAGCAGCGCGGCCTGCACCGGATGACCAGCCTGCTTCAGATCATCGCCGAGCAGTCCCGCAAGAACTGCGGCTATTCCCAAGCCAATCGCCAGAAGCGGAATGCCGCTCATCCAAGTCAAGAACCCAATCGCCACTTCAGTCAGCAGCCGCTGACCGCAGGAAAGTCCTAGCCACTCCCGGATTTGTCCCCAACTAAACCCTCGTACACGGCCCCAGTAAATACACAGAACTGCGGCGAGCGAGGCTAGGGACGAGATCGCCGCAGTTGAGGCATTATCCAAGCGCGATTCCCGTCCCATCAGCAGCGCCAAGCAAACTTGGAGGCCGATCGAGAGCGTCATCCATGCCACAAAGATTTCCGCGAGAGTGCTGCTGCTGGCAGTCGATGAAGAAAGCGCACTGCGAATCTTTCCCTTGTAGGCCATGACGGCCAGTGCAATGAGCCATCCTGTCCCAAGCAGCCCGCCCAAACACGCACCAGCACAGAAGACGAGCAACGAGATCAGCGTGACCATCGCGTCATCCAACTTCACACCACCTCCTACACCGGCGGCAACAAGAGCCTGCTCACCAGACCATCCGAGCACCTCGCGGATGCGTGCTCTCCCAGCCTCATCGGGGGCAGTTGCATCGCTGGGGGTGACATCCGCGTTCTGATCTACCTCCGCATTGGTCGACGAAACTCGCCGAGAAGCGAGGTCGATCAGTTCCCCAAGCGATATCACCAGCGGAGCCAGTCGATCGTCCTTGGACTCAAGCAGCCGCGAGTCCTGCTTCAGCTGATCAAGTCTCGCCCGCGCATCAGCGAGCTTCCCTAGTCGCACCTGTACCGCCACTAGTGTCAGGCGGTCGTAGATGCTCCCGCTCTCGAGTCCCTCATCAATCGACATGAATCCCGTTTGACTAGGGCCCGCAAAGGGCGCAATGCCCACCACCAGTTTCGCAACCAACTCAGAGTTGAGGGAGGGTTGGGGGTGCACCACCTCTGTGGCCGCTTGCCCTTCGCTGGGCTCCGTCTCCTGAAACCACTTATCCAAGTTCATAAACACATAGATGCCCGCAACGATGAGTACCCAAGCGACCAAAGTGCGCCCCCACTCCTGTCTCTCGGGCGGACTCACCGAGAGAGCGCTGTCGGGGCTCGGTGCGGGATGGGTAGGTGGACTATCTAGGTTCATTGAGGGGCAGTATGACCGCCCGGCACCGAATCCGCTGCGCAAACAACCGCCATAAGGGCTTGACATTCGGCACGAATTCGATAACTTGTCCGATTCTCCGCTTCCAACCGAAGGTCAATATGCCACGACAGACATTTCATGCCACTACTGGTCAGGTCCCCATGGCTTGGCGCCACATCGACGCCAGCGGCTTGGTCCTCGGACGCCTAGCAACTGAGGTTGCAACGGTTCTGATGGGTAAGCACCGCCCCGAGTACACGCCCAATGTTCAGTGCGGCGATGCGGTCATCATCACCAACGCGTCCAAGATAGTTCTCACCGGACGCAAGGCCGAGCAGAAGACTCTGCGCCGCTGGTCCGGCTACCCCGGTGGACTGCGGGTTCAGACCTACGAGACTCTTCTCGCATCCAACCCTGAGCGATTGGTTACGGAGGCGATCATTCGCATGATCCCTCGCGGCCGCCTCGGTCGCAAAATCATCTGCAACCTGCGAGTGTTTGCTGGTGCAGAGCACACTCACGCTCAGAACAACCCCATTCCCTTCGATACTCGACCGCTGCCCCTCAAAATCACTGCTGCAAACAAGGCCTAACGAACATGTCAGAGACAATCACCACCACCGCCAAGACTGTCTACGCCAAGGGTCCCGATGCTCGCGGTTGGTGGTGGGCCACCGGGCGCCGCAAGTGCGCCGTTGCGCGCGTTCGCATCAAGAGCGGCGCTGGCGAGTTCCTCGTGAATGGACGCCCTCTTGAGGAGTACTTGGTGATCGAGCGCGATCTCAAGTCCGTGCTGGCCGTTCTCGACAAGGCAAGTCAACGAAACAAGGTCGATGTTCGCGCCCGTGTCGTTGGTGGTGGCGTGACGGGTCATACCGGAGCCATCATCATGGGTCTCGGGCGCGCCCTTTCCGGCTTCGATGCTTCTCTGGAAAAGCTGATGCGTGACAGTGGGTTCCTCACCCGCGACTCCCGCGAAGTCGAGCGTAAGAAACCTGGTCAGCCAGGCGCCCGCCGCCGCTTCCAGTTCTCCAAGCGCTGATTCCTCGATCACTTGGCATTTCGCATTCGCAGCAGCAGCGCGTTTATCCGCCTCGATATCGCGGCGGGAGTCGACTGCATCTGCGTGGCGATCTCCCGCAGAGTATGCGGTCTGCCACTCCAGCCGAATCTCTGAGCCAGTAGTTGGCGATGTTCTGGCAGAAGCACTTGAGACCGGTCCTGCAGGTGTTCAAATCGCGTTGCTGCCCCTGCCCATGCGGCTTTGATGGAGAGTGATGCCGAGCCTGTTCCGCTCGATGCCAGCAGCTTCTCCACCAGCAGAGTTGCCGCGCGAGCACAGTTGAATCCTCGGCGAAACGCGACGGCGATGTCAGCTGTATCCACGGCGCGCGCGGCGCACTGCAACGCTAGGCGGGATGCGGATCTTGGCACCCACTTCCCCGCCGCTCGTGCCACTTCAATCCGGGCAGCAGCGGCCGGCAACGCACTGGCAATCAGTGTCTGCCGCAGAACACTGGCCCAGCGCAGGTCTGTCTCGGCAGAGTCGATGTCCGAGCCTCGATCGGCGCGAACTCGCAGATAGGCACATGCCACCAAGAGCTGTGGTTGAGGATCAACACGCGCTCCCCGGCGCACGCCGCGGCGCGGACCACTCGCCACCCCTCTCCCTCCAACAGAGTCGCTCTCAACAGGATCAATGAGACTGCAGGCAACAACCGCCCTTGGCGCCAACAACACCTCGGCCGCATCGTCACGATCCAACGCCAGAGACGGTGCGACTCCGTCGGCGCATCCGGTCAAATGGGCCCAGCGCTGCCGCTCAATCGCCCGCCGAACTCTTCCCGCCGGCAGTCCCATGCGCCGAGAGATCGCCGAGATCGATACACCGGCGCACCACGCTCTGTAGGCCACTCGAGCCGCCTTTCCCCGTACGCGAATGAGCTTCTTGGTCAGACCATCTCGCCGCATAATCATGCGCACTGTCTCGCGCGAGCAACCGGCCAGGCTCCCAACTTCCTGCGCGGCATCGGTCGAACCCCGCCCACTGGCGAGCAACTCGGTCACTCTCGATCGCACCCTGCTCAACTGAGCGGCACTCAGGCGACGGAATGCCGCGGCTCTTGAGACACGCAGTCCGTTTGCAGCCAGAAACTGCTGCCCACACTCAGGAAACACGGCTACGCAACGCTTGCCACTCTTGCGTTTGATCCAGTGGTGCAGCAAGCCCAGAGAACGCCATCGCCTCAGTGTTCGCCCCGAGACTCCCCAAGATTCTGCAAGTGCATCGAGAGTCACGGCCTCGGCTCCCCGCTCCCCCACACTCAAATCGAGGCGCTCACTGTCTCGCAGCACCATCGTCACAAGATCGCGCCGCAGCGCCTTGCCATAGACCTGTTCATCTACCTCACCGTCGGAGCGGAATCCGGTCAATCGATAACGCACGAATGATGCCGGGTAGAGCTTGCTCTCGTCGAGTTGCCCCAGCAACTTCTCGGCAGCTGTCATGCGGCGTCTAGTGGCGATACTCCCGGCATAAACGGTCTCACGCTCGAGTCGCTCCATGACACCGCATAGGTAGCGAGGGCGCCGGGGCACGGCCGCTATGCGCCTACGGCAATGGCCCGCTCCGCGGACCTTCCTAAGGCAGCTTTGGCATCGAACTGGTCATAGGCGCGCTGAACTCGCGGATGCATTCGGCACAGCAACTCATAGGCGTGCATGTGCGAGGATCGGGCAACGGTCGGCAGGTAGTTCTTGGCGGACGAATCCGATCCCACCACTTCGACTTCCGCAGCCATAGTGACAGAAACATCCGCTTGAGCCCACGGAACATCAGTGAGATCAATCGACACCTGATCCATATTGACGGCACCCAAGACAGGTGCCTCGTGCCATGCGCCTCCCTTGCGGCGCACGCGCACGAATCGCTGCGGCGGCTCCCTCGTCGCCGCAGCACAGGGATAGCCATCGGCATATCCAACAGGCACAGTTCCCACCAGTGAATCTCGTAAAGCCAGCCACTTGCCGCCGTAACCAACCCGATCACCAACACGGATGTGGCGGACATCTACAAGTCCCGCCCGCCACGAAACGACTCCTGCAAATGGATCGACACCAAGTGCGAGGCGAGGGTCGAGTCCGTCGCGCCCAAAGCCCGTCCACGCCAAGCCCACCCGCACCATGGAAAAGTGGGTGCTTGGTCCGCGAAGCATGGCATGCGTGTTGGCGGCGTGCTTCATGATTTCGATACCGTGACACTCGCGTACGGAGTGCAACAGTTCTGTGAACGCCGCCGTCTGGGCCGAAGTGGCCGCTTCATCGCGGTCGGCTCGAGCGTAGTGAGTGAAGATTCCCGCCAAGCGCACCAATCGACTGTTCGCCACCCGTTGAATCACCTCCGCTGACTGCAGAAGTCCTCTTCCGCCTCGCCCCATTCCGGTGTCCACTTCGACATGGACGGGAACGCAGGTTCCACTCTCGGCTGCGGCGCGCTCCAACTCATCTAGGTGCTCGGAGCCATGCACGGCGCAGTGCAAACGACCAGAAAGCAACATGCGGTGTACCTCACCGGCGCGCTCGATAGAACGCATGGGGGCGAGCACAAGTATGGGAACCCCCAGATCACTCAGAGCAACCGCCTCGCGATCGCGGTACACCGCCAACATATCCGCGCCCGCCCGGGCCAGCGCGGCACCGATCCGAGCGGCACCAAGTCCGTAGGCATCCGCCTTCACCACGGCGCAAATACGGCAAGTTGGGTGAATGGAAGAGCGAATCAGCGCCAGATTGCGCGCAACGCTGTCGAGGTTGATGTGGATGGTGCTCGCCGAATCCATGGCGTTGCCTAACTCGTGTATTTGTATCGGCTTTATCTATCCGTTACCATAAGCGGCCCCACATTGGATCAAGCACCCCACGACATTTTTGACATCACGCGGACTTTCGGGGACCTCGGTATCGAGCCGCGCATCCTTGCTGGCATTACGGCCCGCGGCTTCAAACACCCTACCCACATCCAGAGTCTTATGATCCCACCGGCGTTGGCAGGCAAAGACTGCCTCGGTCAGGCCAAGACCGGATCCGGCAAGACCGTGGCGTTTGCGCTTCCCATCCTGCACCGGATAAAGCCGGGCGATGCCTTCGGCGCCCTCATTCTGGTGCCAACTCGGGAGTTGGCGATTCAGGTTTCCAAGGAACTTAGAGACCTGGCGGAGCATGCAGGCCTGCATGCTCTACCCGTCTACGGCGGCCAACCGATCCGCGCTCAGGCCTCGAAGCTGGAACGCCGACCTGAGGTGGTTGTCGGCACCCCCGGGCGCGTGATGGACATGCACGATCGCGGCTTGCTCCCTTACGACAAGACTCGCATCGCCGTGCTCGACGAAGTGGATCGGATGCTGGACATCGGATTCCGCGACGACATCCGCAAGATTCTGGGCGGGATGAAGCACGGCCCCCAGACGATCTTTGTGTCGGCCACTATTTCGCCCGAGATCGAGAAGCTGGCTCGGGCCTACATGCGCAATCCTGAGAAGATTGTTGCCGTAGCCAAGAGCCTGACCGTCTCTCAGGTGAAGCAGTCATATATCTCGGTGGAGCACTGGGACAAGAGGAAGTTGCTGCTTCACTTGCTGAAGCATGAGTCACCCGCACTCACGCTGGTGTTCTGTCGAACCAAGCGCACAGTTGATCTCTTGCAACTGTTCCTCACCAAGAACGGAATCGATGCGCACGCCATGCACGGTGACATGTATCAGACCAAGCGCGACAAGGTGATGTCCCGCCTCCGTGACGGTGACCTGAAGGTGCTGGTTGCCAGCGATCTTGCCGCGCGAGGCCTCGATGTCGAGGACATTTCCCATGTGATCAACTACGACCTCCCCGAGGATCCCGAGGTGTATGTGCACCGCATCGGTCGAACCGCCCGGGCGGGTCGAGATGGCATCGCCTGGGCCTTCGTGTGCCCTGATCAGGGCGCGCTCCTGCAGAACATCGAAATGCTCACCAATGTCGAGATTTCACGGCTGGATTACCCAGCATTCGAGGCGGGTCGTGTGCCTGATGATGTCCGCGCGCACCGCGAAATCGAGGCCAAGCGACGAGAGGATTCTCTCGATTCAAAGTCGCGTGATCCAACTGTTGCCCCCGTGGACGCCACTGACACTCTGAGATTCCCCGGCGGTCTGGTGCCCATTGCGCCACCTCATCGCCGTCTGGGCGGGCGTATGCAGTCGCGGCGACGGTGATCTGGCAAGCTTGCCGCTGGCTAGTCTGATCTGTTTTCCAAACTGTACCTTGACAGAAACCTGTTCGGTGGCTCTACTAACAACGACCGTAAGATGCGGCACCGCGACGCGGGACAGCGTCAACTATGCAAGAAACCGAAGACGACTCGCCCCCAGAGGGTGATGATCCATTAGCACAGGATTTGCTCGACTCGCCCGCTGCTTCTCTGCGAGCGGGGATGGTCGACATTTCCATTCACGGCGAAATCCGCATCCGCCAGTTTGATAACGGACTCATCGAGTCCCCTGATGATCCGCTGGTGATGCCGGATCTGGCAGGAGCAGAACTGCTGCGGCCTTCCAGCTGGGCGGAGGTGGAGACAGAGGATCGTCAGTCGCGCCGCCGCCGTAGCGGAGGTGGGCGGAACTCGCGCGTTGTTGTCTCCAGAATTGTTTCCATTGAGGGGATGGTTCCGCAGGAGTACTCGCAGCGGAAAGAGTTTTCCCAACTGACAGCCATCGATCCCCAGCCGCGCATGCAGCTTGAGCATCGGGGCTGCCCCGCCGCCTGCCGTCTGATCGATATGTTCTGCCCTATCGGCTACGGAACTCGCGGCTTGATCGTGGCACCACCCAAAGCAGGAAAGACGATTCTGCTGCAGAACATCGCCCACGGGGTCAAGTTCAATCACCCTGATGTGGAGGTCATTGCCCTTCTCATCGACGAGCGCCCCGAAGAGGTCACTGATTTCCGCCGCAATGTTCCGGCGGAGGTGCTAGCCAGCAACAACGATCAAGATGTTGACCAACACTGCGCTCTGGGAATCCTGGCCATCGAGCGGGCCAAGCGCATGCTGGAAGCCGGCAGGAACGTATTGGTGCTGCTGGACTCTCTCACTCGCTTGGGGCGCGCCTTCAACAACTCGCGCAAGTACGCCACCAGCGGTCGCACCATGTCGGGAGGCCTCGACGCCCGTGCCCTCGATATTCCCAAGCAGTTGTTCGGGGCGGCTCGGCGTGCTGAAGAGGGTGGATCGCTCACCATCATCGCCTCCTGCCTGGTCGACACCGGCTCACGCGCCGACCAGATTATTTTCGAGGAGTTCAAGGGCACCGGCAACATGGAGTTGATTCTTGATCGCAACATCAGCGACAAGCGCGTGTTCCCTGCCATCAATCTAGCGGCCAGTGGCACCCGCAAGGAGCACCTGCTCCTGGGAGAACGCGAGCTCAAGACAGTGACGGCTCTGCGACGGCGCCTGATGTCCATGCCGCCCGCGGTCCAAGTGGAGCAGCTTCTTACTGCGCTCAAGCGTTATGACACGAATGATGCTCTCGTCGGCACCTGAGCCAGCATCAGGGCCGGAAGGCGGCATCCCGGCGATCACCGTCTATCGCGCAATCATCCCGTTCGTGTTAGAACGCCGCATATGAAACTGGACACGGTTCGCGCCGGGATCTTCCTCTTTACGGGTGTAATCGGAGCGACGGCGATTGTCGTGCTGCTCTCAAAGTTCTCCCTGTTCTCGGAGAGAACTCCCTACACCATCGTGTTCCCAGTCTCTGATGGTGTTTCCGGACTGATTCCCGGAGGCGAAGTTCGTGTGGGTGGTCTCAAGCGTGGCCAGATTTGCGCGGTCATGCCGCGCACTGATGCCAGCGGTATGACCTCCCACATCGATGTGGCAGTGGAGCTCGATGCCGACATTCCCGTCTATCCCGGGGCTCTGGTGCTGCGCATCTCTCCGCTGATCGGAAGCAACTCCTGGCTTGACTTCCACTCGCTCGGCAAAGGCGAGCTGCGACTTAAGAGCGGGGCTTTCATCGATGCCACCTCCAGTTCGGGCGCTCTAGCTTCCATCCTTGGTCCAGATGCCACGCACAAGGCAACCCAGCTGGTCGACAACGCGGCGGAATTCTCGGCTTGGCTCGCTTCGGTGCCTGCCGACTATCGGGCCACCGTTCTGCCGGCACTGGAGAACATCAACACTCTCAGCGCCAAGGTTTCTGCGGATTATGAGATTTGGCGTGAGCAAGTAACGGTGACACTGGCAAGTGCTGCCTCAGGCGCCATCCGATTTGACGAAACCATTGCTACAGCCAAGGCCACGCTCGAGCGCGATGGCCCCAAGGTCGGGGCGGTACTGGACAACTCCCTGCAAGCGACGGCCGATCTGCGCGCGATCATGGAGCGAAGCCGCGGCGAGGGCATGGACTCTCTCATGCAGCTGGTGAAGCGTGGAGATGAGGGTGTCTCTTCTTTCTCACAGTCCGTCGAACTCCTTCATGACGAGCTGGTGCAGCGGCTCCCCGACTTGCGCATGACGGTGGAGGATGTTCGCGCTGCGGTTGGGCAGTTGAAGTTGGCATCTCTGGAGATTCGCCGCAGTCCTTGGAAGCTCCTGTACACCCCCACTACGGATGAAGTCGCCCATGAGAATCTCTACGGAGCTGCTCGCAGTTTCGCCATGGCCTCGCAGGACCTGCGCGCCGCCGGAGACTCCCTGCGCGAAGTTCTCTCACTCCAAGCCGACCGATTCGAGAATGACGCCACCTTCCGCAAGACTGTGCAGGACCAACTGCTCGACGCGCTCAAGCGCTACGAGCAGGCAGAGAGATCGCTGGGAGATGTGCTCATCGCGACGCCGCCAGCGGGCGAGGGCGCGGGTAAGTAGTTGCCAACCGCAGGCACCGATGCCAACTCACCGGTGGGCGCGACTGCACGGAGCGAGTTTGGCGCTGGCGGTTTGGTCCTCTTGGTCGTCACTGTCATCATCTTGGCTGCATTGACAGTGCCGGCGTTGACTCGCGGAAGGAATCACTACGTGGTCAGGTTTCCCCTCCATGCCGGAGCCGACGGTGCCACGGTTGGATCAACGGTAACCCTGGCTGGAGTTCGGGCCGGAGTCGTAACTGACATAACCACCAACGATCATCACGACCCTCACACTTGGACGGGCGTCGATCTGGAGTTCCGTCTCGGAATCGACTACCAGTTGCGATCAAAGGACACTGTGCAGTGGATCGAGCCCCTGAGTGGGGGCCCAGGCCACCTGAACATTACGCCGGCGCTCGCTGAAAGCACGCCCCTCTTGCCCGGAGAGCTCATTCTGGCCACACCCTCCCCTGATGTCCCTGCACGCCTGCTCGGAGATCACGCTGCCCGGCGCCTCGAGGAAACGATCGCTAACTTTCGCGCCGTGATTCCCGAACTCGTCGACGCCAAGGCGCAGACTGCCAAGAGCATCGATGCGGTGCGCCTGCACATCCAGTCGATGCGTACCAGAATTGAAGGGGACTTCCCGCTATGGCGAACCCAAGCCGCTGAGGTCGCATCGTTTGTCGAAGCCGCCCGAGTGTCTGTAGCCGCAATGCAGGCCGAGGATTCCGAATGCGCTCTGATCGTGAGTGCGGCGCGGTCTAGGTACGCGGAACTTCTCTCTAGAGTGGCTCCGATTCCCGAGGATTTCACTCCTTTGAAGGCATCGATCGAGGAGATCACTGCTCACTCACTGCCAGACATCATGGCACGAGCAGATACCGCATGGAATCACGCCTTGGCTGACATCTCCGAGGCGCGCGAGTTGCTGCGAGAGGTCACAGAAGCATGGGGAACTGCGACAGCTGAGCTGACTATGACAGCAGATCAGATAAGCCTGACGGAGCGCGAGGTGATTCTCGCTCCGTGGCGTTTGCTCGGTGGTGCTCTGGATAGACCAGACTCTTCCATGGCTCTAGCACGAGCTGTAGCTCTCAGTGCCATCGATCTGCAGGAGTCCGCCCGCGCAACCCGCGAGCTATTGGAGCGCGCGGGCAGCTTGGCTCGCACCAACCCCGCACTGCTGCAACTGCTGCGCGAATGGCTCGATGCCGCAACCAAGCGATCACAAGTTCTAGAACGGGTGCTGTCCGAGCGGCTCCAAGGCTCAGGCGCCCAAGTCCGTCCCTGAACCTGAAAATTCGAAGTCGCTCCGTCCGCCGCGAGCGGGGCGCGATCGCCCCCATCGCCTCAGTCGCTCAATCGCCCTCTTGCATGAACTGGGCTGCAGCAGCGCGGAGCCCGGCACCCCTCGGTTCAACGGCGGCAGCAGGCTTGTCACTTACTCGTTGGATGCGCGCCCCTAGTCCACGCAATGTCTCTTCCATTCGCGAGTAGCCCCGGTCGATGTGATACACCCGATTGACCACCGTCTCTCCCTCAGCCGCCAATCCGGCCAGGACAAGACTCGCCGAAGCGCGCAGGTCACTTGCCATCACTGGTGCGCCAACGAGTTTGCTCGGACCCTGAATCACAGTGGTCGGTCCCTCGCGGTAAATGCGCGCACCCATGCGGCCTAGTTCCGCTACGTGGAGGAAGCGCTCCGGGTAAATCTTTTCCGTGATTATGCTGTTGCCCTCGGCGTGGCAGAGGAGTGCCATGAACTGAGCCTGCAGATCAGTGGGGAATCCTGGATGCGGCTGGGTGGTGATGATGGTCGGCCTGAGAGTCCGGTCACTAGTTACGCGCACCGAACAGCGCCGATCGTCGGGGTCAGGCTCAATCTTTTCAACATGCACACCAATCAGCGACAAACGATCGATTGCCGCCAGCAGTGAGTCGTAGGGGAAGTCATCGAGAATCACCTCGCCATTGGTGATCGCAGCGGCAATGGCATAGGTGCCGGCCACGATGCGATCGGGCATGATCTGGTGCACGACTGGGCCCAGTTGATCGACGCCATCGATGATGATGCGCGGCGATCCCGCTCCCCGAATCTTGGCTCCCATGGCATTGAGCATCTCGGCGAGATCGACAACCTCCGGTTCGCAGGCCGCGCACTCAATCGTCGTTCGACCGCGCGCCAGCGTTGCCGCACTCATCACATTGGCGGTGCCCAGCACGGTGGAACCAAAGGGACCGCCGAGAAAAATCGTTGCTCCGCGCAACCGATCACATGTGGCATGAATGTCCCCGCCCTTCAGCTCGATCTTTGCTCCCAGCGCCTCCAAACCCCGCAGGTGGAGATCGACAGGACGGGCCCCGAACGCGCAGCCTCCTGGCATTGAGATGATGGCTTTGCCGCGACGTGCCAGCATGGGGCCGAGCACGCAGATGCTGGCTCGCATGGTGCTCACGATTTCGTACCGAGCGTGATTCGCGGTGGGATCAATGGTCTTGAGCGAGACACGGTCGTCGCCCAATCCGGACTGCACTCCCAACTCGCCGAGCAGTTTCGTCATGTTGACGATGTCTCGCAACCCGGCCACATTGCGGAGGTCAATCGTTTCATCCGTCAGCAGACTCGCCGCCATGAGCGGCAGCGTTGCATTCTTGGCACCCTCAACTCGAATTCGTCCTGAGAGCCGATGACCGCCTTGAATAACAAACACATCCATGTGTCCAACTCCTGAAGTTAGGGCCGTAGAGCCTCCTGCCGTAGCCGTTGATATTGTGTCGGCTTTCCGCCATTTGCGGGGGCAAGTTTTTTCACTCTTTGCACGAATCTTTCCCGGACACCTTACGATGGCTCCGTGGCAACGACTCTGCTTCCATTCGACCCGATCCTCCCCGAAGTCAGGATGCACCTGGTCATGCCCGGGGCACCAGTAGCCTGCAAGGTTACGTCGTCGGAGTCCTGCGTTCGCGGAAAGTCGGCTTCATTCGTCCGCCATGTCTGCATCGATGTATCGGGAACCCCGCTCGAGGGAAACTTCCGTGCCGGACAGTCCTTCGGCGTGATCCCCCTCGGGGTGGATGGCAGCGGCCGACCCCACAAGGTTCGGCTTTACTCCATCGCCTGCCCATCTTGGGGAGAGGATGGTGCGGGCAAGATTGTCTCGACGACCCCCAAACGACTGATTGATGAGCGCCGAGCCCAGTCTTCAGGCAATGTTTCCGAGGATCACTCCCTCTTTGTCGGAGTGTGCAGTAACTATCTCTGCGGGCTGAATGTGGGTGACTCCGTGCAACTGAGCGGCCCCGCCGGAAAGCGCTTTGTGCTCCCCAGTGACCCCGCCGAGCACGACTACCTGTTCCTGGCCACCGGAACCGGCATCGCGCCATTTCGGGGCATGCTGATGGAACTGCTGGAAGGGCCACAAAGCGGAGCCGCGCGCTCCAGCCTTCTCCGCTCGCCCGATTCGATAGCAGGAGTCACGGCAGCGCAGTGGCGCGGGCCCTGCCAATCGCGCATCCATCTCGTGATGGGAGTGGCTTACTCCACGGATCTGCTTTACGACAGTTTCTTCCGCGAGCTTGCCGGCAAACACCCCAACTTCAGCTACCACACTGTCATCAGTCGGGAGGTACCACCAAGCAAAGGGTATGGCCCATATGTGCACAACTATCTAGAGGCGCGGCTTGATGAGTTCGCCCCCTTCCTCTCATCCTCGCGAAGCATTATCTACATTTGCGGACTGGCAGGAATGCAGGTTGGGGTATTCAAGCTCCTGGCAGAGAACTCGCTGGGAGAGCAGTATCTCTCCATACATGAATCTCTTGCAGGACGCGCCCCCGCTGATTGGACCACCGAGGAAATCAAGCGCCGCGTTCACGCCACTCACCGCTGCACCATCGAGGTTTACTGAACTCCCGGCACCACGGTTCTGCCGATGAGTGAAACGGAGATCGCCTCCAGCCGATCTGCTTCCTCCTCCGAGAGTTGTCCAGCGAATCTCAACCTGATTTCATCCGCGAGCGGCAAGGCTAGAGATGCATCACTCTGGGCAATCGTTGCCAGGGCCCGCATCCACGCCCGCTGATCCGGCACAGCTCGCGCGGCGGCTGCGAAATCCCCCGCGTAAATGGCAGCCAAGAATGTCTGCTCCCGCAGCGGGGTTCCCGGCTCTGAGCCGCGCCCTTCAAGCAGTGTCAACGCTTCGCGGTAGCGCGAGGCCGCCATCAGTGAGACTGCCGCGCGGGCGGCAAGTTGGTCGACAAATCCCGGCGCCTGGTGCGCCGCATCATCGATGGGCCGGCTCCCCATGAGGGCGACTGCCGCCGTGAGCGCACTTGATCGAACGAGGGGATCAACCCAAGCAACCCCATCTAATCTGGCATCGGCAGCCAATAGATTCACCGGCTCCAGTCCGGCAAGCAATCGCGCCAGCTCATGATTCCACACGGCCTCTTGGGCAACCCGAGGGCTGAGTTTCAACAGCGACTCCATAGCCGACAGAGAGGACGGACCGTCAGCGATCGCCCCGACGGCCGACTCATAAACAACTTCATCCGCGGCAGCGCGGTCTAGAAGCGGTTGAACAACGCCAGCATGCCGGAGACCCTCCGCAGCGCCGCGGCGCACCGCCGCATCTTCATCCCCCAGCCGTAAAGCGGCTCGCGCAACTCCCGCCTCATCTTTGGCGAGGGCCGACTCCAACCGGACGATAGCCGCCGTTGTGTCGGCCGCAGCCGCCACCTTCACCGCATCGGCAACCGTCAACTCCCATCCTCGAGGAGCAAACCCCCCGATGGCGATGCTCCAAATCGCTCGAGCTGCGGCATCCGATGTTCGCCTGTCGCGCAGGCGCTCCAAGGAAGGCCCGAAGGAATCCGCGCAGGGTGCAACCGCCACCAGATCGAGCAGTTGCAGAACCACAAGACCGTCACCCTCGCGCGCAAGCGCCTCGGCCAGTTTGTCTGGGAGCCCAGGAGTTCCCAGTACTGCCAGCAGCCGCGCCGCACGAATGCGAACCGCTGAGTCTGTGTCACTCATGGATTGTGCAAGCAGTGCCTGAGCCGCCGCGTCGGGCCGCTCGCCGTTGCGTAGAGCCCGCTCGAACTGAGAAATGCCAGCCTGACGAACCTCCGGAAGTGGATCGCCCAGAAGCCTCTGAGCCAAACGGATCCGCTCCTCGCTAGTGAGGGCCAGCGAAAGTTTGTTGGCAAACTCCTCCACTCTTGCTGCGAGCGTCTCGGCGTGGAGCTCAGCCGCGGCGAGTGATCTCTCCACTTCAACCAGTCGCAATCGCACCCGGTTCAGTGCCGCGTCCGGACTTTGGCCGCTACCAGTTCCCCGCCACCAATCCAGCCAAGCCTGCGGGTCATCCCCGAGGTTCATGCCAGTAAGCCGCTCCAACGATTTGATGGCGGCCGAGCGAATCGCGCTGCACTCGGCCCGGGGTTCTTCCAACAGTCCAATGAGCAGGCGATCGACCCGCGCGTCCCCGCGAAGTGCCCCGATGGCATCGATGACCGCGACTCTCACCGCAACCGGCTCCGCCTGCCTCGAAGCAAGATCCATCAGGGGTTCTGCCGCGTAAGCCTCCTCGTTAGCAAGGATTGCGGCGATACGCCCCTGCAAAGCGGGCGGGCTGTTGCCCAGCGCCGCTATCAGGGCATCGATCAACTGCCGTGCTGGTGCGCCGCCATCGGCCATTGAATCAACAACTGCGGCCATCAGCGAAGCGTTCCCGCTTCCGAGAGCCTCTCGGAGAATCAGGCTCGAATCGGCGGAACCGCGCGCAGCAATCCGCGCTGCCGCCGCGAGTCTGACCTCATCAGCGCCCGACTGGTCGAAGAGAACCGCTCGCAGAAATACCAGATCGGGGTCGACGGCAGTGCCGTCATCGCCTGCCCCGCCCAGCAGAAGCACAAGCTGAACCACCACCGAACTCAGGGTGCTTGCCATTGCGCCGATCCTACGCGACCTCCACAGGCTAATATTGAGCGACATGGCCTCATATGACGACGACCGACGGGCAGAAGCGCGGGTGAAGCGAGCGCATAAATACTTCGTCGAAGGCGATCTCGCGGCAGCCGAGCGGGAGTTGCGCCAAGCAATCCGGTTCGATCCTGATCGCGGCGACTGGCGCTACAACCTGGCGATGGTTCTTGAGATGGATGGCCGACCAGTCGAAGCTCATCCCGAGTTCGTTGCTGCCGCCAATGCCCTGCCTAGCCACATCGAATCAGTATTGGGAGCAGGCCGCTGCGCCGCCGCTCAGGTTCGACACGAAGAGTGCCTCGACTGGATGCAGCGCGCCGTGAAACTCGACTCTAAGTGCGAGTCGGCCCATGCCTGCATAATCACGGCACTAGGAATGATGGATCGCGATGAGGAGGCTGAGCAGGCATACTTCATTGCCCAGCATTACCTCGAGCGATATCCCTTCTGTTTGAGCGCCATGGGAGAGTTGCTGGTGAAGCGCGGCAAACTCGAACGCGCTGCGTGGTGTTTCCGTGAAGCTGTGCAGCAGAATCCAAGTGGACCCGGCCTCAAGACCCGACTTGCGGAGATCCTTCAGGCGAACGGCGATAACGCCCGCGCCGCCAAAGTATTCCTCCAGGCTCTGCGCGATCATCCGGGAAATGAGCAGACGCTGCTCGGTTACGGTTCCGCCCTCTTGGCCTTGGGTCGAGCACGCGAGGCTGCAGAGAAGTACCGCCGCGTCGTGGAGTTGAATCCCGCCAACACACGCGCCCACCTCATGCTGGCACAGATTGCAGTCGAAGCAGGTCGAAACGAGGAAGCTCGCGGCGAGTTCGCCATCGCCATCTCCCTCGGTGACTATCCGCCCGGCATGCGTATTTGCTCTGCTCGTTGCGCCATCGACTGCGGCGACCCTCTGGCTGCCAAAGCGGAGCTCGAAGACGAACTCGGTCGACCCGACTCGGCCCCGCGCCTCACCCTGCTATCCAAGCGACCCGATGCAGTCCTGGCAGCGAGTGGCGTAGCGCTCGAGTGCGGCGCGATCGGTTATGCCCTGTCACTGCTGGGCTTGGCGGTGCATGATGATTGCACCGACGGTGCCTTGCTCGCACGGTTGGCGCGAGCTCACTTTGAAGCAGGAGATCTTGCTGCCGGCCTTCGCATTACCCGCCGACACCTGAAACATGACCCCGGCTGCGCGGAGGCACTGCACAACTTCGCACTGGCATGTGTGAAGATGGGTCGGGATCGGTTCGCGCTGGCCGCGCTGGCGCGGGCGCGCAGGGAGTGCCCCAGTGATCGAGAGATCAAACGCCTTGGCCGCTCGCTAACCGTGCGCGCTATTCGCCGCGGCATCGTGAACCTGTGGCGACGCTGACTCAGCCTTGAGCGTTGGTATAGGGAAGCAGCGCTAGGAACCGGGCGCGCTTAATGGCTGTCGCAACCATTTTCTGCTCTGCCATGCTCAAGGCCAAACGCTTGCGCGAGTACATCTTGCCATTCTGAGTCATGGCGCGGCGAAGTTCGTCCACCTGCTTGTAATCAATGAATGGCTTGCCCTTGACACCGGCTTGACGACGAATGGTGGGAGGAGGAGCTTGAAACTGTGACATGGGTACTTTCGGTAAATCTCGATCACTGCGACGCAGAGCGCCGTCCCGTCATGGATCCCTATTGGGGAGCCTCCTCACGCGGGAGGCGGCGGGGCGAAGACTATACCCGAAATATGCCCGCATCAGAAGACAGGGCTCTAGGCACTTGAGCGAGCAGCAATGCATCTCCGCATCGCCGCACCCGCCTCGATCACCTTCGACCTGTCAACTCCGCTTGCAAAACCTTCATCTTCAGCCAGCTGTAAGAGCGACTCCGAAGCCAAGTTTCCGGGTGCACCCTCGGCATAGGGGCATCCCCCCAGCCCGCCGGCGGCTGCATCAAATCGGCGTACGCCGAGACGCAGTGCCATTCGAGCACAAGCCAGTGCCTGCCCCTTGGTGTCATGCAGATGCAATGTCGTGTCGACCACAGCAACAATCGATGAGGTCGCTGCCAGAAGCATCTCGATGTCCTTGGGAACTGCGGCGCCAATAGTGTCAGCGAGGTCGAGATCGGTTACGCCTAGTTCCAGAAGCTCCGCGGCAACGCGCACCACACGACTAGGCTCGATCGCACCCTCGTAGGGGCAGCGTACCGAGCAGCTCACATACCCGCGAACGGGCAGACCCGCCGCACGAGCTTGCTTGATCACCGGCTCGACACGCACTAACGACTCGGCGATCGTGGCGTTGATGTTTCGCTTGCTGAAGGACTCACTTGCCGAGAGGAACACTGCGACCTTATCGACCTTGCACTCGAGCGCAGCAGTCAGCCCTCGCTCGTTGGCAACGAGCGCGGAGTACACCACTCCTTTGCCGCGAGCGATGCCCGAATACACCTCCTTGGCATCAGCGAGTTGCGGCACCCATCTGGGGCTGACAAAACTGGTTACCTCAATCTCAAGGAAGCCCGCGGCAGTGAGCGCATTGACAAACTTGATCTTGTCCTCAGTCGCAATGAAGTTCCGTTCAATCTGCAACCCGTCTCGCGGGGCAACCTCGCAAACGCGAACTCGTTCGGTGCTAGACATGGTTGCGCAGTCCGTTCATCGGCAGCCCGCGCCTGTGGCTCGCCTCTTCACTTGCCCGACTCCTCGCGCGCGGCAGTTCTGTACAGGCGAATCATGGCAACTGTCACCGCGACCGTCAGTATCAGCCCTCCCAGAAGTAGCCATCCCTCCGTGGTCCAACTCCAGAGGGGCTCACTCACTGGGGGAACAACACCGGCACCGAGCTGGCTGGCCGAACCGCTTGTGGTGACCAGCAAGCCCAATCCTGCTCCCTGCAACGAATGTGAGAAATATATTGAAGATTGCCTTGGCAGGATTGTCACCTGAATACCAGTCTATGTATGAGATGGTTGGCAGAGTGCCAGCCTGGTTTCGAACACAATTCCAAGAGGAGAGAAGGACTTATGCGTAACGCTGCTTTATTGACGACCGCAATCGCTGCATCGATAATTTCATCCGCCGCTTCGGCGGCCGTTTTCACCGGCTGGTCTGCTACATCTACAACCAATGTCAACGGCGACAAGGTGTGGTCTGTCTATGCCAACTTCGACATGGCTGGGCTCGTGTTCCTGAACTGCTTCAACCACGGCGTGGGAACAAGCATTGGCAACATGGGCGCCAA